>DASQFK010000107.1:0-4807 GCA_035633175.1 Methylotenera sp.
ACAAGATGCGCGCGCCGTGGTACCGCGACATTCAAAGTGCGGAGATTCCGGAATTTATTACGCCAGAGGGGGTAACGGTACGCGTGATTGCCGGCACCAGCCACGGTGTTGCCGGTGCCATGCAGCGCGAAACTACCGAACCGCTCTATCTCGATCTGCATATACCGGCAGGCGCAAGCTTTGCACAGGCACTGCCGCCGGGGTTCAACGCTTTTGTCTACGTCTACCGCGGCGAAATAAGGATCGGTGACAGACCGGTGCCGCAACAGCGCATGGCGATCCTGAAAAACAATGCTGACAGCGATGGTATTGTTCTGAGTGCAGATGCCCCGGCACGCGCATTGCTGATAGCCGGTCAGCCGCTCAACGAGCCGATTGTGCAATATGGCCCATTCGTGATGAACACCCAGGAGCAGATTTTACAGACCATCGATGACTATCGCGAAGGTCGCCTTGCTAATGGCTGAATGATGGGCTTTAATATTCCTATCGAATAATGCATGCAATAAATTGGGAACTAATGGGGTTAATGATGCAGTTATTAAAAAAAGTAAGCCAAGCCTTACCCGCAAATGATGGATTTGGGTATGTCGGTGCTTGCCAGCTACCCACGAAATGGGCCGCATTCAAATTACATGCCTTTGTTGAGCATGCGACTGGCAAAGAGCATTTGGCCCTGACGCTAGGCGATGTCGCAACCGGTAAGCCTTTGCTTGCGCGGGTGCATTCAGAATGCCTGACAGGCGATGCGTTGTTTAGCCAACGCTGCGATTGTGGTGCACAATTAGAGCTGGCTATGCAAGCTATTGCCGCTGAGGGTAGTGGCATCATCTTATACCTGCGGCAGGAGGGGCGTGGCATTGGGCTGCTGAATAAGATACGTGCATACAGGCTTCAGGATGCCGGTGCGGATACGGTAGAAGCGAATCAAAAACTTGGCTTCGCTGCTGATCTGCGCGACTATAGCTTATGCAAACCGATGCTGGCGCATTTTTCTGTCTCTCGTCTGCGCCTGATGACAAACAATCCGCGCAAAGTCGATGCCATGCAAAGGCTGGGTATTGAAGTGGTTGAGCGCATCCCACTCATTGCAGACGCTACGCCACATAATTTGCATTATCTTGATACCAAGGCGGCCAAGCTTGGCCATATTTTTCCGGTTAATGCTAGTTCGTCGGGAAGCCCGTTATGAACCAAACCCTGCAGCGATACACCCGGACTGCAATCGGTTTGCACTGGTGGATTGCGCTATTGATTTTCATCGCTTTCCCGCTGGGTTTGTATATGCACGATTTGCCGCTATCCCCCTACAAACTCAAGCTTTATAGCTGGCACAAGTGGATCGGCGTCACTGTGTTTATGTTGGTGATCTTGCGTATATTTTGGCGCACAACGCATACCCCGCCAGCACTACCTGACAGCCTGCCAAAATGGCAAAAGCTCGCCAGCCAAATCACGCATTTCTTGCTGTACGTGTTAATCGTCGCAGTACCGCTATCTGGCTGGCTAATGAGTTCTGCCAAGGGGGTTCAGACGGTCTGGTTTGGTGTGCTACCTATACCCGACTTGATAGGCAAAGATAAAAGTCTGGGCAATTTACTGATGGTCGTGCATAAAAGCCTGAATTTCAGCTTATTGGCTTTGGTGGTTATACATACCCTAGCGGCAATCAAACATCATTTCATCGACAAAGATAATATTCTGCGCCGTATGTTGCCGTTTCATTTTGGAGAAAAATCATGAGCAGGATATATGTTAAGTATTTAGCACTGATGGGGCTGTTTCTTATCGCAAATGGTGTGAACGCCATCGAATTCAATCAGGTATTGAGCGACAAAAGCAGCATCAGCTTCGTATACAAGCAAATGAATGTGCCAATAGACGGCAAGTTCAAGAAATTTGTCGCACAGATCAATTTTGACCCCGCTAAGCCAGAAGCTGCACAAGCCAAGTTTGATATTGATCTTACCAGCATCGATACCGGTTTCAGCGAGAGCGATGAAGAGGTGACCGGCAAGGATTGGTTTAACGCCAAGGCATTCCCAACTGCCAAATTTGTCTCCACAGGCGTTAAATCATTGGGAGCCAACCGTTTTGAGGTACAGGGCAAGCTCACCATCAAAGGTAAAACATTACCAGTTTCAGTGCCATTCACATTTAAGCCAGATGCCACAGCTGCCCTGTTTGACGGCAGTTTAACCATCAAACGCCTGGACTATGCGATTGGAGAAGGTGAATGGGCCGATGTCAGCACAGTCGCCAATGAAATCCAGATCAAATTTCACATTGTGGGCGCTAGCGCACCTGCTAAAAAGTAAATGTATCAACCATGCTTTATTGAGTAAGTCGTAGATTTAACCCCAGCATATTTAGCTAACCTTAAGGAAAATTACCATGAAAAAACTAGTTCTAGCCACACTTGTTGCAGTCTCACTATCATCAGCCGCAGCGTTTGCAGCTGCAGATACTTACATCATTGACGGCAACCACAGCATGCCACGTTTTGAATATAACCATTTGGGCTATTCCACCCAGTTGAGCCGATTTGATAAGACTACCGGCAAAATCACGCTGGATCGTACCGCCAAAACAGGTAGTGTTGATGTGGTGATAGATGCAACTTCTGTCAATACCGGCTATCCCCTGTTTAACAAGCATATTCAGGACGTAGATTTTTTTGATACTGCCAAATACCCTACCATCACTTTCAAATCGAGCAGCGTGAAATTCGATGGTGATAAAGTCGTAGCAGTTGACGGCGATTTGACGGTGAAAGGTGTTACTAAGCCAGTCACACTGACTGTCCTCTCCTTCCTTTGTATGCCACATCCTATGCTGAAGAAAGAGGCCTGCGGGGCGACTGCGACTACTAAAATCAAGCGCACAGAATTTAACGCCGGCAAATTTGCACCTTATGTTAGTGATGAAGTCACGCTGACTATTCCTGTTGAAGCTGTTAAGGAATAAGTAAGCGTAAGTGAATAAGAAGGCCCGAGTGGGCCTTCTTTAAACCATCACAAAATCTAGAGTGATACAGCAGATAGTAAATTATTCAATAATCGTTAAGTTAGACGGGAAGAAGTTTTTATCAGTCGCTTCCAGATAATGCTTACCCAGGTTAGTAATAAACCAGCCTTGGCCTTCCTTAAGTCTGACAAAGCCGTAGTGTGAAAGTATGACCTTAGCCATGGGAGATGTTTGCTTCGCGTTTTCATTAGTCATTTGTCTAAGCACACTATCGAGGTGTTCAGATAATTTAATCGCATTGTTCATAAAGTAACCCCATCTTGACGGTTAGTTGAAAATAGATCATAGGCACAGTACTGATGTAAGCCAAGCACCTTCCCAAGTACCTTCCCAAGTACCTTCCCAAGTACCTTAATTAAAATTTTAATTATGGCGCTTCACCTCTGTCTGTGGTCTACCGCACATATATAAATTAAATGATAACTTAATCTAATTGAATGGATAAATTGTCAACTGAGTTAGAGAAAGCTCTCCCAGGAGTTGCGGGTGATAGGCGCTATGGCTTAATGCACGGCTGGAAAGCGTGTAGCTTAGTCGTAAAAGTTGCTCTGCGATGGGAGGATGCATGACTACTTTATCACCATTGGAAACATGGCCGATCCTTCCTCTCGAGGCATGGAGCGAGACTTACGCCACACTACATATGTGGACGCAGATTGTTGGCAAAATCAGGCTCGCTCAAAGTGCATGGATGAACCATTCCTGGCATACCACGCTATATGTCACAACCAGAGGCCTCACAACGTCACCCATCCCGTATGGCAACCGAACGTTCGAAATTGATTTCAACTTTATAGATCACCGGTTAACAATACAGTTGAGCGACGGTCGTAGCAGTCACATCGCACTCGAACCGCAATCAGTGGCCACGTTCTACAATAACCTCATGGAAGAAATGCGTCAGCTTGACCTGCACGTGCACATCAATCGAAAACCCAATGAAGTTCCTGAACCGATTCGCTTCGACTATGACGAAACTCACTATGCATACGATGGAGAGTACGCAAATAGGTTTTGGCGGATACTCGTGCAAGCTGATCGAGTTTTCAAAGAGTTTCGTGGTCGATTCATCGGGAAATGCAGCCCCGTACATTTTTTCTGGGGTGCTCCAGACTTGGCAGTTACTCGGTTCTCGGGTCGAAGTGCTCCTCAACACCCTGGCGGAATTCCCAACCTGCCAGACTGGTTAACCCGGGAGGCATACTCGCAGGAAGTTAGTAGCTGTGGGTTCTGGCCAGGCGGTGGTCCGATACCCTACCCCGCATTTTACGCATATGCTTACCCAGAACCAGCAGACTTCGCGACTACATCTGTACTGCCAAGCACAGCCTTTTATAGCAATGAGCTTCGGGAATTCATTCTTCCATACGATGTCGTCCGAGAGTCAGACGCGCCCGATGACACACTGCTAGTATTCTTACAAACGACGTATGAAGCCGCAGCTAATCTTGCCAACTGGGATCGCAGTTCACTGGAAGATGATCGCAACTTATATAGTACGGTCTAACTCCACGTTAGGCTTCATTAAATAGATAGGAGATTTGAAAATGTCAAATAAGTATATTGTTGTTTCAGGTGCTGTTTTTGGCGTAATTGCAGTACTTCAGGCACTACGGGCTCTGAACCAATGGCCGATGCAACTCGGAACCATCGGAATACCGGTCTGGGCCTCATGGCTCGCTATGGTGGTTGCGGGTAGTCTCTGCGTATGGGCATTCCAATCTCGGGGAAGATGAAAGTCGTCATGCGAATCGCCTTCTGCAGGCGTGTTCTGTGGTAC
>DASQFK010000108.1:0-1696 GCA_035633175.1 Methylotenera sp.
TTCGTAGAGTGCGAGATTACGCACAAGTAAAAGGCAATGGCACAGTGTCATCGGATATTGCGGATGCTGCGCTTAAAATGCTGGATGTCGATAAGCTGGGTTTTGATGTGATGGATAGAAAGTTGCTGCAAGCAGTGTTAGAGAAATTTGGCGGCGGTCCAGTCGGCCTGGATAATCTAGCTGCAGCCATTGGTGAAGAACGGGAAACCATTGAAGATGTGCTAGAGCCGTATTTGATACAGCAAGGTTACTTGATGCGTACTCCGCGCGGCCGCGTAGCCACCAGTCTGGCTTATCAGCATTTTGGTTTACCCATGCCTAAGCATCTCAATAATAGTGAGGCATGGCAAGATTGAGTAGTTTCGTATGAGTAATCAATCATTTAGCTGGCCTGTTCGCGTTTATTATGAGGATACAGACAGCGGCGGCGTGGTATATCACGCAAACTATCTGAACTTTATGGAGCGTGCCCGCACAGAATGGTTACGTGCGCTAGGTTTTGAACAAACGATGCTTAAAACGGACTTAAGCATTATATTTGTAGTGCATAGCATGAATATCCTGTTTAAAAGCCCCGCTCTTTTTAACGATATGCTTGAAATTAAAAGCCAGCGTATTAAACTTGGCCATGGCAGCATGGAATTTTTACAAACCATTATGCGTAACAATCAAGTGTTATTAGAAGCTACGGTAAAGCTAGCCTGTGTAAGCACAGCGAACTTCAAGCCTGTAGCTATACCTGATGTGATTAAACAAAAAATGGCTTAACAAAAATCTCTAACAATTTATTGATTTAACAATTGCTTATAAAAATCCAAATGGAACAATTATGAATGTAGGTGTCGCGAACGATATGTCGATTTTCACGCTGATTGCTGGCGCGAGTTTGCCAGTGCAGCTAGTAATGGCTATTTTAATCATTACTTCTTTATTTTCCTGGTGGTACATCTTTATTAAAGTAGCCACTATCAAACGTGCAGAAACTGATGCAGAAAGCTTTGAAAATGCATTTTGGACCGGTGGCGATTTGAATAAGCTGTTTGAAGGCCTCACTGCTGGACGTCGCAAACCGCAAGGCATGGCGAGTATATTTGAGGCGGGCTTTAAAGAATATGCACGGCATAAACAACAAGCACGGATGGGCGTGGCGGACGTCATGGAGGGCTCGCGTCGTGCCATGCGTGCCGCCTACAACCGTGAGCTTGATGAACTTGATGCACATTTACCTTTCCTGGCTTCAGTGGGTTCTGTCAGTCCTTATATTGGCTTGTTCGGTACTGTGTGGGGCATCATGAATGCATTTAGAGGCTTATCTAATGTCGCACAAGCTACGCTTAGCCAAGTCGCGCCAGGCATTGCGGAGGCCTTGGTAGCAACGGCAATTGGTTTGTTTGCAGCTATTCCAGCAGTAGTGGCTTACAATAGATTCGCATCAAGTGTTGATAGACTTTCAGTGCGATACGAGAGCTTCATGGAAGAATTTACCAACATTTTGCAACGTAAGTCATAAAGGCAACACACGATGTCACGTACGCGTAAACGCCGTTTGATGAACCAGATTAATGTCGTGCCTTATATTGATGTTACTTTGGTGTTGCTAGTGATTTTCATGGTCACAGCGCCGATGACTAACCCTGGAGTGGTTGATCTACCAAAGGTTGGGCAAGGGTTGAGGCAGCCTCAAGTGCCTCCAGTG
>DASQFK010000109.1:0-1789 GCA_035633175.1 Methylotenera sp.
TGGCACCTCGATGTCGGCTCATCACATCCTGGGGCTGTAGCCGGTCCCAAGGGTATGGCTGTTCGCCATTTAAAGTGGTACGTGAGCTGGGTTTAAAACGTCGTGAGACAGTTTGGTCCCTATCTGCCGTGGGCGCTGGAAATTTGAAGGGACCTGCTCCTAGTACGAGAGGACCGGAGTGGACGCACCGCTGGTGGACCAGTTATCATGCCAATGGTATCGCTGGGTAGCTAAGTGCGGAAGAGATAAACGCTGAAAGCATCTAAGCGTGAAACTCGCCTTGAGATGAGATTTCCCGGGGGTTTAACCCCCCTAAAGAGTCGTTCGAGACCAGGACGTTGATAGGTCAGGTGTGGAAGCGCAGTAATGCGTTAAGCTAACTGATACTAATTGCTCGTGAGGCTTGATCCTATAACCTTAAACCTTGACGCTTAAACAGCTGAAAGACGACGGTTGGTTTTAAAGCAACCTTGATGCCTTAACAGGCATCATTAAAAATGGTTAAAGACAACACAATCAACAACCCCATTTTATTTACGCATGAAAATGTGTAGAGCCAAACTTTACTTCTTCCAATTTGTTACAGAGCCTTCTCGAAAGAGAAAAGCACAACATTACCAGTTATGCTTGGCGGCCATAGCGGTTTGGACCCACCCCTTCCCATCTCGAACAGGGCCGTGAAACGAACCAGCGCCAATGATAGTATGCTTTTTGCATGCGAAAGTAGGTCACTGCCAAGCTATTTATATCAAACCATCTCAGCATGGTTTACAAAAAACCCTCCCAGTGAGGGTTTTATTGTTTGTAGGGACTGAATGTTAGTATAGTCTTGCCATTAGTAAGAACAAGTACACATGTTGATGCATGTCATTAAAGCAGCAGGCCTGCAAGCCAATATTCATGCGGCTTACAGACATGCTTTTTGATCTCGTGTTTACATGCTTTACAAATAAAGGATGAATAACAGTCATTCCAATTGCTTGAATTAATTGGTATAATGTATAAATAATTTGAATGGGCTTTGTGCCCATTTTTTGTTTCTGCAGAGTGCGTGGGTAAGGAATATTTGGGAATGCAAGATTTGCATGGCTTAATTGATAAAACGGTGGCTCAGCTTGGATATGAGCTGGTAGACCTCGAGATTTCGAATCGGGGTAAATTGTTACGCGTATTTATAGATAAGTTGAGCCCAACAGACATAAAAGATAGCGTGAATATTGACGATTGCGTGCTGGTAAGTAACCAGCTAGGCAATGTGCTGACAGTCGAGCATGAAATTGATTATGACAGACTGGAGGTCTCTTCCGCTGGTATGGATCGTGTGCTGAAAAAAGAGAAAGATTTTGTAAGGTTTGCTGGGGAGCGCGCTCAGATTAAGTTGCGCGTAGGTATAAAAGATGAAAGTGCAAACGCACCTGAAACTACCTTGCCGCGCAAGACATTTTTAGGAATTTTGCAGGGCGTTGAGGCTGAGTGTGTGTTGCTAGATTTTGAAGGAGTAACCTACAAATTGGCATTAAATAACATTGATAAAGCTCGTTTAAGTCCAGTGTTTTAGATCAAGCCTGGTATTTAGCATTTAAGAAAAATTTATTAGAATATATTGATAGTTGGAGATTGCAATGAGTCGTGAAATTTTGTTATTAGTCGATGCGCTTGCTCACGAAAAAAACGTGAGTAAAGAGGTGATTTTTACTGCTTTAGAACTGGCTTTGGCTTCTGCAACTAAAAAAAATCATGAAGAAAATGCTGATATTTATGTAACGATTGACCGCGAAACGGGTGCTTA
>DASQFK010000110.1:0-9876 GCA_035633175.1 Methylotenera sp.
GATAGAGTGCGGCGTGATCATAATCACGTAAATCACGCCTGAACCAAACCAGAGATTTTGTATAAACCATGCAACCAAAGACAGCCAATCGACTATCTAGTTTAACAAAACCTCAGGATTTTATTAGTATTGATATATAAATTAGCCTCTAGCGCCAAATTTGTATTTATCAGCGACGTTATCTGATCTTTTGGTAGGCTCTTCAACCGGTTTAGCTTGACCTAAAGTGCCAAGTTTATTGCGTAATGTGAGGGATAACAGCAGGAGTTCTTCTCCCGCATTCGCATCAATTTGTTGAAATATGCTATTGCGATAGATCTCGTCGTTTGCGAGCAAGTTTGAATCTACAGCGCCAATTAGCTTGCGCGCTTGAATAGTGAAGCGCGCAAGCAATATCATTGTATCGTTATCCATCAGATGAAACTCCGTAAATACTTATTAATGATGAGCACGGTTCATCTCAACGGCTTTGCTGAGTATTGCCTGTATCAAGCTTCGTTGCTTTGTACTAGCGACTGTGCGACTTGTTAGTCAAGAGGCGATAATACGGCATTGCAATCATTATTGCAATTACCAAAAATTCTTTGGTTTGAGGACGCTTTCGAATTTAATGGTTTTAGTCAAAAAAATAATTGCTATGTATAGTATGTTGTGAATAGATTGAACTAGCTTCTAGCGCCATACATGTATTTTTTTTGTTCAACTACTTCTAAAGGTCTGATAGATACTACTTTTGTAGCAGTAGGAGTTGCAGAAACAGCCATCAAGCCAAGCATATTCTGTACTTCCAGCGATAATAAAATGAGCTCTTCATCTCCCATTTCAGATACTTTTTGGAAGATTTGTGCGCTGTATTCACTGTCTTTAATTAATTTGGCAGGGTTAACTACGCCAATGAGTCTTCTGGCAGACACTGAAAACTTCGATAGTAAAACTAAGCCTCGGTTTTCCATATAAAATCCTTGATCTTAATATTGTCACAAAATGATGCTCAAATTATAGAGCAATTCCTTTTTTTGGTGCGCTTTACATACAAAACGAGAAATTACTGGCATTTCATAAGTAATTAAGCATTTAGCATGCCAGCATGTAAAACTTATTCGCGATGATATGGATGGTTGTTTATGACTGAGTGTGCGCGGTAGAGTTGCTCGGCCAGTATGATGCGTACCATCGCATGGGGAAGCGTGAGTTTGGATAAGCTCCAAAGCCAGTCTGCTTTTTGTTTGACTGAAGTATGTAAACCATCTGCACCGCCGATCACTAATGCGATATCGCGGTTACCAGTCATTGCGCCATCTTGCCAAGCTTTGAACTTTTCGGCAAGTTGCAAGGTAGTGACTTCTTGCCCACGCTCATCTAAAGCAATTAAATAATCTTTACCAATCGCTTCTAAAATACGTTTTGCTTCAATCAGCTGGATGTTTTCTGTGCTATTGCCAGCTGCGCGCTTCTCTGGCTTGATGTCGATGATTTCAATACTAGCATCGCGCGGCATGCGTTTGGTGTATTCAGCGCAAGCAGTTTCAACCCAGCTTGGCATTTTATGACCGACAGAGATAATACGCAGTTTCAATTCCTACCTCTGCGGTTAGCAGTATAAATATTGATTATTCTGGCTTGATATGGCCGCGGCGTGATTCAGCCTCGCCCCATAATTGCTCTAGATTGTAATAAGCGCGCGTGGTGGGAACCATGATATGTACGACGATGTCGTTTAAATCGACTAGCACCCATTCGCCTTCTTTTTCGCCTTCAGTACCACGAATCGCATAACCTTTTTCTTTAAGTTTTTCGCGTACGTTATCAGCCACAGCTTTAGCTTGGCGGCTAGAAGTTGCCGAAGCGACAATCATATAACTGGTCATGCTGGTAAGTTTACGCACATCCATCACAGTGATATCAAAACCTTTGATATCTTCAATCGCTTCAACTACTGCGACTTTCATTGTTTCTAAATACGTTGCATCTGAATTTACTTTGTTTACATCAAGAGTCATTATTTAAGCGGCCTGTGCTGGAATTGCATTGCGTAGAGACTGTATGCGGTTGTCTTTATCCACATACACAAGTTGGGGGTGAAATTTTTCAAGCTCAAGTTCATTGTAATTCGCGTAACTGGCAATAATCATAATGTCTTGAGGATTGGCTTTATGTGCTGCTGCGCCATTCACAGAGATAATGCCAGAATTACGCTCAGCACGAATAGCGTACGTGCTAAAGCGTTCGCCATTCGTCACGTTGTACAGATGAATTTTTTCGTATTCACGAATGTTAGCCGCATCAAGTAGCACTTCATCAATCGCACAGCTACCCTCATAATGCAGTTCGCTATGTGTGACGTGTACGCGGTGCAACTTAGATTTAAGCATGGTTCTTTGCATTTGCTTAACCTGTAATAATAAAACGGTATTATAGTGTAAACAACGGTTTATAGTAACTTAACATATGATTCTTAATAAGAATTAAGGTTTAATAAATGTTAAGGTATCAACAAAACCTAGCTTAATTTAGTATAAATTCAATGTTATCAATCAATCGGGTGGAGCCAATTTTAGCTGCAGCTAAGGCCACTAAATGCGCATCGTGAATTTCAGCTGGCTGTAATGTGTCTGCATTGCGGATAGAAACGTAATCTACTTGCCAGCCATGGTCCATTAACACTTGAATAGCTTCGTTTTCAAGTACTTTATAATGATCTGACAGTTCATTAATTTTTCCAGCTTGATGATTACTGCGTAATTTATCTACGATCGTTTGCAGCAGGCGATGTAATTCTGCAGCTTCTATTTTTTGTGTTTGTGTTAAATAGCCATTCCGCGAACTCATTGCTAAACCACTGTCTTCGCGAATGGTTTCACTTGCTATGATGGTTATCGGTAAATTGAATTGTTTCACTAATTCGCGAATCATGAATAACTGCTGAAAATCTTTTTTACCGAATACTGCGACATTCGGTGTCACTATATTGAATAGTTTCATTACTACCGTAGCCACGCCAGCAAAATGCTCTGGCCTGCTTGCGCCGCAAAGTGTATCGGCAATTGCTGGCGGGTTTATGGTCATGGTTTGATTTAAATTAATGCCATCAAAATCTGCATACATCTCATTCACACTAGGCGCAAAAACAATAGCTGCGCCCGCAGCTTTCAGTTTTTCGCAGTCTGCTTCTAACGTACGGGGATAGCTAGCCAAGTCTTCATTCACGCCAAATTGCAGAGGATTCACAAAAATACTGACCACCACGCATTCGGCGTGCTGTTTAGCGATTTGCACCAAATGGATGTGGCCCGCATGCAAGTTGCCCATCGTAGGCACAAAAGCAATGCTAGTTTGATTTTGAAGCACATTTCTTAATTCAGTAACGGTGTGGATGATTTGCATCTGTCAGTATCTACGAAAGGTAACTCAACTATCGATATTTTTAATAGCTATGTTCAATGGCGGGAAAAGATTTATTTTTGACTGCAGCCACATAAGCCTCAACCGCTGCTTGAATGCTATTTGTTTCTTTAAGGAAATTACGTACGAATCTTGGGCTTTTAAAATCGCTGGGATTTTTGTTGGCGGCGCCCGTGTAAATGCCTAATAAATCTTGCAGCACCAATACTTGGCCGCTGCAATCTACGCCAGCACCAATACCGATAGTAGGCACTTTAATGTTTGATGTGATTGATTTAGCCAAGGCGGCGGGCACCATTTCAAGCAGGACAAAACCAACGCCAGCTTCACTCATAGCGATTGCGTCATGCATAATCTGCTTGGCACTTTCATCCGTTTTACCTTGAATCTTATAGCCGCCTATTTGGTTAACTGATTGAGGTGTAAAGCCTAAATGTGCACATACCGGAATGCCGCGTTCAACCAAATACTTGGCTGTGCTTACTCTATCGCCACCCCCTTCAAATTTCACCATGTGCGCGCCCGATTTGATTAACCAGACTGCATTTTTATAAGCAGCTTCATTATCATGCTCATAGCTTCCCAGTGGCATATCTGCCACGATAAAGGTGTTAAGTGCACCTGCGGCAACGCTCTTGGTATGGTAGGTCATATGGTGCATGCTGACATTCAATGTATTTTCCTCGCCTTGCAATACCATGCCTAGTGAATCACCGACCAGTAGAATATCCACACCCGCTATCTCGGACAGTTTGGCAAATGTAGCGTCATAGCAAGTAAGCATGGCGATTTTTTCGCCTGCTGATGCTTTCAACTGAAGTTCGGATAATGTCATTGCTTGAATTTACTGGTAGTTAAAATTTGAGGTTTCAATTTAATCGAAGTTTGGGTTAAAGAATTCACGTTGACCTTTAATTTGACCTATTCTGGTAAGTAGCAAATCTAGTGCACCTGGATTTTTTAAGATATTGAGTTTTTCATTATTCACCATCAGCACCGGCGATGCGTCGTAATTATGAAAGAACTCACTGTAGGCATTCGCTAAGCGCTCTAAATACTCACGCGGAATATCCTGTTCGTAGCTCACGCTACGCTCCTCTACGCGCGCTACCAGTGCATCTAGCGGGGTTTGCAGATAGATGACTAAATCCGGCTTAGATGCTTTGATATGCAGATGCTGATAAATTTGATGATACAAAGCGTATTCTTCATCATCCAAATTGAGCCGCGCAAATATTGGGTCTTTTTCTAAAAAGAAATCTGCCACGATAGGTTTTGCAAACATATCACGCTGGCTTAAATCTTTGATTTGATTGGCGCGCTGAAACAAAAAGAACAGCTGTGTCGGTAAAGCATAGCGTTGTGCATCTTGATAAAAGCGTGGCAAAAACGGATTTGTTTCAGCTTTTTCAGATAAATAATCTACAGGAAACCTATCTGCCAGCATGCGGGCAAGCGTGGTTTTACCGCTGCCAATTGGCCCCTCCACAACGATATACGGATATTTGTTAAATATGCTCATCTGACTTTTATACTTATAATTATATTTTTATGACGATAATTTTGTAACGCCTGACACGATGCCGACGCTAATCAACTGTGCTATTTTGCCATGATTTGGTAAAGATAAATGTGGCGCAATTTCAAATAATGGCAATAAAACAAAACCGCGTGTATGCATACGTGGATGTGGAAGGGTCAGTTTCTCAGTATTCAATACTATATTTTCATATAACAATAAATCACAGTCCAGCACGCGCGGTGCATTCGGGTAGGGTCTTTCACGACCTGCGCTATCTTCAATAACAAATAATGCATCCAATAATGCCAGCGGTTCTAGTTCAGTTTCAAGTTCGATAACCGCATTGATAAAATCAGGGACTTTTTCTAATTCATCTGCATCATAACCAATAGGTGCGGTTTGGTATAACGAGGATTTTTTTATCACACGCGTCTTAGGTATTTTTTCCAGTGCAACAATGGCTGCTTTCACTTGCATGATTGGATTCGCCAAATTGCTGCCTAGCGCGATAAAAGCCTGATTCATAGGATTGGATGCAAACTACTGGTTAAGAAACGTCAGCAGTTTCTGAGGCACTGCCTTTTTTTCGACTTTTCCTTCTGCGTTTTTTCGGTGCGGTATCTGCTTGCAACATCGCGGCACGTGCATCACCATCGGCATCAGCAAATGCTGTCCACCATTCCCCAATTTCCATGGGTAACTCGCCGGATTCGCAACGCAATAATAAAAAGTCGTAGCCTGCACGATAACGCGGATGTGTAAGCAAACCAAAAGGGCGCTTGCCGGAACGCTGTTCAAAACGTGGTTGCAGTCCCCAAATTTCTTTCATAGTAGCTGTGTAGCGATTATGGATCGCCAGCTTTTCTGCTTGTGTCGCGATTACTTCCGACATTGCCATATGTAATGCAGGGATAATGTGGTGACCTTGGGCTTTGAAAGTTTCCCAAGCCGCAAGCATTTCATGCCAAAGCAGCGTGGCAAACAAAAAACTGGGGTTAGCTGATTTACCGGATAATATGCGGTCATCAGTGTTTTGCAATGCCAGCATCACAAAGCGTTCACCCATCGGTTGTTCAAGCACGACATCTAGCATCGGCAGCAAGCCATGATGCAGATGCTGTTCGCGTAGTGCACTTACGCTCTCAATGGCATGACCTGATAGAAACAGTTTCAGCATCTCATCAAATAAGCGGCTGGGCGGGACATCCTGCAGTAAATCAGCCATTTTTGCGATGGGTGCCTGCGTTGCGGGCTCAATCTTCAAGCCTAATTTTGCAGATAACCGCACTGCACGCAACATCCGTACAGGGTCTTCTGCATAGCGAATTTCAGGCTTGCCGATCATACGTAAAATGCCTGCCTGAATATCTGCAAAACCGTTATGAAAATCTAATACTTCCTGGCTGGCAGGGTCATAATAGAGCGCATTCGCAGTAAAATCACGGCGTATGGCATCGTCTACAATCGAACCAAATACATTGTCGCGAATAATCCGGCCTGAATCAGTTACTTTAGAATCGCCGCTTTCTTCAAGATGGCTGCCTCTGAATGTAGAAACTTCGATCGTTTCATCGCCAAACAAAACATGCACCAATCTAAATCGGCGACCAATAATGCGAGAGCGCCTGAAGATACGATTCACTTCTTCGGGCGTAGCATTGGTAGCCACGTCAAAATCTTTAGGAATGCGATTAAGCAGTAGATCGCGAACTGCACCGCCTACGATATACGCATCAAACCCGGCTTTTTGTAAGCCCTCAGTCGTTTTAATCGCAGCGCTACTTAATAGACTACGGTCGATTTTGTGTTTGTTGTGCGCTATAGTCAGTGCGCCATGATTGCTTGATACTTGATGTTGCTTAGATTTTTTTGTACCAGATTTTGTGCCGAGTATTGGGCGGTCAGCCTGCGATTGCTTTGGTTTAGTGGCTTCAGTTTTTGAACCCGTAGCCTGAGTGCTTTTGGGTTTAAAAATTTTATCTAGCAGTTTTTTGATCATAGTCAAATTATAACTTAAGTGCCCTTAAATTTAACTATGCTCATTTTTCCATAGTACATCACTCACGCCGGCTTCCTTGTTAATGGTGCGGCACATCACAAACAGCAGATCAGATAAGCGGTTTAAGTACTGAAGTGAAATATCGGTCACCGCCTCACTGCGATGCAATTCTATCAACTTACGCTCAGCACGGCGGCAAACCGTGCGGGCAAGATGGCAATAAGCCGCAGTTTTTGTGCCGCCAGGTAAAATGAATTCTTTTAATGGCTCTAAATCATCATTAAGGGTGTCGATTGATTTTTCTAAATGTTCGATACGCGATTGTTGCAAAATAACATAGCCGGGAATGCAGATTTCCCCGCCCAAATTAAATAAATCATGCTGAATTTGTGTCAGTGTGTCGACTAATATATCAGGCACTGCCTCGGTCATCATCATGCCGATAACGGAGTTCAGCTCATCCACATCACCCATTGCTTCGACGCGTAAGCTGTCTTTATTAATGCGGCTGCCATCACCTAAACCTGTGGTGCCGTCATCACCTGTACGGGTATAAATCTTACTAAGTCTGTTGCCCATATTGAAATCCCTTATAATCCAACTATTGTAACTGATGACGGCTATGCAATGAATTCAAAGATGACTAATCAATCCGGCAGGTCAATTGTCAACAATCCAATAGGCGTCCTTGATTCCGGTGTGGGTGGAATTTCTGTGTTGAAGCATATTCATACGCTTTTACCCAATGAACGATTACTGTATGTGGCGGATAGCAAGTACGCCCCTTATGGCAGTAAATCCGCTGAACAGATTCAATCACGCTGTTTTGAAATTGCAGATTTTTTAATCGAGAAAGAGGTTAAGGCTTTAGTCGTTGCTTGCAACACCGCTACTGCTGCGGCGATTGACGAGATGCGAAAAAAATATACGCTACCGATTATTGGCATGGAGCCCGCGGTTAAACCCGCCGCCGCCGCTACAAAAAATGGCGTCATAGGTGTATTGGCAACAGTAGGTACACTCAAGAGTGCACAGTTTGCGGCTTTATTAGAAAGTTATGGCCGTAATGTAAAAGTAGTCACGCAAGCTTGTATTGGCTTGGTCGAGTGTATTGAACGGGGGGAATTGATTAATGAAAATACGCTCGAATTAATTAAGCAATATTGCCAGCCGTTATTGGATGAGGGGGCAGATACCATTGTGTTAGGTTGCACGCATTACCCATTTGTAAAACCCCTCATTGAGCAAGTTGTCGGTGTTGAGGTCGTGTTGATTGATACTGGCGCAGCCGTGGCTAATCAATTGCAGAAGCGTTTATCAGCACTTGATTTACTTGCTAAGAATGAAGTTCTTAGCCAAACATCTAACGTTGCTTTCTGGTCGAATAGCGAAGTCACGAATGCAAAGCAAGTGATCTCTCAATTGTGGAATGCTCCCGCTGCCAGCATAGACTTTTCGTACTATAAAAATCCAGCACACCAAATAGCCTAAGCCCAATACTTGAGAATCATGCCAATTATTCTGTGCGCTATCGTACAGAACGCTTTCCTTAATTAGCGCATTATGCAGTCAGAGGGTCTCGATATAGTTTTTACTTGTTGAGTTCTGACTCTTAATCATTTATACATCAGGAGATTATCATGATAAAAAAAATTCTTGTATCACTGCTTACAACAATGTTTCTAGCTGGTGCAGTTACCACACTTACTGGTTGCAATACTATGGAAGGTGCAGGCAAAGATATTGAAAGAGGTGGTGAAAAAATCAAAGATGAGGCAGCTGAGCGTAAGTAATTAAATGGTTTTGGTGCTAGGACTCAACACCCTTTTTATTTTATTGTAATCGAGATGTGTTTTAGCATTCTTTAAGCTATTTTATTAAGCAATACATATGCTTATTGAGCATGGCTGGATTATGTATTATATGGAGGGATAAATCATGAAAAAATTATTGCTAGTGATTAGTTTAATCACAATTGGTTTGGGTGGTTGTTATGTGAGAGGTCATGATGAAGGGCATCACCGAGATCGAGATCATCATAAGCATGATAAAGATCACCATCGCCATGACAGAGGCCATGATCGCCATGATGGTGACCGAGGATAGCATTAATTGAATTCAGGCAAGTAAGAACAATACTTGCTGTGCCTGAGTTCAATTAAATGTTATCAATGATGCTTTATGTGTTCACCTGCTTTAAGTTTGTACTGAGTACCGCAGTAAGGGCAGGCTACTTGCCCTGTTGCTGCAATATCTAAGAATACGCGGGGATGAGATGACCAAAGTGCCACCTCATCTGTAGGGCAATGTAAAGGTAAGTCTTTTGCTGAGACCTCAATAAAACGACTTGCCAACTCTTTAGCTTCAGACATGGATATTCCTTACATTGCCTTAATAAATTGATTAAACGAGCGTTAACCAATCAGCGTGCTTAGGCGATTTACCTGTCACTACATCAAAGAACATTTTTTGTAGTTGTTTGGTAATTGGGCCTGCTTTGCCTTCACCAATGTTACGGCGATCTAGTTCGCGAATTGGGGTTACTTCAGCGGCGGTACCTGTAAAGAAGGCTTCGTCCGCAGAATATACTTCATCGCGTGTGATGCGTTTTTCAATCACTGTTAAGCCGATTTCACCTGCTAATTGCACGATAGTATCGCGGGTAATACCTTCTAATGCGCTGGTGAGGTCTGGCGTATAAAGTTTACCGTTACGAACGATAAAAATATTTTCGCCGGAACCTTCGGCCACAAAGCCATCTACATCAAGTAATAGTGCTTCATCGTAGCCATCTAGTGCGGCTTCTTGATGCGCCAATATAGAATTCATGTAGTTGCCGTTAGCTTTGGCTTTACACATGGTAATGTTCACGTGGTGACGTGAGAATGAAGAAGTTTTTACGCGAATGCCGTTATCTAACGCTTCTTGGCCCATATAGGCGCCCCATTTCCAA
>DASQFK010000111.1:0-4768 GCA_035633175.1 Methylotenera sp.
TATCCTGGCTGTGCAAGACCTCTGCCCACGCTAGGGCTAAAGATAACATAATAGTGTTACGTGCCGGTACATAGGTGATTGGGATACCGACAGTTGCGCTTTCCGGTACAGAAATCGCGTCGTCTGTTAACGCCGAGCCGCCAAATAAAGATAAATCTAGATTCGCAGTTTTATGTGCAGCCGCACCCATAATCTCTGCCACATTTTTGGCCGCATGCAATTCTGCAATATGGCGCTGATGATAATCTAGACTTAAGCAATAGCACTCAAAACCTTGAGATTTAGCTATAGCAAGGCAAGTTGCTGAGTCTAAGCCGCCAGAAAGTAATACCACTGCTTTTTTTACTTTACTATTCATAGTTGAAATCTATTTATATTGAACCAGCCAAATCAAACGCCAGGCTTTTCGCCCCACAGTATTTTGTGCAGCTGCACTTGCATACGCACTGGCAATTTATCTGCTAACACCCATTCTGCTAAATCGGTAGGGTTTACTTGCTTATAAACAGGCGAGAATAATACCGGGCATTTTTTGGTAATTTCATATGTGGCTAATGTCTGTTTTGCCCAGTCGTAATCTGCGCGGTCGCATAGCACAAACTTCACTTCATCTGTGCTTTTAAGATGCGCTAAATTGCTCCATACATTGTTTTCCACCTCGCCTGAGCCTGGCGTTTTAACATCCAATATCACTGAAACGCGCTTATCTACAGGGCTAGTATCAATGGCGCCACCTGTTTCTAGTGATACGCTATAACCTGCGTCACATAAGTCTTTAAGCAATATATGGCAGTCTTTTTGCGCAAGCGGCTCACCACCTGTAACAGTGACATATTTTGTCCCGTACTCAGCCACTTTGAGCAAAATATCACTAATTTCCATATTGTTGCCGCCGCTAAATGCATAAGCGGTATCGCAATATACGCAACGCATAGGACAACCGGTGAGGCGCACAAACACCGTGGGCAAGCCCACACGCGAGCTTTCACCTTGTAGTGAATGGAAAATTTCGTGAATTTTTAGTTTCATTAATTTAGTTAAATGGAATGCTTAGTCAAAAAAAATAGCGCCAACATAATTATGGGCGCCATTTTAACTTAAAACCAGTTAAGTTGATGATTTGCTTATCAAGCTTACTTAATTGCTTCTAATGCTTTCAAGCGTTTTTGTGCCGTTGGTGTCACTTCACTATTTGGGAATTTTGCGACCAAATCACGCAAGGTTTTTTTTTGCATTACTCACTTGCCCAAGTTGAATCTGACTATTGGCCATATTCAACATTGCATCAGGTACTTTGGGGCTATCTGGATGCAGATCGATTATTTTCTGTTGCGTGGCGATTGCAGATTTATAGTTTTTTAACGCGAATTGCGAATAGCCCAAGCCATATTTAGCTTCTGGCGCTAACGTGCTATTTGGATAGTCTTTTAGAAATTTATCATACGCATTAAAAGCATCTTTATGTTTGGATTCACGAGACAAGCCATTGGCTAATTCGAGCAATTGATACTCCAGCGTATTTTTACTAGGTACGGCTGCAGCGACGGCTGGCATTGCTGCTTCACCAACTGCACCTTCAGAACCCGCCACTGTAGCTGTAGCACCACTCTCCAATTTACGCAAACGTGCATCTGTGTCGCCGTATAAATCTTTTTGGCGTTGTTGCGTTGCTTCTACGTTGTGTGTCGCGACTTCAAGCTCGCCTTTCAGTCGCGCCACTTCTTGCTTCAAAAACTCAATTTGATTCAACATATCATTAAGCACTTGCCCTTTGGTAATCGCTTCTATAGCGATCACACGCTGTTCAAGTGCCTGGTAATTTTTCGTCAATTCAGCTTTAGTCGCCTGATTCTGGCTATTCATGCTAGCTTCTAATTCAAGAATTTTCTTACGCGCTTCTTTGTCGTCAAACAAAGCTGCGTGAGTATTCATGGGAAATAGTTGTATTGCTAAAAGCAAGCTAGCCAGAGTCAGTTTTTTCATCGTATTTAAGTATCTTTAAATTAAGGTTTACTCGTTTTCGTAAACAACATCTACACGACGGTTTTGTTGTGCACACGCGTCATCAGCACAATTAGTTGCGGCTTTTTCTTCACCAAAACTAACTGTTTCAATTTGCTTATCCTGCACACCCAATAAGTTAAGTGATTTTTTCACAGACACTGAACGACGTTGACCCAATGACAAGTTGTACTCACGCGTGCCGCGGTCATCGGTATTACCTTGCAATATCAGTTTTGCATTGCCGTTAGCAAGCAGGTATTTAGCATGTGCTTCTAATAGAGGGCGATATTCCGCTTTTACAGCATCACTATCAAAGTCAAAATAGATATTACGTTTTGATAAAATATTCTTCGGGTCTTTTAATGGATTACTGCCATCCGTTGCATTACCATCAATCGTCACTTCTTTAATCGCTGAGGTATCAGCACCATCTGCTGATTTAGCACCTTGGGTGGATGGGCTTTTGTCTACTACCGCTGGCTTCTCAACCATTGGTGTGCTTTTACAAGCTGCCAGCACTAACGCTAACACTAACGTGCTTAATAATTTTTTATTCCATGTAGGTCTATTCATATTGCTCTCCTTAAAAAAATAATACTCAAATAATAATATACAAAAAACATACTTAAAAACAATGCCCTGATAGGCACAACTAAATTTACTAGCGAATAATTCCTAGCTTAATTTGACTTAACCCTATTCAGATTACTTAATTAACGGGCCCCAAGCTGGTTCACGTATATCGCCACCAGATTCACTCAAGCGCTGTTTTACTCTACCATCTGCAGAAACTGCAGCCAAAGCACCACGACCACCTACACGGGTTGCATATAACAATACACGACCATTCGGTGCAAAACTAGGTGATTCATCTTGCGAACCTTCACTTAATAACTGCACTTGTCCGCTGGTAAGATCTTGCAAAGCGACACGGAATTTACCACCGTCATTACGTATCATCGCCAATGATTTACCATCAGGTGAAAAACGTGGGCTTACATTGTAAGCACCTTCAAATGTCACACGCTGCGGCTCTCCGCCAGCCGAAGATACCTTGTAAATTTGCGGATTCCCCCCACGGTCTGAACTAAAGTAAATCCATTTTGCGTCCGTCGACCAAGTAGGTTCGGTATCAATGGCATTACTTTTCGTCAGTTGTTTTAAACCAGAGCCATCGGCGTTAATGGTATACACCTGGGAATTTGCACCGTAAGTCAGCACAATGGCTAATCTACCGCCATCTGGCGACCAAGCTGGTGCACTATTATTACCTTTAAAGCTGGCCAGTGTTGTACGCTGACCATTCAGTGATTGCACATAAATAATGGGCTTTTTCTTTTCAAACGATACATAAGCAACTTTGCTACCATCTGGCGACCATGCAGGCGAAATAATTGGCTCCTTAGATGACACCATCGTCAGTGGATTTTCACCATCCGCATCTGCTACTTGTAGTGCATAGCGCCCCTTACTTTTATTGATGTAGGCGATACGGCTAGCAAAAATGCCTGACTCACCCGTTAATTTTTGATATATTGCATCGGCAATTTTGTGCGCAGTAGTTCTAAGTTGATTCGGTGCAATGTTGTATTGCATCCCAACAAGCTGTGTTTGTTTAAGTACATCGGCCAATTGAAATGATACTTTTAAGCGATTTCCAGGTAGTGCTTCAACGTTGCCCACCACCATTGCCTGTGCTTGCAATGCAGCCCATTCGGCATATTTAATTTGTGAAATGTCTGTAGGATGACTGGCTACTCCACCAGTCTCAAGCACGCGAAACAATCCGCTACGTTTTAAATCTGCGTTGATGATACTACTGATGTTTCCTTGAGTACTTGCGCCACCGAATGGCACAATTGCGATTGGGACCTGTTGCGCTCCACCACCGCTGATTTCAATTTCTAACGCTGCTTGCGCAGATGAAGCCGCTAACAAGCTTAAAGAAAATATAATTAATTTGAGTGCATTTGTCAGCACATTTGTAAATCCAAATATATTCATAGGCTATGTAATGTCTTTATTTATACTTTGACTAGGCTCTTAAAGTCAAAATATTGGAATTGAAAAATTAGGATTGAAAAATTTAATCGTAAAATATTTAGCTAAATTCTACTGCAATCAAATTTTGACGCCACACGATTTACACTTTGTTACATTCAGTACTTTAATTAAGCGCCAAAAGATTAGTTACCATCGTTAGGGCGAAATGTTAACTTTAAGTTTCTAAATTGCGAAAATAATGACCCATCACTTGGTAAAGGTAAAGGCTCTGAAGCCATAATAGCGCGCTCTACAGCCTCGTCACAGGCAGCGTTTCCACTCGATTTAATCAATTTAGGATTGCCACTTAATTGGCCTGTAGGCAGTAAACCAATATCGAATTTAAGTTCTGGGTTACCATCGCCACACAAGGTTTTATTCACGTTACCGCGAATTTTTGCACTAATTTTACTTTTATATTCGTCAACTATACCCGCATTAGCCGCAGCTTTTGCACCAAGCGCCTGTTGATCACCTGCAGTTTTTTCATCTGCCAGCGCCTCTTGCTGTAATTTTTTCAAAGCATCATTATTTGGTTTCGACGGTTTTTGAATATCCTTGCGTGCTTCTTCCTGCAGAGCAGCTAACTGTTTCTTTTGCAGCAAGTCTTGTTCTTTCTTGAGTTTTTCATCTGCTTTTTTTTGTTCCAGTTCTTTCTTTTTTTTCTCTAATGCAATGTCTACTTTAGGATCGTCTTTGGGTTTATCTTGCTCAACAGGCT
>DASQFK010000112.1:0-3001 GCA_035633175.1 Methylotenera sp.
GCTACTGGGTTGATCGCTTGGTCTGGTTGCTGCGAGGGGTGCGCAATCATCGGCTCTATTGTCGCCGACTGGCCGACTGGCAGCATCTGTTGCAGGCAAACGGGTTCAGTGTCGAAACCGTGCCTATCGCCCAAGTTGCCAACTTAGCCAATGTGTTGCTGGTGGCGAAACCAGTTTCCGTTTTTCTAACTCAATAGAACTCTATGGATGTCTGCTGTGGGCCGTGAGAAGCCATTCCTCAATAGATAAAAAGCCTGAATATCAGGCTTTCTACTAGTGCTTTATGCAGTTGGTGCTAGCGACTTATGGGGTAGAACTAGTCGCTTATGGGGTGTCGCACATTATACTCAAGCTTTCTATTCATGATTTAATTATTAGCCACACTTACTTTCACCGCAGTTCAAGCATGTCAAACAACCATCCATCACAATAGCCGCTTTGGTTTGGCATTTATTACAAAGGCTGGCATTTTTAGGGAAGCCTTCTGCGTTCATCTCTTCGCCTGATTTAGCATGTTTTTGTAAGTATTCAGTCTTTTTTTCATCGACTAGTTTTTGTTGATGTTCGTCTAAACCTGGTTTTTTGAGCATGCCGATTGATTGCAGATGTTGCTCAACCACTTCACCAATCTCTGCCACTAAACTTGGTACAAACTTACCGCCTTTTTTGAAGTAGCCGCCACTTGGTTCGAATACGCTTTTAAGTTCTTCTACCAAGAACGTGACATCGCCACCTTTACGGAACACCGCAGACATGACGCGGGTTAGGGCGACTATCCATTGAAAGTGATCCATGTTTTTAGAGTTGATGAAAATCTCGAATGGGCGGCGGTGCTCTTGCGGCGTGCCTTCGTTCATCACTACGTCGTTGATGGTGATGTAAAGCGCATGCTCGGTCACAGGCGTTTTTACTTTATAAGTAGAGCCTGTGATTTTTTCTGGGCGGTCTAGCGGCTCGCCAATTTGTACGATTTTTGCGTTTAGGTCTTTTAATTCCGTGGCTTTTGCAGCTGCATCAATTTTATCTTGCTCGTTGACTAGCGCGTAGCCAGTGATTTTCTTTTCAATTTTAACTGCCATAATATTTTCTCCTGTTTGCTGTCATTCCGTGCTTGACACGGAATCTAGCGTCTTTTAGCAATACTTGCCAGCTTGCTGGCTTTAGTATTGATTATCAGTTTTTCTGATAAGCCACTGGATTCCGTGTCATGCACGGAATGACAATCTAGAACTTGCCGTAGTAGCCTTCTTTTAACGCATCATAAAGATTCGCGGCGGAGTGAATTTCGCCATCGTATTCAATCTCTTCATTGCCTTTTACTTCTAACTCGGTGCCGTCATCCAGCGTGAATTTGTAGGTGGTATTTTCCAAATCTTTTTCAGTTACCAATACACCTTGGAACGCTTCTGGGTTGAACCTGAATGTCGTACAACCTTTTAAGCCTTTATCGTAAGCGTAAAGATAGATGTTTTTGAAATCTTCAAAATCATAGTCAGTCGGCACATTGATGGTTTTTGAGATCGAGCTATCAATCCATTTTTGTGATGCCGCTTGAATGTCTACATGGGCTTTTGCCATGATGGTTGAAGAATCCAAGAAGTAATCTGGTAATTGTTCTTCTGCCTTGTCACTAAATGGCATCGCTTTTGGATTAATCAACTCACGGTATGCTAATAACTCATAAGAGAATACATCGACTTTCTCTTTTGACTTTTTACCTTCACGAATCACGTTACGTGCGTAGTGATGTGCAAAAGATGGCTCGATACCGTTGCTGGCGTTGTTCGCTAATGAAAGCGAAATCGTACCCGTTGGCGCGATTGAGCTATGGTGTGTAAAGCGGACACCCTTAGTGGCAATTTGATTACGCAAGCCTTCTGGAAACTGTTGCATGTAGCGGCTGTACTTACCTAACAATACTTTACCTGCTACTTTGCTACCCACTTTAACGCCATCTGCTGCCATTTCTGGGCGTTTTGCTAGCATGTCAGCCGTGACCTCAAACTTCTCATCCATAATCGGTGCTGCGCCTTTTTCAGTCGCCAGCTCTACACCAACTTCCCAGCCCACTTCTGCCATCATACGGGTGACTTCATCGGTGAATTTCAATGATTCGTCTTCACCATATTTCATTTTCATCATGGTAAGTGCAGAGCCTAAGCCTAGATAACCCATGCCGTGACGACGTTTACGCGCGATTTCATCGCGTTGCTGCTGCAACGGTAAGCCGTTGATTTCAACCACGTTATCTAGCATACGGGTGAAAATCGCCACTACATCACGATATTCTGCCCAGTCAAAGTGTGCTTCATCCGTGAATGGTTTTTTCACAAATTTAGTGAGGTTCACTGAACCTAGCAAGCACGCGCCATAAGGTGGCAATGGTTGCTCACCGCATGGGTTAGTCGCGCGGATATTTTCGCAGAACCAGTTGTTGTTCATTTCGTTAACGCGATCAATCAAGATAAAACCTGGCTCAGCAAAATCGTAAGTGCTGGACATGATTACATCCCAAAGTCTACGTGCTTTGATGGTTTTGTATACGCGGCAGGCTACTTTTCCAGCATCAATGCCGTCTGACTTAGTAAGGTATTTACCTTTTACTGGCCACTCGCGCCATACTACTTGGGTGACGTCATTAGTATTTAAGCCATCCACAATCGCTTCTTTTTCAGTGACAGGGAACGCTAATTTCCACTCTGAGTCCGCTTTAACGGCTTCCATGAACTCTTTAGTGATTAGGCATGACAAGTTAAATTGGCGTAGGCGACCATTTTCACGTTTAGCCTTAATGAAATCAGTAACGTCAGGATGTGAAATATCAAATGTGGCCATTTGCGCACCGCGACGGCCACCCGCACTAGACACGGTGAAACACATTTTGTCGTAGATATCCATGAAACTTAATGGGCCGCTAGTGTAAGCACCTGCACCTGCTACAAAGGCGCCTTTTGGACGCAAAGTAGAGAATTCATAACCGATACCGCAACCTGCTTTTAAT
>DASQFK010000113.1:0-2724 GCA_035633175.1 Methylotenera sp.
GATTTTGTTCCTCGCGGAGCTGAAAAATTTCTGTCTAAGATTGTTCTTCTTCGGGGTAAATCTAATGAGCTTGAATTAATTAAGAGAGTCATAATTTGTGCAGACATTTTAGACGAGGTTTCACATTGGGATAGTGTGCCCATTCAGGCCTTGTACATAATTGAACGTTACCCAGAATTATCTGGTGCTAAGTATTTAGAAGAGTGGTGTTCAAGGCGTTTGAGAAGAATGTCTGATTACTTAATAGGAGTGCCCGAGATTTATAAAACTACGCTCGATACTATTGAGTTAGGGATTACGATTAACATTAAGAATTCTAGAAAAATTGTTAAAGCATGCAATACGATTAATCAACTTAATGTATTACATGATAAATGGACTGAAGTATTTATTAGAACCAATAATTATTATGATCCAGACATAGAGTTTGTTGAGCCTGAAATTAATGAAACTGAGGAAATTAAATGGATATCTTCAGCAAATGATCTTATAGATGAAGGTATCCAGATGGAACATTGTGTTGCCACGTATATTAAAAAGGTAATAGGCGGACACTCAATTATTTTTTCAATTTTATTTCCTGAAAGAGCTACTGCAGAAATAAGAAAGCGAAATGGATCTTTTGAATTGGTAGAGCTAAAACTAAAGAGGAATCAAGAAGCTAGTGCTCAAACATTCGAGCGAGTAAATGATTGGTTAAGAAACTATAATTTAGGATAAGCTAACTCCAAACATCTTGAGTTAAGTTATTTTAGTTTGAAGCTGCTAAATGGTTTTAAAGAGACTTTCAATTCATGCGACTTGAGATATATGTAGGATTATCTAGAGTTTTGAGACAAATTTTCATTAATGTCTCTTTACTGTACAGTTAACTCACTGATTTATAGTTATTGGAATATTGATATAAAAGAGATCCTACAAGAATTGTGTAGGCTCTCACTGATTTCTAGATTTTTCTCAAATTTCTAGATTTCAATCTTAATAAAGGGTATTGGGAAAAATCCAATACCCTTTATCTTTGCTAGTAATATAACAATTAGAATTAACAAAATATGATGTTAATCTGTTAAAACCTCATACTTACAACAAATAAAATAACAACTGGAACAAGATGGTAACAGGTGCATTAAAAAGCCAAGTCGATAAAATTTGGGAAACATTTTGGACAGGCGGCATTAGCAATCCGCTCACCGTCATTGAGCAATTTACCTTTTTGCTTTTTTTGCGCCGTTTGGATGAAAATCAACTGCTCGCAGAAAGGAAAGCCAATCTACTAGGCGTTCCATTAAAGTCAGCGCTTTATACACCCGCGCAAGAGCGCTTTCGCTGGCACTCATTTGTGAATAAAGATCCCGAAACTATGTTTGGCTTATTCACCAAGCCACAGGTGGATGCAGATAACCTCACCGTATTTGAGCACATGAAGCAACTGGGGGCAGAGGCAGGCGAAGAGGCGGGCATATTTGCGCAGTACATGAAGGGCGCAACATTTATGATCCCCACGCCCAAGCTGCTCGATCAAGTGGTACAGATGATTGCCAGAATCCAGATGGATGACCGCGATACCAAGGGCGATCTATACGAATACCTGCTCTCCAAAATCGCCACAGCTGGCACCAATGGGCAATTCCGCACCCCGCGCCACATTATCAAAATGATGGTGGAGATGATGCAACCCACGCAAGAGGAAACCGTTTGCGACCCAGCTTGTGGCACAGCGGGTTTTTTAGTGGCGGCTGGTGAATACGTGCACGAGCACCACCCCGATTGGTTTCACGATGCCACGTTTACCGCGCACTACAATAAAGACATGTTCACCGGCATAGAATTTGATAGCACCATGCTACGCATTGCCGCCATGAACTTACAACTACACGGCATAGACCACCCGCAACTCATTAGCCGCGATGCCTTGAGCGAAGCCAATGCAGACAGCCGCGAGCAATATAGCCTGATTTTAGCCAACCCACCGTTTAAAGGTTCGTTAGATTATGACAGCGTAGAAAGCTCACTACTCACCACCGTTAAAACCAAAAAGACCGAGCTATTATTTTTAGGCCTCATGTTACGCATGCTTAAAGTCGGCGGCCGTTGCGCGGTGATTATTCCAGATGGCGTATTATTTGGTTCATCCAACGCCCATGTGCAAATTCGCCAAACGATTATAGAGCAACACAAGCTAGAAGCCGTCATCTCTATGCCCAGCGGCGTGTTTAAACCTTATGCGGGGGTGAGCACTGCGGTGTTAGTGTTTACCAAAACCAACTACGGCGGCACAGATAACGTATGGTTTTACGACATGCAAGCCGATGGCTTTAGCTTAGACGATAAACGCAGCCCCATTAAAGACAACAACATTGCGGATATTATTAAGCGCTTTCAACACAGAGCGCAGCCCGCATTTGGCGAGCAAAACCGCAGCCGCACCGAACAAAGCTTTTGTGTACCGTTAGCAGAAATTAAACAAAACAACTGGGATTTAAGCATTAACCGCTACAAACAAGTGGTATACGAGCAAGTGAATCACGACACCCCCGCGCAGATTATTGTCGAGATTGAGCAGTTGGATGTAGAGCGGACGCAAGCTTTGCAGTTATTGAAAGAACTTTTATCCTAATGGAAAACAATATTGTTCAAAATCTAGCTGCTTTAAAAACATTGCCCAAGGCATGGAATATCTTATCGTTTGAAGATGCAGTAAAAGATGTATCAGGTGGCAATATA
>DASQFK010000114.1:0-10103 GCA_035633175.1 Methylotenera sp.
TTATATCGCTACTGCTTTAGTGCAGTATTTCGTATCACAAGGCTTAAAAACAATAGGCATGAAGCCAATAGCCTCGGGCTGCGAACTCAACGAGCAAGGCGAATTTATCAATGATGATGTACTGGCATTAAGCAGCGCCAGCAACGTAAAGGCATCGTTAGACTTAGTCAACCCGTATCGATTTCTGCCTGCAATTGCACCGCATCTTGCTGCTGAGCAAGCTGGCATTACGATGCGTCTAGATGTAATTGCTCAAGCTTATCGGCAATTAACAACCTTATCCGAAGTGGTGGTTGTCGAGGGGGCAGGGGGGTTCTTTGTGCCTATCAATAAAACAGAAACGCTGGCTGATGTCGCCTTGCAACTTGATATCCCTATTATATTAGTAGTGGGCATACGATTAGGTTGCATCAATCATGCGCTATTAACTGTCGAAGCACTAGAAACGCGAGGCTTAAAACTTGCAGGCTGGATCGCTAACCAAATCGGCCCGGATATGCCGATGTTTGAAGAAAACTTAACGAGTTTACAGCAGCGAATTTCTGCGCCATGCTTGAGCGTGGTGCATTGGCAAGGTCGGTTAGACTTAAATAACTTGCTATAAGTTATCTCGTTATAAGTTATCTGGCTAATTCGGCAGCTTCAACCACTACTTTATACAATCGTAGTTCCTGCTGCGTTTTTACTCGCACACCGTTTACTGCAACTTGCCCACGTTTATTAGCCGCGATGCCATTAATCATCAAAGGCTGGCTTTGCCCCACGGCACGACCCGTAGCCGCATCATATTGCACGACCCTTACTTGTACTCGACCTACCGCTAATGGCGTTGGATTAGCTACCACTGCATATAAATTACCATTGCCATCAGCTTGTGGTCCAGCTTGCAGATATTTGGCTGGGTGCTGCGGTAAATCTAAACGCACATACTCTGCTGTAGATTGTTTGCCGATTTCAGAGTTCGAATCAGCGGCTATGGCATAGTTTTTCAGTGCATTTGCCATGTCACCACGTTCTTCAGCGATTTTTCCAAGTAAAAAATGACTTGGCGCGGTTGGCAATAAAGTATTACTTTTTGCCAGGTATTTTTCTGCGTCAGCTTTGCGACCCATGTTAAATAGCGCAATGCCACTTTGCACATGTGGCTTGAAGTAATCCGGTTGCATTTGAATCGCTTTGTCATAATACGCTAGTGCCTCAGATGACTTTTTCTGAGATAAGGCGATGTCACCTAATAGTTCTTGAAAACGCGCTTCACGCGGCTCACCCGCAATGGCTTGTTTGGCAAATTTGGTGGCAGCTTCCGTGTTTTTTTCACTGAGGGCTTTTACCCCTTCGTCATAAGCTTTATAAGCTGCTTGGGTAGATTTTAATTTAGCCACTTTTTTTGCATAGACTTCTTTACCCAATTCACCGCCAGCCCCTAATTGCGCAAGGTTTACTTTGTTTGCAGCAACACGTGCATCAGAAGGCGGATGACTGGCAAATAAGCCCTGAATAAAGTCGCTTTTTTTATTCGCACTCAAACGTACAAAGGTTTCTTGTAAGACAACTGCGGCAGTGGGGTCATAACCTGCTTTTTTCATGTAGCGCATGCCATATAAATCGGCTTCGCTTTCGGCATCGCGACCATACTTACTGGTGGCTAACTGCGCGCCAACCTGTGCACCGCCAACGATTAGATTGGCGTAATTATTGTCCTGTGTAGCCAACCCTACCGCAATCATCGCGCCTTGCATCAATATGCCGCGCTCCATGCCTTTTGCGCCATGTCTCGCCGCAGCATGTACCAGTTCGTGTCCTATCACCGCTGCAAGTTCAGCCTCGTTATTGAGTTCATATAGCAAGCCGCGATTAAATGCGATTTTGCCTCCCGGCATGGCCCAGGCGTTTGGTACAGAGTCATTAATTATAATAAATTCATAGGGAAGCTTGCGGTCAGACACTGTGGCAAGTCTATTGCCTACACTTTGCACATAAGCGGTTAACTCAGAGTCGATAATGTAATCTCCGCCTTGGGATTGGCGTGCGGGCGCATAATTTTGCGTGCCGATGGAGATTTCCTGTGCTTCTGATACGACTTGAAACTCACGTTTTTGGGTAACAGGATTCGTGCCGCAAGTGGTAGTTAAAAGCACCAGCGCCGTTAACAGCATTACCTTTAAACTTCGGCCTGAGTTTTTAGATGCGATTAGTTTTAACATGGTGAATTTCCTCTAACTTGTTTCAAGTTAGACAATCATACATCAAACTAATTTTTGTTAACAATAGAGGTGTTTTGTATGAGCTGGTTAAAGTCAATTAATGGCTTTTTAGAATAGGGGTCACCAATTAAGCGAGGGTATTCTTTAAAGTCCTGACTGACGATACTTTTAGAGGCGTCAAATTCATCAAAATGCAAACCTGCTAAATCCGCCCACGTATGAATTAAATTCTCGCTACCATAAGGTCGATGCAAAGTAGTTTTTAAGTTTTGCAAATACTCTTGCGTATGCGTGTTTTTCCATAAAGGAGAAGCCCACACAATAAAGGGAACGGTATACATTGAGGGCAAAGGTGCAACTTCGTTACGCCCTTTAAAATTGATACCTTCTGTGTCGTATACCTCTTCTCCATGATCAGACAAATAAAGCAGCAAGCTCTTATTTTTTGTGTCAGAAAGTGTCTTAATGAGCGTCGAAACTACATAGTCATTGTAGAGTACTGCATTATCGTAACTATTATAAAAGTCTAATTGTCCATTTTGCACCCAAGGAGGCACACCTTGTCTGTCGGTAAACTTGGCATAGTCATCTGGGTAGCGATATTTGTAATTCATATGGGTGCCAAGTAAATGTACGATGATGAATTTTCTAGGAGCCGGTTGTTTCAGCACCTCTTTAAATGGCTCAAATACAGCATTGTCATATTGTTTAGCGTTCTGACTGCGATTGTTGTTTAAATAATATTGCTCATCAGTTTGTTTGGAAAATGAAGTCAACATCGTGTTGCGTTTGGTCATGGTTTGTTGATTAGTGATCCAATACGTTTTGTAGCCGGCTTGCTTCATCATATTCATGATGGAAGGTTGCGTCATATATAAATCCGGATTACTTTGATCTGCAAACGTCAGTACTTCTTGTAACACCTCAATGGTATAGGGACGTGGCGATACAACATTGGTAAAAGTGAGCAGTTCATTTTTAAGATTATCAAGATTCGGTGTGGTTTTTCTATCGTACCCATACAAACTCATGCGCTGACGATTGGTAGATTCGCCGATGACTAGCACTAAGGTTGAGGGTAAACCTGCATAGTCATCTTTCAAGTTTTTTAGTGGCGGAATCTGAGCGTTTTGCATTAGTAATTGCTGCATATTATCCAACTGTTTTTTATAGTTAACAAAACCGATAATCGTCTGCCAGGGTACAGCAGGTTCCATGCGGCCAGCTAAGCGTTCAGTTGTTTCATCGAAAGAGCGATGTTTAATCAACATATTGCTGACGAAAGGCACAACAAATATCAAACTAATAATCAGCGTACTGATGACTATTTTGCTGCGATTAGTAAGATAAACAGGTTTGATGTTTTTCCATAAATAGAATGTTAGTGCAGTATATAAAGCCAAGCTGGCAAGCAATCCCAAACTAAAATAATTGGAAATATACTCAGATGATTCAGCGGTATTTGATTCAAAAACGATAAACAATACGCTTTGAGAAAACTCTTGATGGTAGATGTATAAATAGCCAAGACCCATTAATGAGAATGGCAATAAGATTAAACCAATAATTGCTGAAATTTTACGGGTATGTTGAGGGAAAAACATGACTGGAATTAACCAGAGTGCACTCATGTAAATTGCAGCACGGGTACCGATAAAGCCAGCGGTACCCGTGGATAAGATAATAAGTTGTAATACTCCAGAGAAAACCCAAAAAAACAGATACAGCCAAGCTAATCCCGCCCAATCATTTTTGAGGGCAACTTTCTGACTAACAACCATTATTTAATCACTTGTTGATGTTAACAAGTGCTTAGTGCTGCAATGACTATGCCGTTTTATTTAAATATCTAGAATATAAGTAACTAATTGTTATTCATAGGTTTTTTATTTCACATTTAATTATGTGTGTGGATGGATAAAAAAATGATGCAAAATATGTATAAAAATAATTTTTTTTATAACGTATTTTGCAGACAAAAAGCCTGAGTTGTAAGAGTGATTCGCAACTAATTAAGCGAAAACAGTTAAGTATAAAGTTGATGCGTTTGAATATAATCAATGACGCTATCAGGCATTAAATAGCGGGCAGATTTTTTCTGTTCGAAAGTATGGCGAATGGCCGTAGCAGAAATGTCGAGCGCGGTGATATGTTGCATAATCACAAAGCCGGCCGCAGTGCTATGTAGATCATCACCATTTTCGGTGTAATGATTGTGTAAAAAAGTTTCGAGTACCTTAGGCAGGTTTTCTTTTGTAGCAATGCTAGTCGAAAGCGGTCTTTGCACCAGTGTAATATGGCATAGTTGAATGATTTCTTCCCAACGATGCCAGGTATTGAATTTGGTAAATGCATCACTACCCATCAACAATACTAGGCTTACTCCATTACCTAATTCATCACGCAAGCTATGGAGGGTATCTATCGTATAAGATGCGCCCGTTCTATGTAATTCGCGATCATCAAAAGTAAAAAGAGGATTGCTAACTATCCCCAAATGCACCATTGCCGCACGATGATCAGCAGAAACGCCAGGTACAGATTTATGCGGTGGATTGGCGGCTGGAATAAAGCGAACTTCACTAAAATTTAATGTATCCGCAAGCTCTTGTGCCATGCGTAAGTGGCCAAAATGGATAGGATTAAAAGTGCCGCCCAAAAGCCCAATTACTTTCAATTCAAAATACCTTTAGATAATGTAATGAGCGATGTTAAGACTAGGCAAAAAGTAGCGAGAAACCGGAGTGTATGCGTTATACATGAGGATTTTGAGCCACTTTTTAACACTGTATTAACAAGCTCAGTCATTAGATGAAGGTATTTTAGGCACGCACGTGGCCATCGCCTAACACCACATATTTAAGCGAAGTTAAGCCTTCTAAACCTACAGGACCACGCGCATGGAGCTTGTCAGTCGAGATGCCGATTTCAGCTCCCAACCCATATTCAAAGCCATCTGCAAAGCGCGTTGACGCATTCACCATCACGCTGCTGGAATCTACTTCACGCAAAAATCTGCGGGCTTTAGTATAGTTTTCAGTCACAATCGCCTCAGTGTGTTGGGAAGAATGTTGATTGATATGCGCAATCGCTTCATCTAAACCAGTCACCACTTTGCATGAAATGATCGCCGCCAGGTATTCTGTGTAGAAATCTTCTTCTGTTGCTGGAATAGCTTGTTTTACCAGCAGGCAAGTTTCGACACAGCCACGAATTTCTATGCCATGTGCAGTGAGCATATCAGCTAATTTTGGTAACATTTTCACTGCAACCGAGCGTGCAATCAATAATGATTCAGCGGTATTACATGTCCCTAGTCGTTGCGTTTTGCTATTTTCCAGAATGCGCAAAGCTTTATCAAAATCTGCTTCGTCATCAACATACACGTGACAATTGCCATCCAAATGTTTGATCACTGGAATGCGCGCATCGTTAGAAATGCGTTCAATCAAGCTTTTGCCGCCACGTGGCACAATCACATCCACATACTGTTTCATGGTGATGAGTTCGCCTACCGCCGCACGATCTGTAGTTTCTACCACTTGAATCGCCGTAGTTGGTAACCCTGCCGCTTGCAAACCTTCGTGTACCAGTTTTGCAAGTGCTTGGTTGCAATTGATGGCTTCGCTACCGCCGCGTAAAATCGCAGCATTGCCGGATTTAATGCATAGGCCAGCCGCATCTACTGTGACATTAGGCCGAGCTTCATAAATAATGCCAATGACACCAAGCGGTACGCGCATTTTGCCAATTTGAATTCCGCTAGGCAGGTATTTAAAATCAGTCATTTCACCGATAGGATCAGCCAGATTGGCTATTTGTTGTAAGCCTTCTGCCATGGTGTTAATAGATTTTTCAGTGATAGCTAGTCTGTCGAGCATTGCTTCGTCTAAACCATTAGCGCGTGCTGTGTCCAAATCTAGCTTATTTGCAGCTAATAGCATGGTTTTTTCACGCAAGATAGCCTTAGCAATGTGCGTAAGCGCAAGGTTTTTAATATTAGTATCAGCGCTTGCCATTAAGCGTGAGGCTTTACGAGCCTCAATGCCCATAGTTTGCATGTATTGTTGAATGTCCATGATTTCAGTTTCTATGATTTCAGTATCAATGATTTCAGTACCTATAACTTCAAGAGCAACTTTAATTTCAGTCTCGCTTTTTGGCATCTATAGTTAATTATACTTTTTATATGAAGTTTGAGGTGTTAACGACTACGCACCCTAGCCAGACCGAAACACAACCTAGAAATCTCCAGCCATGCGTCGCCTTGCATTACACCTTTAGCGGTTTTATCAATGTCTGCCAGTTTTTGCAATGCTGCTTCAAGCTGACGTAAACTTAATCTATTGAGTGCACTTTTTACCAATGATTGCCTATCGCCGAAAATACGTGCACTCGTCATTGCACTCATCAAATTTTCGCCCCGTATTTCTGCTTGTTTAACCCGCACTAACGGTCGTAATACCCACATCAATGGATTCATCACTGCAACGGGTTGTTCACCTTCATCTTGCAGGCCTTGCAATATCCGCACAGTTCTTGCCGTATCGCCCGCCAGTACAGCTTCGCCTAATTGAAAAGCATCGTAGCGCGATACATTGAGGACTGCTTCTCTTACGGTTTCATCGCTTAATTCACCTTTGGGATACAGTAGGCCCAACTTTTGTACTTCTTGGTTTGCCGCGAGCAGATTACCTTCTACCTGATGTGCTAAAAAATCCAGCGTTTGCGGGCTGGTAGTTTGGCCTTGTTGCGCTAATCGACTTGCAATCCATTTTGGTAAATTGGCTGCGTCCACTTCAGATAATGTGATGGTGACTGCCTGGTTTTCAAGTGCAGTAAACCAGGCACTGCTTTTTGTTTCACGTTCTAAAGTCGGCAGAATAATCACAACAGTCGTGTCAGGTATCATCTTGTTTGCTAAAGCTTGTAGTGCCTTGCCGCCATCAACCCCTGGCTTGCCTGATGGAATATTGATTTCTAGTAAGCGGCGGCTTGCAAACAGCGAAATAGACTGCCCGTAAGATTGAATCTGTTGCCAATTAAAATAGCGTTCTACAATTAAGCTTGTGCGCTCATCAAAACCTTGATTGCGGGCGGCAGCGCGAATGGCATCCAAACTTTCACTCTGGGCTAGCGGCTCATCACCTACCAATACATACAGACTTTGTAAGCCTTGTTTAAGGTGTGCTTCGAGCTGTGCTCCATTATTTTTGATGGACAAGCGCATAAATGTAAATTAGTAAACTAATTAGCCGCCGCTGAATTGACTAAAGGTTTAATCGCACTTAATCTACGTAAAATCTCACGTATCGCATCATTTCGCATGTCTGCGTTTAATCTAGCCTCTTCATCGGCTTTACCTAATAACGCATTATCGTTGTAAGAAAAATCACGACGTGATCGTACGGTTTGTTCTTGACTCCACAACGGCTCTGTAGACGTACGAGTTCTAAAATTTACGCGATAATTAAGTTCAAATTCCCGCACTAAACCATCACCACTTAGAGACAAAATACGTTTTTCGTAAGATTCACCCAACATTTCTAGTAGCAAATCTGCACTTTCAGCATTGTCTACCACCTTAATGCCATTGGTATCGAAGGTTCGTTTCAGATCTTTTGAAATAGTGAGCTTACTACCTTGAATATATAAGTTTTTGAACGACAAATCGGCCGCACCGCGTAATTGAAATCCACAGGCAGAAAGCGTTAGTGTGAATATTAGCGCCAGGATGCTAAGGCTAGAAAGACCGGTCAAATATGAGCGAAAGTTTTGCATGGATTACCCCACAACAACGTTAATAAGTTTGTTCGGTACCACAATGATTTTACGTACAGCCATATTGTCCGCAATGTATTTTTGCACACATGGCTGTTGCAAAGCCAGTTGTTCTAAAGCTTCTTTGGTTTCAGTTTTTGCAACAGTTATATTGCCGCGTAGCTTACCATTTACCTGAATCACATACTCTAAAGTATCTTGCACCATAGCTGCTTGGTCTGCCACCGGCCAGCTAACCTCAAGTATATGACTATGCGGACAAAGTTCAGCCCAGATCGCTTGGCAAATATGCGGCACGATAGGCGAAAGTAACAATGCAACATTCTGCAAAACTTCCTGGCGAACGTGCCGGGTAATTACGTCGACGCCTTCAATTTTGGCTAACGCATTCATCAATTCCATTACTGATGAGATTGCTGTATTGAAGCTGTGACGACGGCCATAGTCATCGGCAACTTTTTCAATAGTTAAATGTAATTGTAAACGGATTGCTTTAAGTTCTGCATTAAGTTCACCAGATGCGTAAGCTGTAATTTCTCCTAATTCAACATGTTCATACACCGCTTTCCAAATTCTACGTAAAAAGCGATTCGCACCTTCTACGCCGCTATCAGCCCATTCCAGGCTTTGCTCAGGCGGTGCGGCAAACATCATGAACAAGCGTGCGGTATCTGCACCGTATGTATCAATAAGTTCTTGCGGGTCTACAGTATTGCCTTTAGATTTACTCATTTTAGAGCCATCTTTTAACACCATGCCTTGCGTAAGCAAGTTGGTGAAAGGCTCGTCATTCTTAATTAAGCCTACATCACGCATTAACTTGTTAAAGAATCTGGCATATAACAAATGCAAGATCGCATGCTCAATACCGCCCACATACTGGTCAACCGGCAGCCAGTAATTGGCGCGCTCATCCACCATCGAGGTGTTGCTGTCGAAACTCGCATAGCGCGCGAAATACCAAGAAGACTCAAAGAAAGTATCTAAAGTATCTGTTTCACGCGTCGCTTTACCGCCACAAGTAGGACAGGTGGTTTCGTAGAAACTAGGATCTTTTTTAATCGGCGAGCCTACACCGTCCATTACTACATCTTCTGGCAATACAACCGGTAATTGGTCAGCAGGCACGGTCACTTCACCACAGCTTGCGCAATGGATGATTGGAATTGGACAACCCCAATAGCGCTGACGTGAGATGCCCCAATCTCGTAAGCGATATTGGGTGCGTTTTTTACCTAAATTCTTTGCGCTTAATGCAGATGAAATTGCATCTGAAGATTGCTCAAAATTTAAGCCATTGAATTCAGCAGACTCTGAGTTAGAGTTGAACAAAACACCATGTTCTGTCATCGGCAAAACATCATCGTCTGCATGTTTAATCACGGCTTTAATCGGCAAGCTATATTTTTTGGCAAACTCAAAATCACGCTCATCATGGGCTGGTACCGCCATTACTGCGCCTTCACCATAGCTCGCTAATACATAGTTCGCCACCCACACTGGTAGCTGTTCACCGTTTAATGGGTGAGTCACAAACAAGCCTGTTGCCATGCCTTTTTTCTCGGCCATTGCCACATCTGCTTCTGCCACGCTGCCGCGTTTGCATTCGGCGATAAAATCAGCTAACACAGGGTTAGTTTGTGCAGCTAAAGTTGCAAGCGCATGTTCAGCGGCAACTGCCACATAAGTCGCGCCCATCAAAGTATCTGGCCGTGTGGTATACACTTTTAACGTGCCTGATTTTAAATTATCAGTCGTACCAACAATCGGAAACTCCACTTCGCAGCCGTAGCTTTTGCCAATCCAGTTGCGTTGCATGGTTTTAACCTGCTCTGGCCAGCCATCTAATTTATCTAAATCGGTTAGCAACTCTTCAGCATAAGCAGTGATTTTCATAAAATACTGCGGAATATCACGCTTTTCTACCAGCGCGCCACTGCGCCAACCGCGACCATCAATCACTTGTTCGTTAGCCAAAACCGTTCCATCAACTGGATCCCAGTTCACCGTTGAGGTTTTTTTGTAAATCAGTCCTTTTTTGAATAGCTCAGTGAATAACCATTGTTCCCATTTGTAATATTCAGGTTTGCAGGTGGCAATCTCTCGGTTCCAATCCAC
>DASQFK010000115.1:0-18913 GCA_035633175.1 Methylotenera sp.
CAGGTCGGCATAATATTGATTTAACGCGCTATTTAATTGGTGAAGCCTTACAAAACCATTCTTCACGCGTAACTACGTTGCGCCAATTTTATCCGGAAGCGGTAGAGGCCGATTGGCATTTAGAAAACGCTGGGAAACGTGTGCAGATCATTAAAAAATGTGATGAAAAAGGTGGCAAGCTTGAATTTGGCACTGAGATTGTCGCCGCACAAGATGGCTCTATTGCGGCCTTGTTAGGTGCATCACCGGGCGCTTCTGTAGCCGTACAAGCCATGATTAATGTGCTTGAACGGTGCTTTGGCACTCAAATGCAAAGTAGTGTCTGGCAGCAAAAAATGAAAGCACTAGTGCCTAGTTATGGGGAATCGTTAGTTGATGATGCGACACTGCTGAAAACTGTACGACAACGAACATTGAAAACACTGAATCTTTCGTAATTGTAGGAGCGATTTTTAAATCGCTCCTACATCTATGTTATTACGTTAAAACTAGTAGCAATCAACAGTACAGCGTTAATTAGCTATATTAGTCAAACTGCGTTGGCGCCTAGCTTCATATAAGCAAATTCCACTCGCTACACTCACGTTTAAGCTTTCAACTGAGCCAAACATCGGAATTGTCACTAAAGCGTCACAAGTTTCTGCGGTTAATCTGCGAATGCCATCTCCTTCAGCGCCTAAAACGATCGCAATCGGTCCATCTAATTTCGTGTTTAATAGATTGCTCGGCGCATCCATCGTCGTACCGACTACAAACACCCCAGCCTCCTTAAGTTCGCGAATTGTTCTAGCTAAGTTAGTCACAGCAATAAACGGCACCGTTTCTGCTGCACCACATGCTACTTTACGTACTGTGGCATTAAGGCCTACAGCACGGTCTTTCGGCGCAATTACTGCGTGTACGCCCATCGCATCAGCCACACGCAAACAAGCGCCCAGGTTATGCGGATCTTCAACACCATCTAAAATCAAAAAGAATGGGGGCTCGGTTAAGTCAGACTCCAGTATGTCATGAATATCTTTATAGGGAATGGGCGTATCTACCACGCGAGCAATCACACCTTGATGACGGCCATTCATACCAGCCATGCCATCTAAACGGCTACGCTCTACTTCCATAGTGCGCACGCCTAGACTTTCTGCCATTTTAAGCAAGTCTTTCATACGTGCATCTACGCGATCCCTATCAATCAAAATCTCTTGCACACTTGCGCTGTGTTGGCGTAAACGGCTTAATACGGCATGAAAGCCAAATAAAATACGTGCATCACTCATTTCTTTACCTTAAATTCAGTTTTTTTAATTAAATTATTTAAATACGGCTCTTAAAATTTAGCCTACCGTTTAGTCGTCTTTTTTGTGGATTTTCTAGATTTTGTTGGTTTAGGCGGGTTCTTACTAGCGCTTTGGTTTGAGCCTTTTGGCTTAGGTTTAGAACCTAAGGTTAACTTGCCACTGGTATTTGTTTTATTTGAGCCTCCTGCTTTGCTGGAAACTGCTGATTTTTTAGCATGTTTAGTACCAAAAGCATCTTCAAACTTAGCACCGGATTTTACAGCAGATTGAGCATTACCACGCCTTTTAAAATCATCACTAGATTTATTGTTTAATTCATTAGAGTTTACATCAGCATCATCATCTACTGATTTGTTTTTATTCACTAAAGTAAAGTCAATTTTAGTAGTTTCTAAATCAACACGTACTACTTTAACGGTTAATCTATCACCTAAACGATAACGCACGCCTGTACGTTCACCAGCCATTTCATGACGCGTTTTATCGTAATGAAAATAATCATTACCTAGCTCCGTCACGTGTAACAAGCCTTCTACATAGACGCCATCTAATGCTACAAATAGACCGAAGCTAGTTACACCAGCTACAGTACCTTCAAACACTTCACCGATTTTATCTTGCATGTAAAAGCATTTAAGCCAGTTAGTCACATCTCGCGTAGCGTCATCGGCACGCCGCTCTGTCATTGAGCACTGAATGCCTAACGCACTCCAATCGCCTGCTTTGTACTTATCTCCATTCAGTACTGCTTTTATAGCACGATGAATCAGCAAATCAGGGTAACGACGAATCGGCGAGGTGAAATGCGCATAAGCTTCGTAAGCCAAGCCAAAGTGACCGACATTATCTGGGCTATACACCGCTTGCATCATAGATCGCAGCAACACAGTCTGCAACAATTGTGCATCCGGACGCTCTTTAATTTTAGCTATTAGCTTGCCGTAATCCTTAGCATGTGGCGTATCACCCCCGCCTACACCAAACCCGAATTCGCCCATAAACGCACGCAATAGTTCAAGTTTTTCAGGGGTTGGGCCTTCATGGATGCGGTATAAGGCAGGATGCTCATGACTTTCCAAAAAGTTGGCCGCACACACATTGGCTGCTAACATACATTCTTCAATCAGTTTATGCGCCTCATTACGAGTAACCGGCACAATCTGTTCTATCTTGCCTTGGTCGTTGAATATCATCATCGTTTCTGATGACTCAAATTCAATCGCACCACGCTTTTCGCGCTGTGCAAGCATCAACTTATACACGCTTTGCAAATGTTGCAAGTGTGGCATCAACCAAGTGTATTCAGTCGCTAATTCGCCTTGTGGATTTTGTAATATTTCGTGTACTTGCGTGTAAGTCATACGTGCCTGTGAGCGCATGACTGAAGGGTAAAACTTGTACTGTTTTACAATCCCCAAACCATCCACCTGCATATCGCATATCATACACATGCGCTCAACATCCGGGTTCAGCGAGCATAAGCCATTAGATAATGCTTCAGGCAACATAGGAATCACGCGACGTGGGAAATACACCGAATTACCACGTTCATACGCACCTTTATCTAGAGCGTCGTTAGGTTTCACGTAAAAACTCACGTCTGCAATCGCCACTACCAAACGCCAGCCTTTGCCTTGCGGCTCTGCATACACAGCATCATCAAAGTCGCGCGCAGTTTCACCGTCAATAGTAATCAAGGCCATTTCACGACAATCAATACGCCCTCTATAATCAGCTGGCTGTACTAATCTAGGATAAGCTTCGGCAAGCTTTACGGCCTCTTTGGTAAATTCATGCGGGAGATTATGTTTACGCAATGCAATTTCTATCTCCATACCACTATCTGCATAGTTGCCTAAAATTTCAACAACCTTACCCATAGGATGCGCATGCAATGAAGGTTGTTCCGTCAACTCCACCATCACTACTTGACCTGGTTTAGCATCCATATCTAAATGGTAAGGAATCAATATATCTTGGTTAATACGTTTGTCTTCGGCAGCCACTATCGTTACACCACTGGTGCGAATTACACGCCCTACCAGTTTTTGCGTACAACGTTCTAGTACTTCTACTATTTTCCCTTCCGGGCGACCTCTTCTATCTAACCCACTCATGCGCACCATGGCTCTGTCACCATGCATTACTTGCGCCATTTCTTTAGGACTTAAAAATAAATCTTCACCATTTAATTTTGTTTTGTCATCTGGAATTAAAAAACCAAATCCGTCAGGATGCCCTTGCACCACACCAGCTATTAAATCGAGCTTATCGGCAATGCACAGCGCACCCTTTCTATTTTTAATAATCTGCCCTTCACGCTCCATCGCGTTCAGGCGTTTATTAAAAATCTCGCGCTCATCATCGCTAATCTCTAGCAATATGTATAACTGCTCCACACTTAGAGGAATACCTTGATCACTCATGGTGGATAATATTAGTTCACGGCTTGGAAGCGGTGTTTCATAACGACTCGCTTCACGGTCTGCGTGTGGATCGCTATTTCTTTTGTTTTGCTTACTACTGTTTTGATTGTTATTTTTTGTCATTGACAAAGCATACCTTTAATATAAAATTTAATGCCACTGATGTTGATTTGGCTTAAAGTTAATTTTAAAACATGACGAAAAGTCATTGTTTTTATCTGGGCCCAGATGGCGGAATTGGTAGACGCGCTAGTTTCAGGTACTAGTATCGCAAGATGTGGAGGTTCGAGTCCTCTTCCGGGCACCAAAACAACCTTAATTCACGGGCTTTTCCAAGTGCTTGTACGTCTTTTATACGTCCTTGAAAAAATACAGTTAAATCAAAGTCCATCTACATAACCAGCATACCATTATGTTGAAGCATTGAACATTTTAGAATCTCAACTAACTGCTTTTCATTTAAGCCTTTTACTTTAGCGGCTTCTTTAACGATTGCATTACACACTAAACTAGACTTCATCATACAAATACTTAGGTAATTTTTAGCCTAACACACCAAACTCTGAACGGTCACGCAATACTTCATCTACTAAATCCACACCAATTTTTTCTGCGCCACTGGAAAATCCATAGACCATGACCATATCACTTAGTATATTGATACTTCTAGGAATTCCTTTACTTGATTCTGCAATACGTTCTATTGCACGCTGTGTAAATAAGGGTTCTTGCCGCCCAGCTACTCTTAACCGATGCTCAATGTATTTGGCAACTTCAAATGACTGCAGAGGGGGAATATAAAAATCTACAGCAACACGCTGGAAAAATTGTTGCAAATCAGGTCTACGTAGCAGCTCTCTTAATTGTGGCTGTCCAACTAACACAACCTGCAGCATCTGATCTTTATCTGCATTAATGTTAGACAACATTCGTAGAGATTCGAGGGCCCCAGGACTCAAATTCTGCGCCTCATCAATAATCAGCACAACTCTACGACCTACAACATAGCTTGAAATCAGAAACTGCTGAAAAGCGTCAAAAAGCGCTATCTCTGACAGGCCTTGATATGGCTGTTCAAATGCCAGCATAATCCAACCCAGCAGATCATCAACTTTCTGGTGTGTGTTATAAACGATACCTATCAATACATCCGAATCGACGTTATTGAGCAAATGACGTACCAGTGTTGTTTTCCCGCAACCAATTTCACCACAAACTACAGTGAAACCTGCACGATTTGCAATGCCGTATTCAAGCATGGCATAAGCCATGCTGTGCCTATGTCCAAGAAATAAAAAATCTGGATCAGGCTGAATAGAAAAGGGCTTTTCAGTCAGTCCGTAAAATGTTTCATACATGTTTGTAACACCTTATTTATATTTCATTAATTCAAGAAACTTTTAGAGCTCATCACATTTTCAATAGATATTGATTACTTAATCAAATAAGTAAGCCCATTCCAGTCAAGTAACTTTTTCATCGTAGTCTGTATCCCTGTTACTTTAAATTGCAATTGCTTATTCTCTAGTTGTTTTTTTAACAGCAGTAGCATGCCAAAAAAACCAAACCCAAGATATTCAGCATGAGTTAGGTCTACTTCAACATTTTTATTTTGCAAACTTGCTTGCCTAATAAGCTCGCGTATTTTTGGCGAGATTGGATCTAAAATTACACCAGAAATGACTAGCTTACAATCGATCTCGTCACAATTCAAATTTACTGTGCCTATGTTTGATAGCTTCTCTAAACGTTTTCTGTTGAAACTTAACCACAATGCATGAGGAAATATTTTTGTAATGAGTAGCCGTAAGAAGAACCAGCCATCACCCCAATAACGCCTCCATAATTGAGGCTCTTCTTTAATACGCCATGCCCATTCCAGACCAATTTTCTGCAATCTAACAGGTGCTCTTTTTAAACGCTTTGCTTCGAAATTGATTACTGCGCCAAGATGACTTACCAAAGGCACAGTAATTTTATGTAGATTTTTGACAATCCATGCCTGACCTTTTTTTGCACCTAAAGCCACGACTAAAAAATCTGCTGAACTCGCATTAATATTATCAATAATTGATGATGCACTCATATCATCCACAGAGCCAAACCCAGGTGAATGGTAGCCAAGACAAGTTAAACCAGTTGATTTTTTATTGATGTGGTTACTAGCTTCAGCAGCGACGCCAGATGGTCCTCCAAAAAAATAAACCGCCATTTTCCTGCGCTGCTCTTTACCAAAAGCCTCGAACAAAGTTGACCCTGCAACCCTTTCCTGAATTGGAATACTGAGCAGTTTAGCTATCCAAACGATTGGTGCGCCATCTGCAATTACAATGTCGCTCTGTATCACCGAGTCGCGAAAACTGGCATCATCTTGAGCAAGCGCTAAAAAATTAAGATTGGGGGTAGTTAAAAAACAGGAAGTCTTTTGAAATTTGGCATCACGCAAACGACTCATCGTTTGAGTCAAATCAATGGCATCAAAAGGTAGCCCAGCTATACAGTATATTTCACGATCAAAATCATCCATCAATCAACCTCATCCCTTTCAGTTTTATTCCAGGTTTTTTGTCTTTTAAACATGAACTTAATGTAGTGAGGAATTTTTAAAAACACATATACCGGCACTAATAGCATTGAAGCCAAAGAAATAATATTTCTGCCCCAACCCCACCAGGCGATGGCAATGGCGATAGTTAAAAGTATTACACCTATGAGCGTAACTTGAAACGCTACGTATGCAAAATCAAACCATATCCCCATTATTCCCGTAGCTATCGCATAACCAAACAACAGCGTCACCAGCAAGGCCAAGGGAGGTACAGATAGATCTAGTGCCATTGCCAGCAGGTCTTTATTACATTTGATAGCACCCTTTATAAACAAACGCGGTGCTTCAGATAGTATCATCGCTAAATGTCCATGCTCCCAGCGCGTACTTTGACCTGTTTGCACATCAGATGCCACAGGAAAATAACTTGTTACCTTAGCATTTAAATAAAATAATGGTGGCGTGCCCGCGATAGAAAGATCAATACCTAGCTTCATATCTTCGACGATATTTCCATTTGCTAAATCTGCTTTAGCAATAGTACTCCAAGGAAAGGCCATACCTGTGCCCATCAACTGGCAAGGGAGGCTCAACTGAGCATAACCCAATGGCCGCACTAGGTTTTTTACACACCAGGCAAATTCTGCAATACTGGATTTAAGATTTGCAACTTTTGAATACATTAAATATAAAGCCTGTACTGGCCTGCCATGTTTTAAAGCATAAGCAGCAAGGGGCTTCAACGCATTTGCCTCTAAAATACAATCAGCATCCACAAAGACCACTATATCAGACGGGTTTTGAGCCAGATGGCGAATACCGAAATCTAACGCAAAACCTTTTCCTCGTTTAGCAGCATCATGCCGCTCGATGACTTCAGCACCATTTGCTAGCGCAACGGCAGCGGTATCGTCGTCACAATTGTCTGCAACTACCAGAAGACGATCCTTTGATGTGAGTTGTGATCTTATCGAGTTTAACGTAGCAATAATCCCGGAAGACTCATTATGAGCTGGAATCAATACTGCGATAGAAATATCGTCATCTGCAATATTTACATCTGCCTTACGTTTAGATAAGCATGCGGATAGTACTTGCGCAAATACCACTACAGTGGGAATTAGCAAGATCACAGCAATCACCGTCAGCACAACCGAGATGATGCTCATGTTAATCTTCCGACTGTATTTTCACGAAATAATGCCGATAGTTTTTCTGCTTCAGTATCAATATCATGCCGCTGTCTTACCCTTGCGTAAGCAGCCTCTCCCATCTCCATTAACTGCTCAGCCGATGTCTTAAGGAGTTGTTCAATGGCCATGGATAGCTCCGCAACTGAACCTGCAGGCACTAACCAGCCATTCTGCCCGTTTATGACCAGTTCTGGTATCCCTGCAACGAAAGTACTGATTACGGGACGTCTTAGTGCCATTGCTTCCATAATCACTACTGGTAAACCTTCTGCAAAACTTGGAAGGACCATCGCATGTGAACCTAATATTTCTTCTCGAACCTGCTTACTGCTAATCCAGCCAGTGATCTTTACGTTATCGCTAAGATCGTAAGCACGGATCATCCGCTCCACCTCAGGCCGCATTTCTCCATCGCCTGCAAGTAACAGTTCAAATTCAAGACCTTTTTCTTTCAAGTTTCGGCATGCCTCCAACAGTAACAATTGTCCTTTTTGTTCGCAAAGTCTTCCTACGCATATTAAGCGTGCTATTTGAGGCAGCTTAGATGATGAAGATGAGACATCGTAAAACGACTGTTCTAGCCCACAATGAACGATCTTAACTTTACGCCAGTGCTCATGCGCTAACCAGCGAAACAACTGGCTACGTCCATAGGAACTGATTGCAACCACAAAAGCTGCATTCCTGATTTTTTCTGCGAGTTTAAGTGCTTGTGGCTTATCAAACTCTTCTGGACCGTGCACTGTAAAGCTATATGGGGGCCCACCTAACGCATGGGCAAGCATGACTACTTCTGCTGAATTACTGCCAAAATGTGCATGCACATGCTTGGCGCCAAAAGACTTCATCCAAATGGCGATTTGGCAGGCTTCAGCAAAGTAAACGAGATGATAGGGTAATGGTCTTTCTGCATGCCAACCCATTTTTAACGCTAATTTAAGTGCTAGAAAGAATTTTAGTGGATTCGAAACAAGTATTTTAAAAATAGATAACAGCATTCTTAACATGCCATTATCCAGCACGTACTGAGTGTTAGTACGTTCACTCAAATCATCAGGGTCAACCAACACATCTTTCAAGCCTCTGAGCGCGATGCGCTGTACCTTCATACCAAGACGTTCTAATGCAAGGATTTCTCGACGGATAAAGCTGTGACTCACCTTGGGATATTGGTTAATAAAATAGGTAATGCGCATCAGATTTTTGCCTTAATTTATCTTTTTTATTAACAATGTTTTTAATCTAATACTCGGGCAGGAATACCCACTGCGGTTTTACCTGCTGGCACATCTTGAATAACCACGGCATTAGCGCCTATGCATGCATGATCACCAATTTTTACATTGCCAAGTATCTTAGCACCTGCGCCAATATCTACATGTCCGCCAATTTGCGGGAATCCCTCTCCCTTTGCCCCTAAGGTTACTTGTTGGAATATTAAGCAATTAGGACCAATTTTTACTTCGGGATGAATAACGATGCCATTTGGATGGGGTATTAATAACCCACCTTTAATTTGACCGTTTATGGGAATTTCTGCACCTGTGATCACACTCCAAAACCTATGTTTTAATGCCGCTATTTTGCTGAGTATGGCTCGTTTAAAGAAATTTGAGGAACCAGAAAAATTCTGATAATCGCGAATACTTATCAGTAATGAGCGCGAAGGTTCCCATTCAAAGAACCCTTTATGTTCACGAGACCAATCTGGAGTTTCTGATGAAACAATCATCGAATTGTTATTGATACTATCCATAACTTTTAGCCTTGATTGATAAACTCATTATAATTAACAAAGCATGTTTAACGACATCCATTCCATAACTGGGGATATCTGTCTTCAAGCAATTTTGCTCTTTGTTCAGCCACTTTCTGCCAAGTAAACTCTTGCGCTCTTATCCTGGCATTTTCTCCTAGTGCGGCTCTTCTTTCTTTATTTTCAGCGATATCCTTTATGGCTGTAGCCCAAGCATCTATATCCATATCTGGCAACACTACACCATTAATACCATTCTCAACAATTGCTCCAGCGCCCATTGCAGTCACTAGTGGAGGAATTCCATGTGCCATCGCTTCGTAAGTTACCATTGGACCACCTTCCTCTAAACTAGGGAAAACAAAAACATCTGCTTGACGGTATATCTTTCCTATGTTTTTTGTATAGGTAATGTGACGAACATTTTTGCCTTTTAACTGTTCTGCGAAACCAGATTGAATATCTTCGTCAACAGCACCACAAAGTAACAGCTCTCCATCAATGTCAGCGCGTTTCCATGCTTCTAAAAGCAAAGGCACCCCCTTGCGTAAACATAAAGTACCCACAAATAAAAAAACTGGTTTTAAATTTTTATGTCGTATCAAAGAAGTAGACTTGAATCTCTCTGGCTCCCATCCGTAGCTAGTCGAAAGTAACTTCTCGGAAGGCACGCCATTCTCAAGCATTGAATTCTTAACCATAGGACTTGGGCAAAAAATTGCATCTGCTATCTCAAGCTTTCTATTTTCGCCGGCAATATCCTCGTCAGTGATTTGGTTTTTAGGCTGGACACCCCAGATATCTTCAGCATTTTTTAAAACTCTACGAGAGGTTGCTCTATGACAATTAATCCGTTCGATAACAATTTTCGCTCCATTTTTATGGAATTGTTCAAAAATATCAACAGAAAGACCTGCCCAAAGATACACTACAGGCGCAGACATCTCTGTTTTAAAGAATTCATTTTCAGCTAAATATCTTGGTTTATCCTTAATCTTCAGCTTGTAGACTAAACTTTTTTTCAGACCAGTCATTGCAGGCTGAAGCCAGGGATAACTAATGTTTTTTTCTGCACTGGCTACAATTAACTTAACCTTTCTGCCGCCCTCTTGCCAGAAGCGACACAAAGAGAGTGGCACATGGCTATTTCCAAGATTAGAAGCATGATAGCCAAACAAAATCGGTAAGTAAGTCATTATTAATCCTGTAATTGCTGATTATTATCTTAATAGCACGGCGAATACCAATAATGCCATGATTTTAAAAACATTTAATCTGGTTGCTCATTTAAACGAGAGTGCAAAAGTTGAGTCCGTTTATGCCCTACTGCTGACCATAAATACTCTACAGCCTTAACGTAGGCGTTTTTAGAAAAGCTTTTTCGTAAACTTACGTCTTCAGAAATATTCCTAATCGCTTCTATCCAGGACTGTTCATCATGAGGGTTTATTACAAACCCCTCTTTCCCATGCTCTATGACTCCACCTCCACCCATAGGGCTGACGATACATGGTAAACCTGCTCCAAGTGCTAAATAGGTAACTAAGGGGCTACCTTCTTCAAGACTAGGTAATACAAATACATCAGCCTCTTTGTATACAGACTTCAAATCTTTTACATAGGGAATATGTTCAATATCAGACCTTTTTAAATAGGGTTCAATAATATGCCGAATCTCAGGATGTATATCGCCGACCAGCTTCAACTTACCTTTAATATTAGATTTACACCAATAATCTAATATTAGATGTGGTCCTTTGCGTACCCCTATGCTCCCGACAAATATTGCTGTGATTTCAGTATTGTCTGAACGCAATGTCATTTCATCTGGTGAAAGAATGTCACTTTTACGGAGACCATAACTGGACTCCAGTATTTTTCTTTGTGGAGTATTTGCTGCAATTAATGAGTTTGTAACTGCAGGACTACAAGAAAAAACAAAATCTGCTAAGGCTAATTTTGCAGACTCTAAAACTCCATCTTGAAGCGTGATGCCATGCAATGGTTGTAATCCCAATCTTGCATATTCTTTGTCTAATATGGGCTTACTCGTCATTTGATGAGTATTAACGCTCTCCATAATGATTTTATGTTTACGCCTATGTAAATTCTGGTACAAATTAAGTGAAGTTGCAGGCCAGAGGTAAGCAATGTCAGGAGCATTTATCGAGCGAGAAAATAGAAATTCACTTATTTTTTGTATTTGAGGCTCACTCAAAATTCTATATGCGATAGACTTTGACCACACAGGAAATGCATTGCGGTAAAAAGACTTAGATAAATCTGCGCCTGATGTAATGCCCATCAAACTAACTTTCGTATTCTCTGTTTGCATCGCTTCAATGATAGAAAGTGCTGCATACGCAATACCTGCAATATGAAAATAAATAGGGTAAAAGGCAGCTATATTCATGGCAAACTTTATCTATAGTCCATTATTTATATTCAATCAATTGTGCTGACCTGCTGAATAATCGCAGGTAGTAAAACCGTAGTTGTCCAAACATTTCGGCAAACTTGCCCAGCACACTAAAACTGGCTATTTCCCACGGGTACGGCTTTGACTCTTTTTTATTTTTCAACGCCAAACGCCATATTTGTAACGGATAGATCAAGATAATTATCATGGTGCATAGCCAACAGATAATGCCTGCTAATAGTGCGACAACTGGAATGCCTAAGCCCCAAAGCAAAGAACGTCTAGACTCTTTAACCCAATGTCGTTCAGGGGGTGCTCCATGTAAATACGCACCTTCAGCAAATGCATAACCGCTACGTACATTCCTCTTCCACCATTGGATAAATTTTGTGATTGCAGCATCATGCAAAGTCATTTCACTCTTAAGCCGCCAGATTTTCCAGCCATTTTTTCTCAAACGCACGCAGAGTTCAGGCTCTTCACCTGCAATTATTTGATTTCGATACCCTCCTGTCTCAAGAAAAGCTTTCACTCTCATTAAGGCGTCTCCGCCACACGCTTTTGTATCGCCAATAGGTGTATCCCATTCTGCATCACACATTAGATTGTAAATAGAGTGCTCAGGATAACGCTCTCTGCGTCGACCACAAACGACTGCGTATTGATGATGAGTGTCAAGAAAATCAATCGCGTCGGCAAGCCATGTTGAGACGACTTCACAGTCCCCATCTACAAATTGCACATATTCAATCTCTGGAGACATTTCAATTAATCGCTGAAATCCCTCATTTCTAGCCCGTGCTGCGGTAAATGGTATATTCAAATCAAGATTAACTACCTCAACGCCTAATGCAGAAGCGCGCATTACTGAGTTATCCGTCGAGCCTGAATCAACATACACGATGAAACTTGTTTGATTGATCAATGATTCTAGGCAGCGTTGCAAACGCTCGCCTTCATTGCGGCCAATAACCACAACCCCAATTCGTAAACGAGCAATCAAGTTAGACTGTATCATTATGCAACCTAGGCTTAATTACAGCGGGTACACCCACTGCAATTGAATTATCAGGCACATCGCAAATCACTACTGCATTTGCTCCAATCACCACGTTATTGCCTATTTTAATATCTCCTAGCACTTTTGCCCCAGCGCCAATATCCACGTTATTACCGATGACTGGCGCTGCAATGCTTTCTATATTCTTTAATCCAACAACAACGCCATTCCGAATCCTGCAATTGTCACCAAACTTAGCATAGCCACTTATAACAATCCCGCCAAAATGATCGATCACAAAATTACGACCAATCTCGGCTTCACAAGGGAATTCGATACCTGTAATAATTTGAATGGATTTATAGAGAACTTTGTAAATAATCGAAAATAATTTACGCAATATGGCTGGTCGCACCTGATAACGCCACCGTCCGAAGCGATATACTGTCATTACCCAAAACCCTTGAGCACCCCAATCGCCTTTATATGTCTTCAAATCATCTCTTAGATTATCAAACATAGTAAAACCTAACGCGTCCCTTTTTTGCCTAAGTTTGTACGAAAAAACATCTTCCAAACAAACAAGGAATGTTTGACATACGTCATCAATTTTTCTAAGGGTTCCAGCCTTAATATATTTCTTAAGACTTGAAGAGTATTGACCAATGTAGTTAAAAACAAATGGGTCAGCAAACCCAAAAAACCATGATTCTTGCGAAAATAAAGCAGTTCACTCTCAATTTGTAAGGATTTAATTTGCCGACCATGTGTTGATATTTCACTGTCAGATTTAGCACTTTCCCCACCTAGATGGATAACTGGCATCGGATAATATGTAACATCCCATCCCGCTTTTTTGGTTGCATAGCAATGATCCACTTCTTCGCAGTACATAAAATAAAGCGGATCAAAAAAACCGACTTGGTCGATCACTTCCTTACGTACTAAATAATAACAACCTGGCACCCAGTCACAATTTCGTACAGAGCCGTGATCCCAATGCATATCATCGACCATTTTCACATTTTTGAAGAAACGTTTTAGCCCGGTTGCCTGCAAAAAAAGCCCCCAAGGCGTTGGGAAATAGCGACACGATGGCTGAAGATCGCCATTTTCACCAATTAGTTTAACGCCCAGGATACCGCACTTCGCATTGTTATCCATATAAGCGACAGTGTTAGCAATCACATCTGCATCAACAAAAGCATCTGTATTCAATAACAGTACATAGCGACCTGTAATAAATGGTAAAGCTTGGTTATTTGCACGACCAAAGCCTACATTGACCTTATTCTCGATCAAGGGAATATCTGGAAAAGCACTGCGAATTACCTCTACAGAATTATCTCTCGAAGCATTGTCAATAATAAATACTTCCATTTGCAAATTATGTTTGGATGCAAGCAAATGCTGCAAGGCCCGCTTTGTAATCTCCGCGGTGTTATAACTTACAAGAACGACAGAAATATCCATTATTCTTCTTTAATTAAACGAGAGTAAAAATCATTTTTTATTTGTATAAACTAATCCATTATTTAATGAATTTAATTTTTGGCCGAAAAAAGAGTAATCCGCTAAATAAAGATAATGTAGTTTTAAATGGTACTTTTCTGGTAATGATCTGCCATGCGTTTTTAAAAAACCACAGCCATATCCTGGTTAACTTTTTAAGACTTGATTTTTCAGAAAGCCTGATAGTGGCGAAATGATTTCTGACAAAATAGCCATGTTTAAGCATGTCGACTTTTGAGGTAAATGGATTGAAATTAGCCTTTTGATAATGAACAATCACGCTTTTTATCACGCAGTAACAGTTCCTTGATCGTGCAACTCTCGAGGTAAATTCAAAATCTTCCTCATACATAAAAAACTCTTCCATGGGCAAGCCAAAGTCTAGTAATGATTGAGAAGAGACTAAACAACCAATCCAGGTGGCAGCGGTAACAGGGACGCAACCATCCTGTAAAACCGAGCCATACCATTTATTAGATTCATCCGCGACTGGTGACATATAAACTTGCCTATCAGGATTCATTACAACTGCCGCCAGATAACCAGTTTTTGAAGAGTCGAAATGTTTACAGTTAGCCATTTCTTCTAAGGCATTAAGTTCAGGCACTGCATCATCATCCAGCAGCCATGACCATTGATGACCTTTATCCATGGCCATTCTCATTCCAGAAGTAAAACCACCGGCACTGCCTACATTCCCCTGCTGATGAAGCGTAATGCCCGTTTGCTGCTTCAGCCACTCTAAAATACTAGGACTTGTGCCTTGAAATATGACAATGATTTCATCAAGTTTTCTTGTTTGATTTTTTAAATTATTGATGACCTTCTTTAAATCCTCTTCTCTAGAAAAAGCGAGGACTATTGCTGCTACTGACTCGTATTTTTTTTCCACATCACTCATTTTACGTTTTCCTAGTTTTTTAGATTTTATAAAACATTAAGCAATTTAAATGCCAATTTAAATATTCTCATACGCCATAATAAATAGCTTTGAAAAGCCGTATCCTACAAAAAGCGCAGGCAAGGTAATCAGTTCTCTTTTCCAATCAAGCAGTCTATTTTTCTTCAAAAAATACCAAGTCAAAGGAAGTGTAATTAAAATGCTGATTACTATGACATACAAAGCACCTACCATACCAAAGTAATGATAAGCCGGTATGAGCAAAGTAAATAAACCAATCAACTGCAAGACATTCATAGGCACAGAGAACTTAGGCTTGCCTATGGCTAAATAGCATTGTTCAGCGATGATAGTTCTCGACCCCAGCAGCCATAAAGATAATATTTCAATCATATATTTAGCACCGTCATAGCGGCTATCATATAAAACTTCGATGATGACATGGCCAGTATTGTATAAAAAGCCACAGAGAAACAAAGTAACTATATCGAAAGGTATGCGAAATCTATAATGCACTTTAAGGAGTTCATCTGGATTTTCCCTGTGAACTTTACTTAATACCGGCAATACCACCCCTGAAGCCCATTTTGTCATGACATCTTGTAATGCATTCGTTAAAAATATGGCAATGGTGTAAATACCCAGTAATTGCGAACTGATTAAACCTGCAAGGATTAATTTATCACTATTCCGGACAAAAAATCCCATCACAGTAGTCAACAATATCCATTTACCAAAGCCGAATAACTCTTTGAATGCACTTGTTTCCCAAGCAAATTTATTGTTAACACCGGGTAATGCAACATGACTAGCAATGGTTTTTGTTAATGTACCGACTAAAGTGCCAATCACCAACGCCCAAATACTTGTTTGCACGAGTGCAAAAACTATCATTGCGATAAGACCAATTAACTGACTTCCAAGCTCAATTAGCGTCAGCTTGCCAAGGGCCATATGCCGACTGGCAGTAGGTAGTTTAGTTGATTCAAAACCAGCGATGAATGCTGTTAATGAAAGGACGGCAATAATCGCCGGTAGGCTTGTATCTGCATATGCACTTCCCAAAGGGATCAAGCCTGCTAGATTTGCAAAATATAAGCCTATCGCTATGCACAATGCAAAGACTAATATCAGCTTACCTCGAAGGATTTGCAGTACCCAGGCAGTATCTAGAAAGATTCTTTCATCACCCCGTTTACTTTGTATGATGTTATGGTGAATACCAAAATAAGAACAAAGGTTAAGGCCGACAATTAAAGTATTTGCTACAGCCATTACACCAAACATATCGGGTACTAATAGCCTAGTCATAATTAAATTAGTGACTAATCGTAAAGCTTGGCCGCTAATTTGTCCGCCAAAAACCCAAAAGCTTGAACGAATGATTAATTGACGCACTAGAAACCTTAATATTATTGATAATTTATTATAGGTTATTCACTTGATTTTGTTATTGATTATTTACCTAAGAGTTTTTTACAAAAATTCAAGTGAAGTAATTCTGAGAAAAATTTGCACAAAAGGCAAATCATTTTAAAATAGAATCGAATACTTATCTAATACCTATAAGGGTAATTACATTTTTTTACGAATACTGTTTTATTAAGAGTAGTAGATTTACCCAAACAATTCAGCACAAACAATTTTTGTTTGTAGTAAACCAATCCATAATGGTAAACGCAACAACCTTTCAGCCAAATCTTCAGTCACTGAAAGGGTACCATGTGCCCGACCAAATTTAAGTCCTGCTGGGGAACTGTGCAAAGGAACGTAATGAAACACCGCGTTGATATTTTTTTTCTTTAACCGTTCTATCACATGCGTTCGCTCTTCTAGTGAATTAAGTAGTATGTAATACATATGTGCATTATGTTGAGTATGTTCTGGGACAATTTGGCGACGTAGCAACCCCTTATCTTCGAATTCAGCTAACTCATTATGATATTGATGCCATATATTAAGGCGTTCATTAGTAATCTCTTCAGCTTTTTGAAACTGTGCCCACAGGAAAGCGGAAATTAACTCTCCGGGTAAATAAGAAGAGCCGATATCCACCCATGTATATTTATCTATTTCGCCTCTAAAAAACCGGCTGCGATTAGTCCCTTTTTCCCGAACGATCTCGGCACGCTCAATAAATCGTTCATCGTTAATTAATAATGCACCGCCTTCGCCAGAAATTAAATTTTTTGTTTCATGGAATGAAAGTGTACCAAGATGCCCTATTGAGCCCAATGCCCTACCCTTGTAGGTTGACATAATGCCCTGAGCAGTATCTTCTATCACTAACAGATTGTACCTATCAGCAATGTCCATAATGACATCCATTTCACATCCAACCCCGGCGTAATGTACTGGAACAATGGCTTTGGTTTTAGATGTGATCGCCGCTTCAATTAAATTTTCATTAATATTTAAAGTATCTGGTCTGATATCAACAAATACTGGCACCCCGCCTCGTAGCACAAAAGCGTTGGCTGTTGATACGAATGTGTAAGAAGGCATGATAACTTCATCACCTGGTTGTATGTCAGCAAGAATGGCTGCCATTTCAAGTGCTGCAGTACACGAGTGCGTTAACAAAGCCTTTTTAGCAGAAGTGTTACGCTCTAGCCATTCATGGCAATTTTTTGTAAAGAAGCCATCACCTGCAAGCCTTCTATTGGCATGCGCTTGATCAATATATACATATTCATGGCCTGTCAAATGAGGCTTATTAAAGGGAATGGACATTTTATAAAACTTTCATTAATTGATTTAAATGTTCGTTCTTAACAGTTAAAAGCCAAACAAGCATTTATCGTACCGGATTTTTAATGCTTAATAATCTGCTGAGGGGCGCTAACTTGCTACTTCCCTCAGTATTTGACAGTCGTTTTATTGAATTCTTATAAAAAATGTGTCGAGATTTCAACGACATTAACATAATCGCGGCACATGTAAATAGCCTAAAAGGATTATTTCGTACCGTTATTTCAAATAGGTAGCAAGCCTTACCTTGAACTTGTTAACAAAACGTAATAAATAATAACAAAGTTGGGAATATATTTTTTTAAACAAAATAATTAATACAAATAATTCAATGACATACAGAATAAATTAAATAAAAAAACATTATTTCGTGAGAAAACCAATAACTTTACATTTCATTAGCAATAAATTTGCTACTACAAACTAATAGTGTTGTATACTACCCATCCGGGTCATTTGAAAAATATTTTTTTTGATACTCATATTTACTGTTGATATGCTCTTTAGCTGCTTGTAACACCCAGTATTATACTTTTATAATACTTTTTGATTCAAAAGGACTACCTATGAAACTTACCAGCAACCACATCCAAACAATTGGTTACATTTTATCGCTCTCAGGCATTATGCTCGTGAGCAATTCTTCTAAAGCTGAAATATTTAAGTGGAAAGATGCAAATGGAGTTATTCAATTTTCCGATTTAGCACCAAGTGCTAATTCCGTAAAACCTGCAAGTAACCAATTAAAAGCGTTGCTGGCGGCACAGACCATGTGTAGTGCTGACGATATGCCTAAAGCTGTTACAGCTTTAAAGGTTAACGCTACTAAAACTCAAGTGGCAAGTGCATTTATTCCTGTAGCAAATAACAAAGCACCTACCCAGTTTGCAAACTTAGCTTTAAACACTACTACAACTACAACTCCTAAATCACTGACTTCTATCATTCAAGCACTTAAGGTTAATACAGCCACTACAACGCCAACGACTACTACCCAGTTTGCAAACTTAGCTACTACTGTAACTTGGACAAAATGTGCAGATGAATGGGCAACTTGTCAATTTACCAATTCTACAAAAACTGTTAAATATGGTGGTGGAACATCTTGGCTC
>DASQFK010000116.1:0-1695 GCA_035633175.1 Methylotenera sp.
TAATGTCTTCGACCATGTTAATTTACCGTTGGCAATTAGTGTTCAAATTAAGGCGCAGCAACTGCATTTACAATGCCAGCCAGCATTTCACGTGCGATTTCTGTACGGCGCATTTCATAAATCGGGCTAAATACCAAACGATGTGCGACTGTAGAATGGAACACTGCATGGATATCTTCCGGCAGCACTGCGCTACGTTCATTCATCCAAGCGTTTACACGCGCCGCCCGAAGCATCATGCTCATGCCGCGTGGACTGGCACCCGATAACACTAAGCGGTTCATATCTACACCAGATACTTTTATACCGAAATCTAATGGGGCTTTTGTCGCCTTCCATAGATTCAATGCATATTTTTTAAGTGTGTCACTGGCTTCTACACTATTTTGCAACACGCTAGAGAAGGCATTGACCTGATCAAACTGTAAAACATCATGTTTTACAGTTTCAACTAACGCATCTACGTTATGAAATTTAGTGTCGAATACCAATGATTCCATAATGGCGTCATCATTTGGCACCACAATTGGAATCTCCATCATGAAACGGTCACGTGCGGCTGATGGAATTTCAAATGTTTCTTCTTTTTCCACTTGGTTGCGATCCGCAAACACAATCATGTGTGGAAAGTAATGTTCTGAGTTAAATGCAGATAAAGTGCGCTCAGCCATTACGCGTAGTAGCAATGAATGAACCTGCGGGCGGGCGCGGTTGATTTCGTTAAAGAAGAAGACTGATAAATTTTCCCCTGACATCAACAATGGGCCTGGGCTTACATGTGGTTTACCATCTTCACCTAGATAAGTGTGGTAGACCAGATCGTTAGGCATCAAGTCAATCGTGCCCTCAATACGTTGATAGCCCCCACCAATACCACGCGTAAACGCGCGCAGTAATGTGGTTTTACCAACGCCTACATCGCCTTCAAGTAATACGTGACCACGGGCAAAAATTGAAGTAGTGATCAAGCGGATAGGATTTTTTTGGCCTACCACAACTTTATTGACTTCTGATTCTAAGGTAAGCGCATGGTTGCGCCAATCGGCTAGCTGACGGTCACTCATTGAATTTTCCCGACTTAGTTAAAAATTATAATTAAAGTAAAACTGTAAAGCTAAAACAATAAACTTAACGCATAGTAAACGTTTTTTTGTTAGGGGTAAACAGATCTGTATACCCCTTTGTTACATTTTGATAACAATTGATGAAAATTTACTCAAAAATACGATTTTTTAATAAAAATCAGTCATTCATATCAAGCAATTAACAATAAATGTTGTTAAAAAGAGAATAAGGCTTTCGTTAAATTGGTTTTCCAGCGAAAATAGCATAAATTTAATTGAACCAAAATAATCTAAAAATATACGTATGCAAAAACAAAATAGTTTCACTAAAGAAGAATTACTTAAATGTGGCCGTGGCGAAATGTTTGGAGTGGGCAATGCGCAATTACCTTTGCCACCCATGTTAATGTTTGATCGCATTATTTCTATTACAGAAGATGGTGGCGCTTATGGTGCTGGACTAATCATTGCTGAAATGGACATTACACCTGACTTATGGTTTTTTGAATGTCACTTTCCAGGTGATCCAGTCATGCCAGGTTGTTTAGGGTTAGATGCGATGTGGCAATTAGTGGGGTTTTATCTAGGTTGGAAAGGCGGCCTTGGTCGTGGTCGTGCATTAGGTGCCGGC
>DASQFK010000117.1:0-18396 GCA_035633175.1 Methylotenera sp.
TCCTGATGGTAATCATAGATATAACGGCTAAGGCGAGCCCAATCAGCAGCATGCCAATTAACTCCGTTTGATTTGGCGTTTCGCCCAGTTGCAGCCATGCTGCAATGACCCCTATTACAGGCGCCAGCATACTCGCCATGCTCGCAACGCCTGCAGGTAGACGCTGCAAAGCATACAGCCAAAGCAGCCAAGCTAATGCGCCTGCTAGTACCACATTAAAGAATACTGCGCTTATAAAGTAGGGCGTCCACTGAATGGGCTGCGCAGGAACAATCAATGCCACTATGGCTAACGGAATAGAGCCTAAAAACATGGGCCACGCAGTCAAGGTAAGTAGGTCTAACTGTGGTTCAGACTGATGCAATTTTTTAGAAATAATTACTGATAGCGCCCAAAATACCCCAGACAAGACCCCCAAAGTCAGGCTAAACCACTCGCCTTTTGCATGCGCGGGATCAAAAAACATCACGATTCCTACTACTGAAAATAGCACTGCCAGCCACTGCCAACCTTTTATTTTTTCATGCAGTAAAGGCCATGCTAATAACATCACCCAAAATGGCATGGTATAAGTGAGTACAGCAGTTTTACCTGCGCCGCCTTCGACTAAGGCCCATATCAATAAGCCTGTAAAACCACAGGTTTGTAATACACCTAGCAAGACAATCGTTGGCCACTGTTTAAGTTTAAATGGACGTTTAGTAAAAAATATCACCAAAAATAACAACAACGCACCAAGCATAGTGCGTATGGCAGCAAACTGAAAAGCGCCTGCATATTGCAATGCGCTCTTCATTACCACCCAGTTGTAGCCCCAAATAATAGTAAGCAGCAACAATGCAGCAAAGGCGCGCATGCGGATTTTTCGATTAACCACCATGATTATTAATACCGTTTAGACGCATTATTTGGCTCTTTAACTTTATATGATTAGAAATAATCAGTTTCAGATGCGTGTTACCGCTTTCCAGTTCCCATCTGCTTGTTTACGGCATACCAAATGTACATCACTACCGAATGTTTGCCTCGCACCTTTCTGCACGAACTTTGCATTGATAGCGGCTATCTGCGTTTGAATGTCTGACATATTGATGACTCTCTTTCCAAAAGTTTAAATGTTGTGGGGACTAAATTTATTGAGTTAAACAAGCGCGGGAATACAATTAGATTAATTGGTCTATTTGGGTCATTGGCGAAACTATTAATCGGTGTATATTAATACTTACTGGAGGAGATAATAATGAAAACATTACAACAAATTCTAGACATTAAAAAACATAAAGAAGTGATTTCAATCGCGCCCAACAGGCCAGTATTTGATGCTTTAGTCATATTAGCGGAATACAAAATCGGTGCTTTGGTCGTACTAGATGGTGAAAAGTTAGTGGGTATTTTTTCAGAGCGAGACTATGCACGCGAAGTAATATTGAAGGGAAAATCTTCTAAAACCACCCATATCAATGAGGTGATGACCGCTGAGGTTTTGTCTGCCAAACCTACTGACACCGTTGAGCAAGCGATGTCATTGATGTCTGAAATGCGTATACGTCATTTGCCCATAGTAGAGAACGATAAAGTGGTAGGCGTGTTATCGATTGGCGATTTAGTCAAGGAAACCATCGCCTATCAAAAGGACCTCATCAGACAATTGGAAAGTTATATCAAAAGCTAATCTAGCTTTGAAGCCTGCTTCTCATGGGATTGGTATGCAGAGGCTAATGTCCAACAGCTAACCTATAAGTTGATACTCAGTGAATATTCGCTGAGTTTCTTTTACCTGTAATCATGGCTTTGATTAGGTTTTGCTTTTGCAATACCGATATGAATATTACTGCGAAAAGATGTAACGCTACAAAACCCAGCAAAATATCAGACAGCAACGCATGAGAATCTACAGGCCAATCCTCACCCCAAAAAGCATCAGTGCGACTTAGCCAACCTGTAGCTGCCAATAATAAAATCAATAGCCACATCATATAAACAGCTAGCTGGCCCAGCGGGTTGTGCCCCACATGCGGCGAAACAGTCAACGAACATATTTGTTGAATATGCAATTTAATTGACCGCAACGTAGGAATGGTGAGTTTTGACGTTGCAATTTCGCTGAACCAAAATCCATAAACAATACGTAGCAAGACTAAAGTGGCGCCAATATAACCCAACACACGATGCCAGTAGCCAGTGTCGTTAAAGGCGTTAATAAGTACTACAGTAGCCACTGACCAATGGCTAAGTCGTACAAATAGACTCCATAATACGTGTTGATTGTTAGCCACTTGTTATTTATCGGTTGGGGTTAGTCCGCTATTTCTGACTTAACCACATCCAGGGTTTTAGCATCAAAATAGATTTCTACTTTTTTGCCTTCTTTATTTTTACCGTAAATTTCGTAGCACTCGCCATCTACTTTAAATTTCTTAATGGTATAACCTTGTGCTTTAATTTTCTCTTTTGCAGTAGTTTTAGACATCCATTCAGCTTTTGGATATACCGGGCAATCAGCGCCCGCATTGGCATTCACTGAAGCTAAAACCAAACCTGCACTCATTAAAGTCACTAAAAATTTACGCATACGCTATCCTTAAATATCATCTAAATAATAATCATTCTTAATTATAAATCAAGTTTATAAATAATTTATGACGAATATGTTAACAAACACCCGAATGCTATTGAATGGACTTCACTCATAGCACACAGTTAATTTTAATCACATCATCAGTAACGTTACCCACACTAGTAAGAAAGTAGAACTACCGATTAAGCCTGCCATCGCCAAGCGTGAGCCTCGCATCTTAGTCCAGAGCAATACGCCTGTAATTGACAGTACCAGCATCGCACCCGCAAGTGAATCAGCCAGCAATACCCAGCCGGTATTAGCCCCCACGCCTTTGTGCATGCGGGTCAAAAATCCCCATACATTTGCATCTTCACGCTTTATCGTTGCAAATTGGTTACCCACCACATATTCAGCCTGGATACGTGCTTGCGGTAATTGAAAATCAATCTTAAACATTTCTGGCTGTTTAATGGATTTATCCATAAACGTAGCCTCACGTTCTGGCTTGCCGCCTTTTCCACCTTTCGGTTTAGTAGGCTCATGCTGAATATTAAGTGAAGTTTGAATGAACTTCGTAAATGCTTTTGCATTTTCTGGCAATGGCGCAGAAACGGGTAATTGGATCTCTGTTTCTTCCATTTTCACTGCGGGAATTTTCATTACAGCGCGATGATTAAGCAGAAACCCACTGATACCAAATAGCAGCCCAAGCAACGCCCCCCACAAGCCTAACCATCCATGAATTTTTCTAAGCAATCTCAGCGTTTTTCCACGTTGAACGTGACTACTTTTTTGTGCGTGGGTTTTTTCCATCTTGGGTAATAGTCTTAAAAATTGGTTTAGAAAGTTCGTGAATTTATTTAGAAATAGTAAGAATTAAGCTCAGCCCACATCCGTAACAAGTTGCTATAAGTCGCACGGAGACTATCAATCTCACTGTTAGCTTTATAAAAGCTATTAATGAATAGCTCTTCACCAATAACCCTACATTTGCTTTATATTGCTAAGCCAGCTTGATTTTATTGCTGCGAATTTACTATGCTCATTTTTTGATAACAGAAAGTGTACTTACATGACGGATATTTTCATAAGTTTCCCCTTGATAACTTCCTTTGCTGGGCTCAAGGTTAACCACTTCCATTACATATAAACCAGTCCAAGGCGTATTGAATGTCACCTCGCCTTTATCATCTGCATTCAGTTCCTGTTGCCATTGGTTAGGCGCAGAAATTATTAATTTACTTTTAGCTAAGGGTTTTCCATTCAAGCTAATAAGCAATTTATTGTTACCTAATGGCTGGATATCCAATGCATTAGCTGAAGCAGATTCTGCCGCACCTGACCCAATACGGGCGTAATACATTGGCTTGACAATACCAAAGTTGTACTTAGTCATATCTTTTACTTTCATGCTAAGTTCACTCGCTATTACCGGCTGCGCTTTAACACCTTCCACGGCAATATAATCTGCATTGCGTTTTAAGCTTAATTTTGTCGCAGCTGCATCCAGCAATTTGACTTCCGGTGCAGCAATAGTATCAAGTCTGCCACCTGATTTTTCACGCAGGTTATTCTCATACTCTCCAAAAAATAGTTTGGCTTGCCCATCAGCTTGCTCTAGCCAGAGATAATGTGCGCTGGCAGGTAAAGTAGCGGATAAAGCAAGTATTGCTAAAAACAAGTTAAATTTTTTCATTATGTGCCCTTGGTATCTGTAGATAGACTAATTATTTGAAATCAAATTTTAAGGTTGCATAAATGCTACGGGGATCACCTGGTAACGCGCCTGAGAAAGTTGGGCTAGTGTAGTAAGTTTTATCCGTTAAGTTATTCATGATCACTGCGGCTTCCCACTTAGGCTGTTTGTAGCCTATTACCGCGTTAAACACTGTGTATGAAGGTATGACGAGTGCATTTAAAGAATCGGCATATGCCTCACCCTTATGCACCGCACCAATACCAAAGCTGATGCCTTGAGCAAAGCCGGATTGAATCACATAGTTACTCCATAAGCTCAATATTTTTTCACTCACCGCGGTTGGACGTAAGCCATACGCACTTTGAGATGGTGCGTATAACGTTGCTGCCAATACGTTACGTGATTTATTTTTAGCATCCATGAACACGGCATTACCCGTAAGTTTCCAACCGGCTAGCGGAAATAATTCTGTTTCAAATTCCACACCTTTGGTTTCATCTTTACCATCTTGCGTCGCTTGGCCGCCACTACCTGGCAAAGTGACAAAATAATTTTAACGATTACTTTTAAATAACGCCACATTCAAATGGGCTTTATCTTCAAGAAATGAGGTTTTTGCACCAACTTCTACTTGTTTCGAAGTTTCAGGGTCGGTGGCTACCCGTGTCGCTTCCGTAGCTAAATTAATAAATCCACCTTCGCTGTAGCCTGTATAAAATGCCAACTGGTCATTTGGTTGGTATACAGCGCCTAGATTACCGGAAACAATATTGGTAGATTCATCCACTTCACGATAAGTGTAGGCTGGAGGTGTTCCAAAACGTTGAAAGCCTTTGTCTTCATAGCTTACACGGTCATTTCTTAAGCCTGCGCGCACTTTAACTTGTTCACTCAACTCTAGTTGATCTTGCACATAAAAAGAGACGATGTCACTTTTAATTTTGCGATCAAAACTAGGGGTTTGTGCCAAACCTGCTAATGATGTTTCAACAATCACGGGGTTTAATATATTGGCAATATTAGGTAGCGTATAGTCAATACGGCGTGTATCCACGTCCGTTTTGTTAAACTCTAAGCCACCAAGTAATGTATGCTTAATGCCGCCTGTGTTCACTTTCCAAGTCACTTCATTTTGTAATGTGGTGTAGTTAGCATCATCATATTGTTGGCGCACATTACGTGCATTGCTGGCGTTAGATGCGTTAACTGCACCACCTGCATTGCGAAGTATGTATAAATCACGCTCATCATTAATCAATGCAGTTCGCAAACTTAAGTTATCCGAAATTTGCCAATCATGATTCACGCTAATGCGCGTAATTTCTTGGTCGGTATCATTAAACGGTGAGTAATAACGTGTGTCACGCGGTACATCCGCAATCTTTCCTTTGTTATCAAATAAAATACCGTAGTTATCTGGCTTAATTTTCATGCTACGACGGTCAATATCCACCGTTAACGTTTTGGTCTCGTCAATATTCCAACGCACGCTCGGTGAAAATTCAGTGATATCACGATTTAGGCCACGGTAACCATCTGTGTGCTCAGAATCTACGATCAAGCGCGCGGCAACGCCATCCGCAATTTTTCCCGTTAAATCAATGAAGCCATTAAATGTACCGAAACTCCCAAAAGTCGTGCCTACTGAAAACTGCGTTTTATCTTGTGGCTGCTTGCTAATAACGTTAATGGTGCCGCCCGGACCGACTGGACCAAACAATGCAGAACCTGGACCTTTTAATACTTCAATACGTTCTATGTCATGCATGGTACGAAAGTAGTTATTTTGCGCAGTGCCGTCTGGCATGGTGTCGCGCAAAAAGCTGAGCGATAAGCCACGCGAATTAAAGCTATCACCGAAACCATAACCACCGCCTAATTGCGACTGTACGCCTGGCGCATTGGCAATCATCGCTTGGTTCATATCGCGAACGCCTTGTTCTTCAAGCATTTCTGACGTAACGACCGAAACACTAGCAGGCACATCGCGTAGCGGTGTATCAGTTTTAGTTCCCGTTCTTACAGTGTCGTTTGGCGTGGCTTGTTGTATGCGCTTTTGCTGCACAGAAACTTCAGGCAATGCCTCAGTCGCGGCATACACATCAACTTTCTGTGTGTCTTGCTCTGCAGCAGCAAAGCCACTGTTGATAGCTAACATCACAGCCAATGTTAGCGGTTTATATTGTTGGAACTTCACGGTATTACTCCCTAAGTTATTATTTGGCTGGCTAGAGGGTATTTACCGTTGGCTGGCTAGTATGAAAAACCTACACAAGCTCATGTAAACTGGTGTAAATATGGTTAAGTTTTGTAAAGGTACAATGTAATGATAACTGTTCTCATTTACAATTGCAACGAATATGTATGATGCAACTCTTACTATTCAATTACACATTACTATCAGGCAAAAGCTGTTGAAAAACTCTAAAACCATTGTTACTTTGAAATTAAAGTCATGCCTAGTACTGATTGCATCAATATTATTGACTGGGCAAGCCTACGCAGAGAGTTCTATCTGGTACAAAAATGGCGACCCTCTGGACACTGGCTTTCAGAACCTGCCCAAATTACCACCCGGCTATAGAGAACCCGATTCTCCATGCAGCAATATCGACCTAAACAAACTGATTACGCTGGCCGAAGTCGCTGATGCAAGCTTATGCAATAACCCGCAAACAAGTGAAGTATGGGCTAGTGTCCGCGTGCAAGCAGCGCAATTAGGCATCGCTAAATCAGCTTACCTGCCGTCATTATCAGACAATGTTTCAGGTAATTTGAATGTCTCGCATCCAGAATCCAGCTCACGTAGCAACCCATACACAAACTTAAGTAATAGCCTGGTTGCCAGTTATCTTTTGTATGATTTTGGTAACCGCGATGCCACACTGGAAAACGCGCGCCAGTTACTGCTCTCAGCTAGCGCTAGCCAAAGCAGCACAGTACAAAGCGTATTATTATCAGCCACGGTAGCGTTCTACCAAACACAGGCAAACATTGCCGCTTTGGAAGCCGCACTAGAAGCTGAACGTGCCAGTAGCGAAAGTTTCAGAGCGGCAGAAGCACGTTACAAAGCAGGTGTTTCAACGCCTGCCGACAAACTGCAAGCACAAACCGCTTATGCACAACTCACCCTGACCCGCATCACCAGCGAAGGCAATTTGCAAACTGCTTATGGTAATTTAGCCAATGTGATGGGCTTACCTGCCAACCAGAAAATCACACTAGCGGCGAGTTCAATCAACACGCCCTCTAGCATTCTGAATGATGTGAATGTACTGATTGAACAGGCTGGCACCCACCGCCCAGACCTGATTGCCAGCGAAGCGCAACTAAAAGCTGCCCAAGCCAATATAGACGCAAGCAAGGCTGCCGCCAAACCTACTATTTCGGTCTCTATGTCTAATAATTTACAAGACGGCAGCAGTCTGACTTCTAGCAACAACTCAACATTAGGTATCACGGTCGCTATACCTTTGTTCAGCGGTTATGCGCCCACTTATCGCATCCGTGCAGCAGAGGCGACTGCCGATTTAAGAGCCGCACAGCGCGATCGCTTACGCTTACAGATTTCATTAGACGTATGGAGTGCTTATCAGAACCTGCGCACCGCGCTTGAGTCTGTGACAGCTACAGACGCATTGGTTAAAAGCGCAGAAGAGTCGTATCGCGTGGCGCTAGGTCGCTATAAAGCAGGCGTGGGGAATATCATCGACACACTCAACGCGCAAAGCGCTTTGGCTAGTGCACGTCAGCAAAAAATTCAGGCGGCATTGAATTCAAATATTGCGCGCGCCACCTTAGCGCAATCGATGGGATCGCTTGATAACGCCATGATTCAATCGCTACCCGCTGCCAATAGCATGCCTAAATCACCTCAAATTAATTGAACATATTAAGAATTGAACCCATATCAAGAATTGAACCTAGGTCTCACATGAAATCACTCAAAAAAATCATCATTGTTTTAATTCTGATCGCGCTAACGGGCGCCGCCTATTACTACTACCGCGTATTGAATCAATCCAAACCTGAAGATTTATACCGTTTGGATGAAGTGACCCAAGGAGACGTCGAACAGTCTGTTTCAGCTAACGGCACCTTGAACCCTGTTAGCCTGATTAGCGTGGGTACGCAAGTGTCAGGCATCGTAAGAAAGTTATACGTCGATTTTAATGACGAAGTGAAGAAAGACCAGATTTTACTCGAACTGGATAACGCCCTGTTCATGGCGCAGATTGCTCAATCGCAAGGCAGTGTGCGCAACAACCAAGCTTCGGTTGAACTGGCACAGGCCAATGAGCGACGCATGCGTGAATTGTATGCCCAAGACTTTGTATCTAAACAAGAGTTGGATACTGCAGTACAAGCGTTGAAATCTGCCAAAGCACAGTTAGATACTGCACGCGGCCTGTTAACCCGCGACCAAACCAATTTGAATTTCACGATCATTCGTTCTCCTGTGTCTGGCATTGTAGTGAATCGCGTTGTGGATGTTGGGCAAACCGTTGCAGCAAGTTTCCAAACGCCAACCTTGATTCAAATTGCACAGGATTTAGCAAAAATGCAAATTGATACCAGCTTTGCAGAAGCTGATATTGGCAACATCAAAGTAGGTCAAAAGGTTAAATTCAATGTGGACGCGTTCCCAAACCGCAACTTTGAAGGTGTAGTGAAACAACTTCGATTAAATTCCACCAATACAACAAATGTGGTGACTTACAATGTGGTGGTGTCGGTAGACAATAGTGATCAAGTGTTATTGCCTGGCATGACAGCGTACGTAAATATCGCCGTAGCAAACCGCGAGCAAGCTTTACTGGTACCCAATGCAGCCTTACGTTATAAACCCAAGCTAGACGAAAATGGCAAGACCAATGGTGGCCAGAATAAAGATGGCAATAAGAATAGGGACAGGAAGAAAAATAGGGGTGAAAACTTAGCCACTGGCAAGGTTTATATACTCAAGGATGGCAAACCATCTTTAGTAAGAGTCCGCGTGGGCATTACAGATGGTCGCAATACCGAAATCATGTCACAAGACTTGAGTGTTGGCACCCAAGTCATTGTCGGTGAGATACAGGCTAACGGTCAGGCTCAAGGTAGCGGCAGTATGCGCGCGCCTAGAATGTTTTAAGGGAATGTTCTAGCGTGGATATTCAGAATATGCAAAACAGCGTTATCGAAGTCAGTCATCTGTTTAAAGACTACCAAACCGCGGCAGGTCCATTTCCAGTGCTTAATGATGTGAACTTACGCATAGACAATGGTGATTATGTTGCCATCATGGGGCCTTCCGGTTCAGGTAAATCGACCTTTATGAACATTCTGGGATGTTTAGACAAGCCGACAAAAGGGCAATATGTATTAGATGGCCATGCTGTCGCGACCATGGAAGAGAATGCGGTTGCAAAAGTTCGTAACCAAACGATTGGTTTCGTGTTTCAAGGCTTTAATCTCTTGGCACGGTCTAACCTATTAGATAACGTGTCGCTCCCCTTAGTCTATGCAAAAATCGCAAAAACAGAACGTCACGCCCGTGCCAAGCTGATGTTAGAAAAAGTAGGCTTAGGAAAATACCTGGACTCACGTCCTAATCAAATATCAGGCGGTCAACAACAACGTGTTGCCATCGCCCGCGCCTTAATTAACAAGCCGCGACTGATTCTTGCCGATGAACCTACAGGCAACTTGGATAGCACCACCGGTGAAGAAATCATGAAGCTATTCGGCGAACTGAATAACGAAGGCATCACCATCGTACTGGTCACGCATGAGACCGATATCGCTACACACGCCAGCCGCCAAGTACGCTTTTTAGATGGAAGAATTGTGGAAGATACTCGCACGCGTCCTAACGTCTCACATAGCCCAGCCATTATGTTAAGCGAGGCAATCTAATGTTCGCTGCGATGTTAGGAGAAGCATGGCACGCCATGGGCGCCAACCGCTTACGCACTTTTTTAACTATGTTGGGCATGGTCATCGGCGTAGGCGCGGTGGTATTGATGATGGCCATCGGTCAGGGTGCAGAAGCCTCCGTAAAACGCTCCATCAGTGCCATGGGCAGCAACCTGTTCGTGGTATTGTCCGGTCCGCCTAGTATGGGGGGTGCACGTTCGGCCACCGGTAATGCGCCATCGCTCAATGTGAAAGATGCTGATGCGATTGCCAACCTGGATGGCGTAGTAGGTGTCGCACCCGTAATCATGGGTAAAGCACAGGTGGTATACGGTAGCAATAACTGGAATACAGATGTCATTGGCACCACGCCGGGCTACTTCGACGTACGCTCATGGGAATTATCTGACGGCTATGTGTTTTCTGATTCCGATATCCGCTCCGCTACACGTGTCGCTTTGATTGGCAAAACCGTCGCCGATAATATCTTTGGCGAAGACATCGACCCAGTGGGCAAGACTTTGCGTTTAAAACAAAGCCCTTTTGTGATTTTGGGTGTATTGGACAGCAAAGGCCAGACGCTGGATGGTCGCGATCAGGATGACGTCATCATCGTGCCACTCACTACGGCACAGCGTAAACTTTTCGGTAACCAGCTGCCCGGCAGTGTGCGGCAGATATTGGTACAAGCTGAGTCTGACAAAGTGATGACTATGGTGGAGGAAGGCCTGAACAGCTTGCTGAATCAGCGCCATAATATTCGCGAAGGGGCAGATAGCGATTTCTCTGTGCGCAATCTGGCCGCTATCGCAAACTCTGCGGCGGAGACCACACGTACCATGTCATTGCTATTAGGTGCTATCGCGTCGGTATCACTGCTGGTTGGCGGCATTGGCATCATGAACATCATGCTGGTATCGGTCACCGAGCGTACACGTGAGATTGGCATCCGCATGGCGATTGGTGCCCGCCAACGCGATATCCTCATGCAGTTCCTGTTGGAAGCCATCATGATTTCAATCGTCGGCTGCCTGATTGGCATCGGTATTGGTGTGGGTGGCGCATTAGCCGTGAGTATGTTCACGCAGGCAGAAGTGATTGTTTCGACTGAATCCGTCGCTATCGCTTTTGGCGTTGCGGCGAGCATTGGTGTGTTCTTTGGCTTTTACCCAGCTAAAAAAGCAGCCATGCTAAACCCGATTGAAGCATTACGCTATCAGTAATAATTGGCGTAAAAAAGCACAACAAATATTAAGTTTGTTGTGCTTATTAAAATTAACCTTCGAAACTGGCTGGAAATTTATTACATAGGTGAACAGCCTTTATGAGCTGTTCATCTATTGGATAATACTAATAATTACGGATTCACTTACTTAACGGGTTCACTTACAAAACCTAACTTTGTAACGCCAGCGTTTTGTGCATCGGCCATCACTTCCGCCAAAATTTGATAACGCGTTTCTTTATCTGCGCGAATATTAAGTTCAGGCTGCGGTTTTTGATTGGCGATTAGCTGTAACTTTACCTTTAGTTCGCCCTGCACCATAGGCACATCGTTCCAGTACATTTTTCCTGACGCATCAATTGCGACTGAAATCACTTCCGGTTTTTCCGGTAATGGCTGACTGCTGGCCTGAGGCAAATCAATCTTAACCGCATGTGTAAGCAATGGTGCAGTGATAATAAAAATCACAAGTAGCACCAACATTACATCCACTAGCGGCGTAGTGTTTATTTCAGACATCGGCGCCGCATGGTTGGTGACGCCTACTCCATGACCTGACCCTATCATGCTGGCACCTCAACGGCATGTATGCCATCTTTTTGCGTGCGCGTCTTAACAGGTTCTGCTGATTCATGTCTTGCGTTGATGACTGCACCCGTCATGAGCAAGGTATGCAATTCATAGCCGAAGTGCTCGATTTGGCTGATTAAGACGCGGTTGCTACGCACTAATGCGTTGTAAGCCAATACTGCCGGGATTGCCACAGCCAAACCAAGCGCCGTCATAATCAATGCTTCTCCGACAGGACCTGCGACTTTATCTAAAGTCGCCTGGCCGCTTTGACTAATGCTAGCAAGCGCATGGTAAATACCCCATACCGTACCGAATAAACCAACGAACGGTGAGACACTGCCTACTGACGCTAATACGGTTAAGCCGTTTTCTAGTTTCGCACTTTCTTCGCTGATACTGCGATTCATGGCACGTGCTATAAATTCATCTTTTGAAATAGCATCAATTGCTGCAATGCCAGCATTTTTAGCAGTATGCTGTTGATGGTGCTCAGTCGCTGCGATGGATTGCTTAGCTAGATTAGCTAATGCAATATTATCGTTTGACTTGATGGCTGACGCTAAGCTTGATGCGCTCCAGAACTTTTTTGCATACGCACTAAAAGCACTGCGCATACGCCATGCTTGGATGCCTTTAGTCACAATCAAATACCAGCTAGCCACTGACATGACTAATAGAATAAGAGCGACTGCCATTGATACTGGTCCGCCTGCCGTTATAAACTCCAAACTATTAAACTCATAGCCGTTTTGCATTTTTAATATTTCCTTAAATAATCAAATCAATAATCTATTTCTGAAGAAGCTCAAATTCAGCTTTCTATAATTTAACTTTCGAGTGAAAACTTCACCGGCACCAGCACATAAGCACTAATCGCTTTATTGCTTTGTTTTGCTGGGATAAAAGTCCATTTTTTGACGGCCTGTATTGCAGCTTGATCCAGCTTATTCGAGCCGCTACTATTTTCTACCTGGACATTTTCAGCAGTACCGCTTGTAGAAACCAGCACACGTAACAAAACGCGGCCTTGTTCACCTAAACGACGTGAAAGCGGCGGATAATCTGGCGCTGGATTATGCAAATAAGCTGCGCCAAAACGCGGCGGTTCAATCACCGGCTCAGGCTCTACTTTTTGCTCAGGCGCTTCAACTACTTCAGGTGCTTTTGCCACGACTATGGGCGCGGCAGGTGTAGGTGGTGTTTCTGTCACTATCGGTTGTGCAGCTTCAGGTTCTTTAGCCACAGGTTCTGGTGTCGGCTCTTTTTTCTTGACGATAGGTTTTTGTTTCTCAATCACCGGCTGTGGCGGTGTAGGCACTAGTGGTACAACTTGCGGCTCTGGTGCAGGGCTAGCTACTAAACTTACCATCATGGGTGGCAGCGCTTCTTTAATAGCAGGCGGTGTTGGCTTAGCATTGACCAACCAAGCTAACCCCGCTATATGCGCCACAATCACTAAAACGAGTAACGCATAAGATGACTTTTGCTTACTTGGCTTTAATAATTGGCTATTGCCTTTAGGTACTAACGCCTGAATAGATGATGGATTGAACAGCAGTTCAGCGGTATCCATTTTATTTACTAACTTCAAGTTAGGCTTCATTTGGCTCTCCCATCATTTAATCTTTCATCCAGTAATCTTTAACCCCCTAATCTTTAACCCTGGGGCGATTCAACTACTTGGTTAAAATTAACTTTCCCTGATTAGTCATGCGCAGTCGGTATTCCACACCTGCATGCTCAATGAGCAATTCTCGTTGCCCGGAAAACAACGCCTCGCTGGTAATGGATCTACTAGTTGTTATGCCTATATTTTTAGCGTCAGATTTACCAATCTTTGCAGGTGCATTGTTTAGCATAGTAAAAGTACCCTAAAAATTATTTAGCTGGCTTATTTATGAATGCAAATGATAACAATTATCATTTGTGAAGTCAACAAGGATCATTTCTAAACAATTGTAACTATTATGAATTTTTATTTATGCGCTACTAAGCGTGCTAACGAACACACTATCTATAAACTATCAGTCACTATGACAACAAGACTTGTTGTTTTTTTGCCCAACTCTCATTACTATAAAACGCAAATAACCTTGATCTTATAATTCGTATATTAAAATCTACCTTGGTGCTGTATTCTGGTATTACATAATTTAGCTTTAAAAAATAAGGTTTTAACTTATGGATTCCAATGATCAAGAGACAAATCGACTGCTAGCGGTAGAAAGCTACGAAATTCTGGATAGTGCCCAGGAGACTGATTTTGATGATTTGGTCAAGCTAGCGGCTATGATATTTCAGGTGCCGATAGCAACGGTAACTATTATGGATGATCATCGTCAATGGTTTAAGGCTTCAGTAGGTCTTTCAGTCAAAGAAACCAGCAGGGACATCTCATTTTGTACACACACATTAAAGCTTAATACTGCACTAGTTGTAGAAAACACCTCACAAGATGAAAGATTCGCCGACAACCCTCTTGTACTAGGTGAGCTACATCTTGGGTTTTATGCGGGTGTGCCTCTTTGGAATTCGGATAATCTCGCAATTGGCACTTTTTGCATTATGGATCAAATGCCCAGAGCATTTACCGCACATGAACTAGACACATTAAAAATGCTCGCCAACCAGGCGATGAAATTGTTAGAGCTTCGGGCTGAACGTAACAAATTGAGTAAGCTTATTAATGAGTTAGATTTCATTAACGCTGCCCTGCTTGAAAGTGAACAACGCTGGAAGTTTGCGCTAGAAGGTGCCGGTGATGGTGTTTGGGATTTGAATATCAACACTAAAAAAGCATTCTTTTCTAAAAAATGGAAAGATATGCTGGGCTATGGTGGCCATAAACTCACCAATAACTATTCGACATGGATTTCACTTATCCACAAAGATGACTTACTTAAATTCTTGCAAGCGCTTAATAATTGTATTCACAAAAAAAGTGATACCTACGCTGTAGAGTATCGATTGCTGTGTAAAGATAATAGCTGGAAATGGGTGTCAGCTCGAGGCATGGTGGTGGAGTGGAATGAAGATAACACTGCGCAACGCATGGTGGGGACTCATAGTGATATCACAGAGCTCAAAAAATCCGAGGAGATCATTTGGAAACAAGCCAATTTTGACGCTTTAACTGGTTTACCCAACAGAAGAATGTTTTTTGATCATCTCGATTCTGAAATCAAAAGAATGTCCCGTGCAAACGCCATGTTTGCGCTAATGTTCTTTGATCTGGATGGCTTTAAATCTGTGAATGACCAATATGGACATCATACTGGTGATAAGTTGCTAATTGAGGTTTCCAATCGGGTGAATCAATGTATTCGGGAGACAGACGTTTTTGCAAGGCTGGGCGGTGATGAATTCATCATTATCGTTACAGGATTTGAAACCCCAACTTATGTTGAGAAAATTGCAGATAAAATATTACAAACGCTTAATCAGCCTTTTATTTTCGAGGAAAATAAAATGAATATTTCAGCAAGCATCGGTATTTCAATTTATCCTCAAGATGGAGAAACTGAAGATATATTAATCAATCATGCTGATAGTGCGATGTATGCTGCCAAATCAAATGGTAAGAATGGGTGGGCACGTTTTAACCCCGATTGGGATTCTGAAAGCCCTTTTGGTTAATACTTGCATCTCACCCAATTAGACTTATTTTAAATGTCACTAACTTGCGTTTTAAATTAAAAAGGAAGCAAAAATGCTTCCTTTTTAATTGTTTAAACAGCTGAACCTATTCACCGATAATCTTAACCAACACTCTTTTTTTACGCCTCCCATCAAACTCACCGTAAAAAATCTGTTCCCACGGCCCAAAATCTAGCCGACCTTCAGTGATCGCAACCACCACTTCACGCCCCATGACTTGGCGCTTCATATGCGCATCGGCATTATCTTCGCCCGTGTCATTATGCCGATAACTACTGACTGGCTCATGCGGCGCTAAGCGCTCTAGCCATTGCGTGTAATCATGGTGCAATCCGCGTTCATCATCATTAATAAATACGCTAGCCGTAATATGCATAGCATTCACTAGCACAAAGCCTTCCTTCACTCCGCTTTCACGCAAACACTCGTTCACCTGCTCAGTAATGCGTATAAAAGCAACGCGAGTTGGTGGGTTAAACCATAATTCTTTACGATAACTTTTCATTACTAGCCTCCTTAATTATTAGAATTATTTTAGCATCAGATTGTCATTCCGTGCTCGACACGGAATCCAGTGACTTAAGGACACTAGATACCGACTTTCGTCGGTATGACAAACATGACTATTAAGACAATACAGCCAATAAAAAGGCCTCCAATTGGAGGCCTTTCACAACAACTCTGGCATCAACTTTTCACATCAACTTCCTGTGTAAAGGTTTTACCTTCATTGTCAGTTGCCACCACTTCTAATTTACCTGGTGCATCTGGCGTGAAATTAAACTTCATATAAGGGTCTTCACTCGTACCTACACCAACATCCACCGTCATCACCGGTTTACCGTTATAAGTAAAAGAAGCTTTGTTGATATAGTACGCGGGTACATAACCTTGTGAAACTAGATCACGCTGCAAGCCAGTACGCATTGGATGCCTAATATTAAAAATTGTTGAAGCAGCACTACCGATTTTAACTGGTTCTTCTACCCTTAATTTAATTTTGCCAGCCGCCGCACGGATTGCCGCATCGTCACCATCAACCGTGCCACCGCAACCGCCAGCAGCCCGAATCTCTCTCGCCGCCATGTATAACTTGCCATCAGTAGACTCACCCACTAAACGTACAAATGAATCCGTTTCAAATCGAACACGTGTCGCTAACTGAAAATTTCCCAGCATGTCAGTTAAATGATACGTTGAAGCCAATTGAATGGGGTTCGCTTCCACCAACACATATATCTTCTTAATATCTACGCCATTCGCAGCGGCTTTATCATAGCTAAAAGTCACTGGCACTTGTGCACCACTCTCGGCGCGGCGCGGCGCATCTATTTTAAGAAACGTCACCTCTTGAATATCACGCTTTGCAAAAAACGCTTCTTTCACCACAGGCCACAGTTTCGTATCAGCTTCTGCTTGCGCATTAAAAGATACACCCATCAGCAAACTTGCTGCCAACAAGCTATTGATTAGACTGTACTTAAGATAGTGCTTTGTATTCATCACGCCTCCTCAATTGCAAAATATTCATTATGATTATTAAATAACGCTTTAAGTTTCAAACAGACTACTGAAGTCTATTTTAGTCCCTGCCGAAAGAGTGTATGTGATGTCAGTCACACAAGAAAAAACTTAATCAATTATGTGTTTCTGAATTCCTCAAAATTCAGCTCGATGCCGTTGCCTGCAGGATCTTTAAAATTAATCTGCCGCACGCCATTATTGAGTACTCGCGTAGTGTAAGGTACATTGTATGCGGTTAAATGCTCTTCCATAGCCGGCATATCGGTACAGGTAAACGATACATGGTCATAGGTACCGTTCACATGCAAATCGGGTGCGCCTACGCCTTTGTTATATTCAGCAATATGCACCACATCGTTATCAGCAATGTACAGCCAAAAACCATAGCTGGTAGTCGCGGTACGTGGCCCCACTTTTAAGCCAACAATATCGCAATAAAAATCACGTAACACATGCATCATTTCGCGATTCGCACGCAGGTTAATGTGATTGATTTCGGTAACTGGCATGATGTTAATTGAGACCGTCTATATGGAATTTAACTTACTATACTACTAAACGCTAATCGCCTTCAAATCCACAAAGGGCAAACATCTTGTGGCCCTTTGCTTCCAAACGCTTGCGGCCGCCTAGGCTAATGAGCTCGATGATAAACGCACATTCCACCAACTCTCCACCTAGTTTCGTGATGAGCGCAGCTGCAGCTAATGCGGTACCACCGGTTGCGATTATGTCATCCACCAGCAGGATACGTTCACCCTTCTCGATAGCATCAATGTGGATCTCGACGCGGTCACTTCCATATTCTAACTCGTAGTCATGTCCCAGCGTTTCAGCAGGCAACTTGCCGCCCTTGCGCACCGGCACGAAACCTACGCCCAACTTATAAGCCAGCGGTGTACCCACCATGAAACCGCGTGACTCAATCCCTACCACTTTGTCGATACGCTGGTTCTCGTAGCGTTTGAACAACTCGTCCACCGTCACTTTAAGACCCAACGGGTCTTTCAGTAACGTCGTGATGTCGCGAAACTGCACGCCTTGTTTAGGGTAGTGAGGAATCGTGCGGATTAAGGATTTAATGGTCATGAGTTAGACCTTCAATTTTACGTAAACTGTCATTAATTAAAAGGTAGGGTGGGGTTTTAACCCCACGCGGTGAATATCGCAAGTGCGCTGCGCGTGGGTTCTACTTGACTTTTAAGCCAACGATATCGCAATAGAAATCGCAACACATGCATCATGTCGCGATTGGCGCGG
>DASQFK010000118.1:0-11462 GCA_035633175.1 Methylotenera sp.
GAGCACAATCTCTGCAGCAGCTAACTTTGCCGAGAGTCCCACATCAGACCAAGCGCGTACTACGCCTTCAGTAAAATAAAATAGGATGAACATGCTAGCCCATTGGTAGGTATAACGCTTACCATGCAAAATGCCAAACAAAGGCATTAGTAAAATGGCTGCTTTTAACATGAGCATACTGCCGCCCGGCTTTAGCGGTGCTAAAACACTTTCCCAAGCGAGGCACAAAAATATTAGGGCGATAAGGCTAATGATTGCGCCTAATCGCAATGCTCTAATGATGCGCTGCTTTTTATCACTAATATCAATCATACGTTTGCTGCTTTTGACATGGCTACAAGCGCTACTCTGGCGGATTGCGCATCATGAATAGGCTGTTCAAAATTAAAGCGCAGGATTTTTGATTGGTTACTTTCTTTAATGTTCACACTCACATCAAATCCATCGCTATCAATACCAAGCATGTGCGGATTAGTTACTTCAATTTGATGAAAATGCCTGCTATAAGCAATCAAGCTATGTGCATGGTCTGCATTCATATGGTCAATGATAGCGGTTTCTTGAATAGCTAATAGATATGATGTATTGGTAAGTTCGCTACCATCTAGCTCGATACCTGTAAGCTCTTTACCTGTAAGCTCTTTTCCCGAAACCCAGCCCATTTTGCCAAAGCCTGCGATATATCGTGCTTGTGCGATTTCAATGCGATAAAAGTTAAAATCATGCGTCTCAAAATAACCGGCAGCCTGCGGAAAATAGCGTAAATAACGATTCCTTAAATTCGCATCTTCTTTATCTATTTTTACAGCTTTGCCAATTAAAGTTAAACGTGCACTGGCTTGCAAATCCTCATCGCCGGCTAATGCTAGTAATGAGACCTTGGGATTAGCGATGATATTTTTAGTGTGCTCAGCAATCGTACTAATCAAAACAATAGGTTGCCCGCTATGATCCAATACAAAAGGCGCGACTGAGCCAAAAGGATAGCCGGTAAATTTGGCTGAAAAAGTCGAAAGTACACCACTACGTGTAGCGCGTAAAAACTGACGGGCTTCGGATGCTAGACTCATTTCATTAATCTTAAGTAGAAAGCTTCAATGCAGTTTGAGCCAGACGTTTGCCCAATGCTAAGCATAATTTACGCTCATCTGTGGTAATCGCTTTATCGTCCGCAGAGCCGCCAATATGGCTAGCGCCATAAGGTGTGCCGCCAGATTGTGTGTTGGATAACTCAGGTTCCGAGTAAGGTATTCCAACCATGAGCATGCCGTGATGCATAAGCGGCAACATCATGGTGATTAATGTGGTTTCATTGCCGCCGTGCATAGAGCCGGTAGAGGTGAATACAGCGGCAGGTTTGCCGATGAGCGTACCTTTTAACCATAAACTCGCAGTGCCGTCTAAAAAATACTTGATCGGCGCTGCCATATTGCCAAAGCGGGTAGGGCTGCCAAGTGCCAGTCCTATACATTCTTCTAAATCATTTAATTCGACGTAAGGGTCACCGCTACTGGGTATATCTGATTCAGTGGCTTCACAGTTTGTTGAAACCTTGGGCACAGTGCGTATGCGCGCTTTGACCCCGGTTACGCTTTCAACGCCGCGAGCAATGAGTTGTGCCATTTCACGCACTGCACCGCCTTGTGAGTAATAGAGGACTAGGATTTCGCTCATTTATTTTGTTTTCTTCTTAATAATATGTGTGTTTGATTCTTTTCAACATCAAATAAACCCATAGCAATCGCTAAGTCCCCTAGTTTTGTATAACCATAGTTTCTAGGGTCAAAATCTGGTGCATTTTTGATGATGTTGCTTCCTACACCGCCCAATTGAGCCCAACCTTCATCATTTGAGGCTGCTTCAATTGCTGATTTGAAAAGCCATCTGAGTTTTGAGTCTTGTTTTAATTCTTTTTCGGTGTATTTTTTCGGAGGTTCTTCGACTGTTTTATTGTCAACGACTGATTTTTTTGATTCAGCTTTTACTTCAGCGGATTTTTCTTTAGCAGCTATTAGCGCATCATTATCATTGGCTTGATTATCAGTAGAAACTAGTAAAATTTCAGTATAAATAAATCGGTCGCATGCGGTAATAAAAGGACGCGGTGTTTTCTTTTCGCCAAATCCGTATACGCGTTTACCTGATTCACGGATTCTGGATGCTAATCTAGTAAAATCACTATCGCTTGAAACAATACAAAAACCATCAAATGTATTCGTGTAGAGTAAATCCATAGCGTCAATAATCATGGCGCTATCAGTAGCATTTTTGCCAGTGGTGTAACGGAATTGTTGGATAGGCTGAATGGAATGTTCTAATAAAATAGTTTTCCACTGACCTAAATTTGGTGTCGTCCAGTCACCATATATGCGTTTGACACTCGCAACCCCCAGTTTTGCTATTTCAGCGAGTAAGCCTTCAATGATACTTGCTCTCGCGTTATCTGCATCAATGAGTACCGCAAGTGTCGGGTTATTTTTATCAGTATTCAATGTGATAACTCCTGAAAGTTAATCAATCCATTTCACCAAATCTACCGCTTTACCAATATAACTCGCTGGCGTCATCTCTAAAAGCGCTTGTTTAGCTTCTACAGGAATAGTTAAGCGGCTAATAAATGTATGCAATGAAGCTTTGTTGATACCGCCCTTACCGCGAGTGAGTTCTTTAAGTTGTTCGTAAGGATTTTCAATGCCGTAACGACGCATCACGGTTTGAATCGGTTCGGCTAAAACTTCCCAGCTATTGTCCAAATCTTGTGCCAATTTTTCTGGATTCACTTCCAGTTTATTCAATCCGCGTAAGCATGAATCGTAACCCAGTAGTGTGTAGCCAAATGCTACACCCATGTTGCGCAACACGGTTGAATCTGTAAGGTCACGTTGCCAGCGAGAGATAGGGAGCTTTTCAGCCATGTGACGTAATACTGCATTGGCTAAGCCTAAGTTGCCTTCTGAGTTTTCAAAATCAATCGGGTTAACTTTATGCGGCATGGTGGACGAACCGATTTCACCTGCTTTGACTTTTTGCTTGAAGTAGCCAACTGAAATGTAGCCCCAAATATCGCGGTTAAGGTCAATTAAAATTGTGTTGATGCGGGAAAGTGTATCGTACAACTCAGCCATGTAGTCATGCGGCTCAATTTGAATGGTCATTGGGTTGTAAGTTAACCCCAATGATTCTACGAATTTTTTAGCAAAACTTTGCCAATCAAACGCTGGATAGGCTGATAAGTGCGCGTTAAAGTTGCCTACTGCGCCATTGATTTTGCCAAGTATCTCGTTATTGATGAGTTGTTTTTGTTGGCGTTGTAAACGGTACACCACATTGGCCAACTCTTTACCCATGGTAGTTGGCGATGCTGTCTGTCCATGTGTGCGTGAAAGCATAGGTTGGTCAGCAAGCTCATGTGCTAATTCAGTCATACGTGCAATGAGGTTAGCCAAGAATGGCAACATTACTGCATCGCGTGCACTTTTTAACATCAAGCCGTGCGATAGATTATTAATGTCTTCAGAAGTACAGGCAAAGTGAATGAATTCACTAGCTTTTTTAATCTCATGATTGTGGTCAAACTTTTCTTTAAGCCAATATTCAAGGGCTTTTACGTCGTGATTGGTACGTGCTTCAATCGCTTTTACTTGTGAGGCATCAACTTCACTGAAGTTAGTGATCGCCGCATCTAATTCTTGAATTGTATCCGCACTGAATAGCGCGATTTCTGCTAACACATTGGTGGCAGAAAGGGCTTTAAGCCATTCAATTTCTACCCATGCGCGGTGTTTAATGAGTGCATATTCACTAAAGTAAGGGCGTAAAGAATCAAGTTTGGTTTGATAGCGACCATCGAGAGGGGAGAGTGCGTTGAGGGTGGTAAGCGACATAAAAGCTCAAAATAACGAATTAAGAAAACGCTATTTTACGCTGTTTATGCCGCTTAATGCACAGGTTTACTTAAAGGCATCCACGATTTCTTACTAGAGTATTGATTAGAAGTTCGCTGTTATGCCTACGCCTTGATCCTGGATAATAATTCATCGATTTTAACGCCAATTTCTGGTACGCCATTAAAGCCAGTGCCGGGTTTTCTAGCCTGCCAATGCCTATGTACTGCGTCATACTCTTTGGCAGGCAATGGAATGTATTTGGCTTTCTCTACTAATTTCGGAGAAGCTTTTAAATACATATAATAATCTACAAATTCTTTTACTTCTGGTTTAAATGCCACTGCAGTTGCATTTACATAGATAAATAATGGGCGAGATAATGGTTGATAGGTTCCATCTTTTACTGCCTCCATAGAAGGTAAAACTGGCAGTGCACTTCCTTTAGCAATAATGGGTATCGCTCTGAGTTTATCTTTGTTTTCTTCATAATTGGCATAGCCAAAATAGCCAAGTGCGCCGATGTCCTGAGCGATGCCTTGTATCAGTACGTGATCATCTTCACTGGCTGTGAAATCGTCACGACTCATTTTTGCCTTGCCCACAATCGCTTCAGTAAAGTAATCGAACGTGCCGGAATCAGTCCCGGGCCCATATAAGTTTAACGGTTGATTAGGCCATGTTGATCTTACTTGGCGCCAAGTTTTAATCTTGCCTTTAGACGCAGGTCGCCAGATTTTGTTGAGCTCTTCCACAGTTAAGTAATCAACGAAATCATTGTTTTTATTGACTACTATGGTTAGTGCATCGAATGCAATCGGTAATTCAATGTACTGGATGCCTGCTTCTTTGCAGATATCCATTTCTTTTTTCAAGATAGGTCGCGATGCGTTTTGCACCTGTGTTTCACCTCGACAAAATTTCGCAAAACCCCCTCCTGTGCCGGAAATATTTACATTTATTTTCACTTTACGAATGGCTTGAAATGAATCGGCCACATTTTTAGTAATGGGATATACCGTACTAGACCCATCAATATTAATTATTTTTTCTGCGGCGTTTACAGTGGATATAGTAAAGGCAATAAAGGCTGCTGTCAGCCAAGCATTGGTTTTTATGGAGTGCATGATGTCTTTTATTAGAGTTTAGAAATGTCGGTGTTCACTTGAAGTTAAGTAGAGATCAAGTGCACCTATTTCCATTTTATGTTTTTTTTATGACATTTTTATGACTTGCGGCTTATCTAAAAGAGAGTAGCCATGATCATAATATTAGTGAATAGGGTGTGCACAATATTTCTATGAGCACATCAATTAACATTAATCCATAGGGTTTAAGCTGCCAACATATCCACAAACACATTCACTGAAGTTGCTTCTAGTTTCGCTTGATCTAAACACAGTGCCAAAATATCTGCTTGTTTTTTGGCATCAAAACGGCGTGCTAAATTCACTTGGAATTTTTTCACGAGTTCAGGGATGCCTTCGCCGCGACGACGACGGTGACCAATTGGGTATTCCACAGCGATATTGTCTGATGTAGTGCCATCTTTGAAGAACACTTGAATCGCGTTTGCAATTGAGCGTTTTTCAGGGTTGAGATAGTCCGCTGAATACTCGTCACGTTCTACACAAACCATTTTGCTGCGAATCGCATCAATGCGCGGGTCTGCCGCAGCTTCATTTTCATAGTCCTGAGCAGTTAAGTTGCCTTTAAGCAAGCCAATTGCGGCCATGTATTGAATGCAATGGTCACGGTCTGCAGGATTATCAAGCGGACCAGTTTTATCGATAATTCGGATTGCTGATTCGTGTGTAGTAATCACGATTTTATCAATTTGTGTGATTTGTTCTAATGTTTGAATTTCCTTGCCCACTTGCGCGTGTAGTTGAATGGCGCATTCCACTGCAGTTTGTGCGTGAAACTCAGCGGGGAAGGAAATTTTGAACAGTACTTGTTCCATGACATAAGAGCCGTAATCGCGTTGGAATTTAAATGAATTGCCTTTAAATAACACATCATAAAAGCCCCACGTTTTTGCGGTTAACGCTGATGGATAGCCCATTTCGCCTTGCATGGTCATCCAAGCTAATCGCACAGCGCGGCTAGTGGCATCGCCTGCGGCCCATGATTTACGTGAGCCTGTATTCGGACTGTGGCGATAGGTACGTAAACTTTGGCCATCCACAAAAGCATTAGAAACTGCATTGATAATATCTTCTTTATTGCCCCCCAGTAGTTTAGTCACTACCGCGGTTGAAGCGATTTTTACTAAAATAACGTGATCCAGCCCTACGCGGTTAAAGCTGTTTTCCAGGGCTAATACCCCTTGAATCTCATGCGCCTTAATCATGGCGGTAAGCACATCTTTAATCGTGAGTGCAGCTTTACCTTCAGCTACATTTTTACGTGAAATATAATCCGCCGTTGCTAGAATTCCACCCAGATTGTCAGAAGGATGCCCCCATTCAGCAGCTAGCCAAGTATCGTTAAAGTCTAGCCAGCGTATCATTGCGCCGATGTTGAATGCAGCTAAAATCGGGTCTAGCTGATACGAAGTGCCCGGTATTTTTGCGCCATTCGGTACTACGGTTCCAGCAATCACTGGGCCCAGTAATTTAGTGCATGCTGGGTAATCCAGCGCTTCAAAGCCGCAACCTAGTGTATCCATCAAGCAGTTACGGGCGGTATCAAACGCTTCTTCAGATTTAATTTCAAAATCAGCGACATAGTTTGCAATATCTACTATTACTTGGTCAGGAGCAGGGCGTATGTTAGAGATGTGAGCAGACATTTTTAATTACCTTTATCAATTAATTTTTAAGCGAATTGCTTTGTTGCGCGATGCTCAAAATCCTCATGTACTTTGTGTACATTCCGGTTTCTGCGCTTCGTGTGCCTCGCACTTCATCTTAAAAATTAATTGATAAAGGCAATTAAACGCAACAAGCTAAGTTTCGTTATCTTTTATCTAGCGGTACATACGAGCGATTATCAGGGCCTGTATATTCCGCGTTTGGGCGAATGATTTTGTTATCGATACGCTGCTCAATCACGTGGGCTACCCAGCCTGTGGTGCGAGAGATCACGAATATCGGCGTAAACATACCCGTAGGAATGCCCATCATGTGATAGCTAGAGGCACTGTACCAATCCAGGTTCGGGAACATTTTTTTCTCCCGCCACATCACTTCTTCAATACGAGAAGAAACGTTAAACAGGGTCATATTGCCGTTATCTTCACATAACTTGCGGCTAACTTCCTTGATTGATTCATTTCTAGGGTCGGCAATCGTATATACAGGGTGACCAAAGCCAATGATGATTTCTTTATGGGCCATGCGTGTCAAAATATCGGCTTCTGCTTCATCAGCGTTTTTATAGCGTTCTATGATTTCCATCGCAGCTTCATTTGCGCCGCCATGTTTTGCGCCCCGTAGGGCACCGATTGCACCTGTGATACATGAATACATATCAGATAGCGTGCCCGCAATCACGCGTGCAGCGAAAGTAGAGGCATTAAACTCATGCTCTGCATACAACACGAGCGACGTGTTCATGGCGTCTATATGTAATTGGCTCGGTACTTTTCCATGCAGCACATGTAGAAAGTGTGCCGCGATGCTGTCGTCGTCGGTTTCTACATTCACACGCTTACCGTGATGGCTGAAGTGATACCAATACAACAAAATTGAACCGAAACATGAAATTAACCTATCGCCTAAATCCTGTGCCGCAACGGTATTGCGATCTGCAATTTCCGGTTCTAGCGTACCTAACATGGAGCACCCTGTACGCATTACATCCATAGGGTGCGTATTTTTAGGGATTTGCTCTAAAACGGTTTTAAGTTCAACGGGTAGGGTGCGCAATTGTTTCAACTTGGTGTGATACGCCTTGAGCTGTGCTTGATTAGGTAATTCACCGTGAATCAATAAATAGGCTACCTCTTCGAATGTAGACTGTTTAGCGAGTTCAATAATATCGTAACCGCGATAATGTAAATCGTTACCAGTATGACCTACGGTACAGATTGAAGTGGTGCCTGCCGAGATTCCAGCAAGTGCGACGCCTTTTTTCTTTTTAGGTTGTTCGGTGACCGTGTTCATAAGTTTCTCCCATTTCTCAAGCTAAGCCTCTAAATTTAAAAATTGTTAGTTGTATGGTTGCAACGTTTTATTGATTGAAACTACAAATTCACCATCGTCATTCCGACTTTTCTCGTGTGAATAATCTGCTTTAGCAGATATATTCCACGGTGAAGACCTTTACGGTCTCGTCGGAATGACAGTGTTTACTTATTTTTCTTGCTTAAACAAAGCATCTAATTTTTGTTCAAATGCGTGATAGCCCAGGTGGTCGTAAAGGTCTGCGCGACTTTGCATTAAATCCACTACATTTTTTTGCGTACCGTCTTTACGTGTCGCCTTATATACTTTAAGCGCCGCTTGGTTCATGGCGCGGAACGCTGAGAGCGGATATAGCACCATGCTCACATCTGCTATGCGTAACTCATCTACGGTAAATAACGGGGTACTACCAAACTCGGTAATATTGGCGAGCACAGGCACATTAACTGCTGCCGCAAACTGTTTGTACATACTAAGTTCAGTAATCGCTTCAGGGAAAATCATGTCTGCACCAGCTTCAACACAAGCGCAGGCGCGATCAATGGCAGACTGCAAGCCTTCCACGGCCAGCGCGTCCGTACGCGCCATGATGACAAAATCGTCATAGGGTTTTGCATCGACAGCAGCTTTTACGCGATCTACCATTTCTTCCAAACTCACAATGGCTTTATTTGGTCGGTGACCGCAACGTTTAGCGCTCACCTGGTCTTCAATATGTACTGCTGCCGCACCGGCTTTTGCAATACTTTTTACACTGCGCGCAATATTAAAAGCGCCGCCCCAACCTGTATCGATATCCACTAATAAGGGCGTGTCTACGGCATCGGTAATACGACGTACATCAATCAATACATCTTCCAATGTCGAGATGCCTAAATCTGGCAAGCCTAATGAACCAGCCGCTACGCCGCCGCCAGATAAATAAATGGCTTTATAACCAGTTTGGGTTGCAAGCATGGCGTGATATGCACTGATTGCACCTATGATTTGCAGTGGTTTTTCTGCTAAAAGAGCGGCGCGAAAACGTGCGCCTGATGTAGTTGCTTGTGTCATATTAAATACTCAATAAACTATTAAACTAAGTTTAAGAAAAAGGCTTCAAGAGCTTCATCTGGAATCGCCACTTTAGTCAGTTTGGCTTTTTGTAAAATTTCCCAGAAGTAACGATAGGTCGCTCTATCGTGCAGTTCCCCTGCATACTGAATTGGGCCCCAATCTGCTTTTTGGGCAGCTAATAAAATGTTGGCGCCGTCTTGCACTTCATCAAAATTAGGTTTCATGGCGTCAACAATCGCCTCGATTTGCGTGGGGTAAATACTCCACATACGTAAAAAACCGAATTCATTACGGGCGCGGCTGGCGTCTGAATAGGTGGTTTCAACGTTTTTAAGGTCTAATGTCACGTTGTGCGCAGGCACTACGCCGTTAGCAATTGCGGCTGCGACGACTTCGGCTTTAGCACGTGCTAATAATTTATGTTCAAACTGACCGGGGCTACGCATTGCAGAGGCTGGAATTGCGCCGTGATGGCCGCTTACAAAATCCATCAAACCAAAATCTAATACTTGAAGCCACGGCAGGGCGGCGATTTCATGCACTGCTTTTAAGGCGCCGTGTGTTTCAATCAGGATATGTACGGGAATTTTACGGCTGATATTATTTGCTTTTGCCACTTCCTGAATGTAAGAAATCATTTCGCTGGCCTGCACAAAATTTGTACATTTTGGAATGGTGATATAGCTTAAAATCTGCCCGGCACCTTTCACCAAGATATCAATATCTTGCTTCCAGTTTGGGTGCGTGTAATCGTGAATACGCGCTCCTGCCATTTGATGTTTGTTCGCTTCACTATTCAATACGCGGACAATCATTTCCGCGTGCTCGCGCTCTTGTCCCGCTATGGCGCCATCTTCGCAGTCGCAGGTAATATCAAACACAGCGCCAATCGAATCTTGCAGTGATAGCGCTTTGAGTATGAGTTTTTCACTACCAGCAAAATGCTCGCAAGATGGAATAATAGGAAATGATTTTTCACCACCAAATAATGCTTGGTCAGGGTGCGTTAATGCATGAGTTTGAGTCGTCATAATTATTCCTACGTAAAATTTAAATAAATGGCCATTTAAATGGCTTAACGTGGCATAAGCACGGTGTAATCTAAATCTAGCACCACATTTGGATGATAGTTTTGTTTACCTTCTTTACTAATATAGGTATCTGAAAGCGAATCCGCAGGTATGTTTTTAACACCGACCATGCGCAAACGCAGCGCAGCAATATCGTCTCTGCCAGCAATGGCCCATTTGTCTAATACTTCTGTCCAAGTGTAGATAGTGTCATCGCCATAAGTCGGGTTGCAATGAGTGCCTGCATTGATGGCAGCAATAGTCAATGCGTTTTCCAAGCCATCGTATGAGAGTGCACGGCATAACGAAATAATATGGCCGCCATACATTAACCGACGGCCAAAAGTGGTTTTTTTCATCATCACATCATCAAAATGCAGGCGCGCGTTATTTTGATAAAGTTTAGTTGCAAGTGTATGGTCACTATCGCTAATCGTCATGCCAGCAGGGTGGTTGATACGCTCACCAATCGTATAGTCATCCCATAAGTACAGACCGCCAGTCATTGAGGTATCGAATTTTCTGGTATTGAGAAAACTGGGTATGCTCAACTCATTTGCTGGCACATGGTCGGGCAAGTTCGGCACTACTGTTTCTGGCGCTGGCGCAGCTGAATCATTTTTATGTACCATCACCCAGCGCACCCATGAAAATACAGGCTGCAGTAATTGATTGATTGCTACCGACCGCACATACACCACGCCAGATTTTCCGTTAGAATTTTGTTTAAGGCCTATGACAGTAGAGCTGGTGCTGAGCGTATCGCCGATATAAACGGGATGCAAAAAGTGCACATCGGCATAGCCTAAATTGGCGATTGCATTCACTGAAATATCAGGCACGGTTTTGCCGAAGGCAATATGAAAGGCTAATAAATCATCAACAGGGCGTGACCGATAGCCTAATGATTGTGCAACAGGTTCGGCAGAATGCAATATTTGCCTAGCACCGGTGAGCGCAATGTGCAGGGCTACTTCCCCTTCGCCTATTGTGCGTGGCGTGGCGTGGTGAATCACTTGGTTGAGGCTAAAGTCTTCAAAGTAATTGCCCGCATTGATTTTGGATGTATTGTTAGACATAGTTTTCTTCTAAAGTCGTAATCATATCGCTGAGTTTTAATAAACGCTCAGCCGCTTTTACATGGTGATGTTCAACCAACTTATCGCTCACTACAACCGTGCCTTGGCCTGCTGCATTCGCTGCTTTTAAAGCAACGATAATTTCGCGTGCGCTGGCTACTTCAGCCGCTTTGGGCGTGTAAGCATCGTTGCTGTAAGCTAACTGTGCGGGGTGCACTAGTGATTTTCCATCGAATCCCATAT
>DASQFK010000119.1:0-3715 GCA_035633175.1 Methylotenera sp.
GCATGTTTCTGGTACTAGCTTAAGTGCACAGGCACGTTATGCTGCAGGTACGCGAGAAATTCTTGAGTGCTGGTTTGAAGGCCGTCCGATTCGCGAAGAGTATTTGATTGTCGATGGCGGGCATCTTGCTGGCGCCGGTGCACATTCTTACAGCGCAGGCAATGCAACCAGCGGCTGGGAAGAAGCGACAAAGTATAAAACAGGATAGGAAAGTTTAAGCACCTTTTAATGCCCCAGCGATGAAGGTGGGGCATTTATCTTAAATAAAATTTCCGCTCTATCCAGCGGTTGGACGTAGCTTTCTGGTCTCATCGCTAATGAATAAAAGCAGTCAATAAGTAAAAAAGAGTAACCAAACTTAATTCAGCGTATTTGGGCAGTAATCAAATCTATTGAAGACTGCCTCGCTTATTGACGTCTCTCCTTATCTAAATTCTCTGGCTACAAAGGAATTGCAGGTAGATAGCCTCCGGGAAGAATGCCAACCACTGACAAAACAATCAATATTAGCAAGAAGATAAAAAGAATACGAACTATCTGAGCTACAGGAGCCGGCAGAGGCAATAAGCTCACCAACCACCATATAAGACCAAAGATAACTAAATATACAATAAGGTTGATGATTACGTTCATTATATGCCCCTTCCTTTTAAAAATGACTTCTATATAGGATGACCACATTTTACTGTTGTGTATGTACGACAGCGCACAAATAACAATTCATACTCAAGTAAATATGCTATTAATTAGTTAATTAAACATCATTGTGGATGAGGTTTCATAACCCAATTTACCCCATTTAATTTTATTGAAACTTTTTGATAAAACTGATCGATCTATATCAGTTCTAAATGATTGATGATGGACGTAGGCGTTATTACCAGAGTAATATAACTTAGATATCTCGCTATATGGGCCATTTCGTGAATTCGACCTATCAAAAACAAAATCGAAAAAATTTCTTCCGGTAAATATGAAGATGATAAACCAATCAGCCGAAGATATAATTAAGGAGCTTCAGGCGAGTCAAATCAAATTAAAAATGCAAAATAGGAAGCTGCGACAGGCTAAAACAGCTTTGCAAATTTTGCATAATCATTATGTAGATTTATATGAGTTTTCCCCAATTAGCTACCTCACCATCACTACCGATGAAGTAATAACTGAGTGCAACCTAAAAGTTTCAAAGATGCTTGGACTAGCGCATAAGAAACTCATCAATAAACGCTTATCGCAATTTGTTGCTGATCAAGATAAAGACCGTTGGTCTTGTCTACTCTTAAGCATACAGGAAAATGCAGAAGAAAAAGAGCTTGAGTTTGACTTAACTTTGTTACGCGAAGATGGTGCCGAGATATATACCCATCTTCAATGTATACGGTTGGGGGAAGTCCACAATCCCATGATGTTGCGTATTGCATTGACTGATATTACCTCACGCAAAAGAATTGAAAACTCGTTGCGAGAGCAAGAGGAATTTTTTCGCTTTATCGCTGAGCACAGTGAAGACTTTATCGCAGTGCTCGATTTAGAAGGACGAAGGCTCTACAACAATCGGTCGTATGCTAAACTTTTTGGAGATATTGAAAACCTTGAAGGTACTGACTCGTTTGCTGATATACATCCAGATGATCGAGAACGTGTTAGAAAAGTGTTTAAGGAAACAATACAATCTGGAATCGGCCAACGGTCGGAATTTCGATTTTTACTGACCAACGGTGCTATTCGATACATCGAATCTTCTGGTGGTCTAGTAAAAGATAGTAAAGGCGAACCCGCTTTCGTAGTTGTGGTGTCACACGACATTACCGAACGTAAACGGATTGAAGATGAAGTTCAGCATTTAGCTTACTTTGACCACCTTACACAACTGCCAAACCGTCGCTTGTTTAACGACCGTATTATTCAGACCATGGCTGCTAGCAAACGAAGTGGTCGTTTTGGCGCAGTGATATTCATAGATCTCGATAACTTCAAGCCTATTAACGACGAGTACGGGCATCAGGTTGGTGATTTGTTGTTGTTTGAGGTAGCAAATCGACTGAAAAGTTGCGTACGTGAAATAGATACGGTGTCACGCTTTGGTGGTGATGAGTTTGTAGTTATGGTTAATGAGCTAGATACAGATAAGACCCAATCAACTTTCCAAGCAGAAATTGTCGCAGAAAAAATCCGCATTACTTTATCAGAGCCCTACTTGCTTACTGTCCAGCAAGCTGAAAATGAAGACCTCTTAATCGAACACCATTGCACCGCAAGTATAGGTATAACCCTATTTATCGATCATAAAATTAGCCAAAACGATATTCTAAAAACTGCCGACTCAGCCATGTATCAAGCCAAATTAGCTGGGGGCAATTTAATTAGATTCAATGATTGAATTCAGTTTAACGTAGTAATTAATATCGTCCAGATCTCTTCACTGCTTCTACGGCTTTGCCATAGTTCTGTTGAGCTTCCCCAACTATTTGTCTTTTAATACCTTTATTTAATTGGTTTTTACTACCAACTATTTTGCCAAAATCCTCTTGTACTTTGCCAGCAATTTTCTTTACTGCACCTTTGATTTGATCTTCATTCATTTTATTAACTCCTCATGAAATAAATATCATCTACACACTTAAGGTAATTATTATAACTTTAGCTTTATGTAGCCCAAAAGTGCCAACAAATGATATTTAGTCCGTTTTATCCTCGATTTTATCACCCGCATCTTCGAGTTTATCTCCTGCTTTATCTGTTGCATCCTCAATCTTGTCGCCCATTTTCTCTGCAGCATTATCCATTTTTTCACCTGCTCTTTCTGCAGGGCCTTGTTTTTCACAAGCTGCTAATCCAATAATAATTAAAGTGACTAAAACTGGGAGTGATAATTTTTCAGAACACATTTAAATCTCCTTAGATATTAATCATTACTTATAAAAAATATAATAAGTAACGGTTAGACGTTATTTGCATACGTAAGTGAGATTTTATAAAATATAGTAATACTCTCAACAGTGGAATGGTTCTGAATTTATTGTCAGAAAGAACCTACAAGTTAAATTGTTAATATATTTTTAGGATGAATAGAAATATAAAATGACAAAAATTGACCAATAACAACCCTACTTTGGCTTAATTTCAATATAAAGTTACAAGCCACGTTCTACCATATCAATCAATCGTTGTCCGATGACCTCAGTCTGTGATTTATCAAGTGCCCTGAGTGGTCCCTCAAGCACTAACATTGCAAATCCATGTACAGCAGACCAGGCAAAAATTTCAGCAAACAGCCGGCGCTCTTGAGTTAGTGCACCAGCTTCAACAAGCATATCTAAAGCAACACCTAGGTGTTGAAAAGGTGTAAGACCAGCTTTACCCGCACTGGCTGGATTTTCAGCATCACTAAGATCATGAGGCACTGAAAATGCCATTCCAAATAATCCGGGCTCGGCTTGAGAAAATCTGAGATAACCAATACCCACAGCTCTCAATCTCGAGCGCGCTGCCTCAATTGAATTATTGGTTTTAGGTATCTTATTAATTTCCTCTTCTATCTCAACAGCTAATGCAGCCTGTGCAGCTAAACTGACTGCCTGCAAAAGTGCATTTCGATCTGAAAAGTGCCGGTAAGCGGCATTTGGTGCTACACCCGCTTGTCTTGTAACTTCACGTAACACGACTGCATTTGCCCCGCCTTTTCTGGCCATTTGCACAGCGGCCTCTAGCATGG
>DASQFK010000120.1:0-3033 GCA_035633175.1 Methylotenera sp.
TCTACCGCACGGGCTAACAATAATGTTCCTACCATAGTTGATACCAATACAAGCGCCTCTTCACGTGCATTTGGCTGGCCTGATAGGCGACTTTCAATAAGAGCTATCATTTCCTTGATCCGACAAGTAGAGGCTTTTCTCACTTCAGGTGCTTGGCGCGGCATTTCCGAGCCTAGCGCTGCTAAAGAGCATCCTGTTTCTATGTTAGCCATATGCTCATTTGATAAATAAGCATTCATAAAAGCCTGCAACGCCTGATCTTGAGGTACTACAGCAAATATATGTTCAGCTATAGCAATAGTTTCTGCGCCTGCTCGATCTGCCGCTTCTGCAAGCATTGCATCGCGAGATGCGAAATGTGCGTAAAACCCTCCATGCGTAAGGCCTGCTTCTTTCATGATGTCGGCTACACCCGTTCCATCATAACCACTTCTACGGATTGCCCGTGCAGCGGTTTCTACAATGCGCGTATGCGTAATTTCCTTACGATTGGAAGTATTTCGTTTTGTCATAGCTTGTTTCATGATGGTTATCATATATGATAACCATCATATATTCAAATGAAATATTTTAACAACAAAATATTGATGGTCATTCACTACGGATTGAGCTTTGTGTTTTGATTGTGTTATCAACTCTGGATTGATAGGTATGTCGTATCTCAGTAAAGTGCTATCTATTATTTTTAGATCGGCCTTTAACTGATTTAAATGCGTTGTTTTCCTGCACTGTAGATTTACTGCGCTAACCTCTTCTGCACGGCGATTATCCTACCAGTTTTTGATGCAGCTCATTGTGTATAACTAGCTGCTTTTCTGATCTTATTATTTCAGTAAGTAATCTTGCGTGCGTGTTTACAAACCATTTTAATGAGGACGGATTCTGCCAGTCATAAGGTGAAAGATTATCATTTATGGCTGTCAGTGTTAATGGCAACAGATGGGTAATAGCGTCTATTGGTGATATTGTTTACTATGTTCTCGCACCGCTGCAAGCATGGCAGCAGCATTTTCAGGAGGCGTCCACTGCGTTATACCATGCCCAAGATTAAACACGTGGCCATGGCCATGGCCGTAACTTTGCAAGATGTTGGCGACTTCTCTTTCAATCGCTTCAGGGGTCGATAGCAAAATAGCAGGGTCTAAATTGCCTTGCAGCGCAACTTTGTCACCAACTCTTTTACGGGCGCTACCAATATCTACCGACCAATCTAAACCTAAGGCATCAGCACCGATTCCAGCTTGTGCTTCTAGCCATAATGCGCCACCCTTGGTGAATACGATGCGCGGCACGATGCGGCCTTCATGTTCTCGCGTTAAGCCATTCACAATCTTTTGCATGTAATGGAGTGAAAACTCTTGGTAGGCATTGTGTGAAAGTGCGCCGCCCCATGAATCGAATATCATCACTGCTTGCGCACCTGCTGCAATTTGCGCATTTAGATATTGAATAACGGTTTGTGCGGTTGTTTCTAAAATATGGTGCAATAAATCTGGACGTGCATAAGCCATTTTCTTAATGGTTAAAAAATCAGTACCGCCTTTGCCTTCTACCATGTAGGTGGCTAGCGTCCATGGGCTGCCCGAAAAGCCAATGAGCGGCACTCGGCCATTTAACGTTTTGCGAATTTGGCTCACGGCATCAAATACATATTGCAGGCTAGTCATGTCTGGCACAGCTAACTTTTGAATATCCGCTTCTTCACGTAAAGTGCGCTCGAACTTTGGACCTTCGCCTTCTTCAAAGTAAAGCCCTAAGCCCATCGCATCTGGTACAGTAAGGATATCTGAAAACAAGATCGAAGCATCTAGCAGGGGATAGCGATCCAGCGGCTGCATTGTGACTTCAGTAGCAAAACTAGGGCTTTTACATAACTGTAGAAAGCTTCCGGCAGTTTTACGGCTTTCACGATACTCTGGCAAATAGCGGCCAGCCTGGCGCATCATCCACACTGGTGTGTAGTCGGTAGGTTGGCGCATCAGCGCTTTTAAGAACGTATCGTTTTGCAATTGACTCATGATTTACTACCTAATGTACAACCTAATAAAAAAGGACACAAAGCAGTTTTACTTTGCATCCTTTGTATTTTGTAACTAACTTTTAAACTTACTTAAACCTAAAATTGGCGATTTTCTGGCAGTTTAACGCGGTAAAGTTGAAGAGCCCATTAAGAACTCGTCTACAGCTTTGGCAGCTTGGCGACCTTCGCGAATTGCCCAAACCACTAGTGACTGACCCCGACGTACGTCCCCGGCGGCAAACACTTTAGTTTTGCTGGTTTTGTAGCTCTCCGCACCTTCAGTAGTGGCTTTTGCATTACCGCGGTTGTCTTTTTCAATACCGAAGGCGTCTAATAATTTTTGCACTGGAGATACAAAGCCCATCGCTAATAACACTAAATCCGCTTTAATAGTAAATTCAGCACCAGCAACATCTACCATTTTGCCGTCAATCCATTCAACTTTAGTGCCTTTTAACGCGACAACTTTGCCATTTTCACCGATAAGCTCTTTGGTGGTGATAGACCAATCGCGGTTCGCGCCTTCTTCATGCGAACTGGAAGTACGCATCTTAAGCGGCCAGTTTGGCCACACTAGCTCTTTATTTTCTTTTTCTGGCGGTTGTGGCAACAACTCAAATTGCGTAATACTTAACGCACCATGACGGTTTGATGTGCCCACACAGTCAGAACCTGTGTCTCCACCACCGATGATGACTACATTTTTATTTGTCGCCATTACTTGGTTAGCGATAGTATCGCCAGCCACTACTTTGTTTTGCGGTGTCAAAAAGTCCATCGCATACATGACGCCATCTAACTCGCGGCCTGGCACTGGTAAATCACGAGGATGCTCTGCACCGCCTGCCAAAACCACTGCATCAAATTCAGCTAGCAAGTCATCAGCTTCAACATTTTCGCCTACATGCTGATTCACGCGGAACTCAACACCTTCTGCTTCCATCTGTGCCATGCGGCGATCAATATGAATTTTTTCCATTTTGAAATCTGGAATGCCATAACGTAGTAAACCA
>DASQFK010000121.1:0-5287 GCA_035633175.1 Methylotenera sp.
GGCACAACTTGGTTTTCATTATCTAGATTCTGGTGCACTGTATCGTATCGTGGCATTGGCGACGCAACAACAAAATATTGCGTGGAATGATGCAACTGCGGTCACAAAATGTGCAAAAACGCTCGCCATTCGATTTAATAATGATCAGGTTTTTTTGAATAATGATGATATTTCAGACCAGATTCGTACAGAAGCCATAGGCAAAGGCGCATCACAAGTCGCAGTACATGCGACATTGCGCGCTGCTATGCTTGATTTGCAGCACAGCTTTCGAAAAACACCCGGCTTAGTGGCGGATGGCCGAGATATGGGAACGGTGGTATTTGCTGATGCGCCACTGAAAATATTCCTTACCGCCACAACAGAAACACGTGCTCAGCGCCGCTATCTACAATTATTAGGCAAAAATCAGCCCGCTAACTTTGAAGAAATTTTGCAAGATCTGACCGAACGCGACGCTAGAGACAAAGGCAGAGCGAGTGCGCCTTTGGTGATGGCAAACGATGCTATTTTGTTAGAAACCGATAATTTAACTATTTCTGCTGCAGTTGATGTTATTTTGCAACATTATCAGCATAATATTTACGAATAGTCTTTTATTTTTCAATGTTTTAGTTATAATTCTAATCTTAATAGTTTAGTATTTTTTTGTCATCCGTGCGTCTCACAGATTTGCGGTTTTTTTAATCACCCCACTGCTAGGTGGGATTATATTTTAGGTAATTTTATTTAATGGCTTCTACTTCTAAATCTACTGCTTCACCCATGGAATCATTTGCTGCGCTTTTTGAAGAAAGCTTAGTTCACCAAGAAATGCGTTCTGGTGAAGTGATCACTGCTGAAGTGATCTCTGTTGATAGCGATCACGTGATTGTTAATGCTGGTCTTAAATCTGAAAGCGTTATCGCTGCTACTGAATTCCACAACGCTCAAGGCGAGCTTGAAGTTCAAGTAGGCGACTTTGTTAAAGTATTGATTGAAAAGCTGGAAGATGGCTTTGGTTCAACATTACTTTCACGCGAAAAAGCAAAACGCATGGAAACATGGCTAGACCTTGAAGATGCAATGAACGAAGGCCGCATCATCAAAGGTTTCGTAAGCGGTAAAGTTAAAGGCGGTTTACGCGTTTCTGTAAACGGCATCATGGCATTCTTACCGGGTTCATTAGTGGATGTACGTCCAGTAAAAGACACGACTCCTTTTGAAAACAAAGAGTGTGACCTAAAAGTAATCAAAATCGATCGTAAACGTAACAACATCGTTGTATCACGTCGCGCTGTCATGGAAGTGAGCATGGGCGCAGACCGCGAAGCATTGATGGGCACATTAGCTGAAGGTGCTGTTGTAAAAGGTATCGTTAAAAACATTACTGATTATGGCGCATTCGTTGATTTAGGCGGCATCGATGGTTTACTACATATTACTGATTTGGCATGGCGTCGCGTTAAGCACCCATCAGAAGTGCTTACAGTAGGTGAAGAAGTTGAAGCAAAAATCTTGAAATTCGATCAAGAGAAAAACCGCGTTTCATTAGGTATCAAACAATTAGGCGATGACCCATGGGTTGCATTAACTCGCCGTTACCCAGTAAGCACACGCTTATTCGGTAAAGTGTCTAACTTGACTGACTATGGCGCGTTCGTTGAAATCGAGCCAGGTATCGAAGGTTTAGTTCACGTTTCAGAAATGGATTGGACGAACAAAAACATTCACCCAGGCAAAATCGCGCAATTAGGTGATGAAGTTGAAGTGATGATTCTTGAGATTGATGAAGAGCGTCGTCGTCTATCATTAGGTATGAAACAGTGCCAGGCTAATCCTTGGGATGATTTCTCTGCAACGCATCACAAAGGTGATATCGTTTCAGGTCAAATCAAATCAATCACTGACTTCGGTGTGTTCATTGGCTTGCCAGGCGGTATTGACGGTTTAGTTCACTTATCAGATCTATCATGGTCACAAACTGGCGAAGAAGCAATTCGCAACTTCAAAAAAGGTGACGAGCTACAAGCTGTTATCTTGGCTATTGATGTAGAAAAAGAGCGTATTTCACTAGGTGTGAAACAACTTTCTGCTGATCCATCAGGCGCTGCTAGTGAAGATAAAGCTGAGGCAAAACCTAAAGCTAAATCTGCAAAAGCTAAAGAAGCTGCTGCGCAAGTGCCAGATGACGGTGCTGCAACTGCTGGTACAACAAATCTTGGCGCGTTATTAAAAGCCAAATTTGACAGCAAAAAATAAGCTAATCAGTCACAAGTTAAAGGCACCTAAGCATGACTAAATCTGAATTAATCACCCTGCTTGCTGAGCGTTTTCCGCAATTAGTGGTGAAAGATGCTGAACTATCAGTAAAAGCGATTTTGGATGCGATGTCTGATAACCTTGCCACAGGCGAGCGCATCGAGATACGCGGCTTTGGAAGCTTTAGTTTAAATTATCGTCCACCACGTTTAGGTCGTAATCCTAAAACCGGCAGTAAAGTGCAAGTACCTGAAAAACATGTACCGCATTTTAAAGCAGGCAAAGAGTTACGTGAACGCGTTGATTTGAACATGTAGACCTTGGTTAAGATATTTGAACCAGAGCTTTTGCTTTAAATTGTAGTTTCATAAAAAACGGCAGCCTCAAGCTGCCGTTTTTTATTGCTCTTAATCTCTAAGAAATACTTATAAACCCTGACGAAACATAGCAAAAATAGCTAAAACCCACCATACAGCCTGATTTGCGCTAAAATTATAAATCTATGCAATTCATCAACATTTACTTACCTAAACATCAAAGTATCCATTTCAAATGGAACGCTCTCAATAAAAAAGTGGATTTCTATGGAATTTGAATTTTGGTGGTTATTAGCACTGCCGCTGTTTTTTAGTTTAGGCTGGGTAGCCGCGCGTATAGACCTTAAACAGTTGCTGGCAGAATCTACTGCATTACCAGCCGCTTATTTCAAGGGCTTGAATTTTTTAATTACTAATCAACAAGATAAAGCGATTGAGGCTTTTAGTGAAGCCGTGCAAGCGAATACAGATTCACTTGAATTGCATTTTGCACTTGGCAGCTTATTTAGACGACGCGGTGAAGTGGATCGTGCTATTCATTTACACCTGAACTTGCTTGAAAAAAAAGAACTCGAACCACAACAAAAATTAGCCGTCACGGCAGAACTTGCGCAAGATTACCTGAAAGCAGGCTTGCTGGACCGCGCTGAAGAACTGTTTGAATCATTAGACGATGATAGATACCGCCAACCAGCGTTACGCGCTTTGCTTGAAATCTATGTGCGTGAGCGCGAGTGGGAGCGCGCAATTAAAGCTGCTACGGAGTTAGAACGACTTTCAGGCGTGCCGTTTCGGGTTGAAGTATCACATTATTATTGCGAAATGGCGGTTAAATCTATATTGGCAAATGATAGCCATACGGCAAGATTCGAGCTTGACCAAGCGCTGAATGCCAATAAAAATTGTGTGCGCGCCAATGTGTTGCTAGGTGATTTAGAAGCAGAAGCTGGTGCGCATAAGGAAGCTATTTCTACCTGGAAGCGTATTGAGTTTCAAAAACCTGAATACTTAGGCTTAATTGCACCTAAATTACTGGGTAGTTATCGCGCACTTAATCAAACGCAGGATGGCTTAAGTTTATTACAAACGTATCTACAAACTTATCAATTAACGTCATTAGTCAATGTGCTATATGAGGCCACACTGGCTGAAAAGGGTGCCGAAAGCGCAGCGACACTAGCGCGAAATGAGTTAATTAAAAAACCTAGTTTGCATACATTAGACCAGTTATTGCAAGCGCGTGCCATCGTAGAGACAAATAGCCAGCAAAATATAAATCAGGATACCCAGTTAATGCAACAAGCCGTGCGCCATGCCATCGGCAATAAAACCACTTACCATTGTGAGCAATGTGGCTTCAAGGCCAAATATCATCACTGGCAATGCCCAGCTTGTAACGCATGGGAAGCGTTACCTGCCGAACCAGTCACAATCTAAAACCAGTAGCTGTTTAAATTAGATAACCATACCAATAATGACCAACACATCACCATCAAATAACAATAACAGTGACCCAAAAATCATTGTCGCACTGGATTATGCTGATGCAGCCAGTGCACTCAAACTAGTTAACCAGCTAGATCCAACGCTTTGTAGACTAAAAGTCGGTAAAGAACTGTTTACAGCTGCGGGGCCTCAATTTGTCACTGAATTAGCACGTTCAAACTTTGGCGTATTTTTAGATTTAAAATTTCATGACATTCCTAATACCGTTGCAAAAGCCTGCTCCGCAGCCAGTAATTTAGACGTATGGATGCTCAATGTGCACGCCAGCGGTGGTCTTGAAATGATGCAAGCTGCGCGTGAAGCCGTGCATAATAGCGAATCAAAACCACTGCTAATTGCCGTTACTGTGCTGACCAGCATGAACCAAGCTGCGTTAAATAAGATTGACATTCAAACAGATTTGGCTACACATGTACTTAATCTTGCAACGCTAACACAGCAAGCAGGTTTAGACGGCGTAGTATGCTCAGCGCTTGAAGCGCAAATGTTACGCGCCCAATTAGGTAGTGAGTTTTGTCTAGTCACTCCAGGCATACGCCCCGCTAATACAAACCAAGATGACCAATCTCGCGTTGTCACTCCTGCGGAGGCTTTAAGATTGGGAGCGAGCTACTTAGTCATCGGCAGACCGATTACCCAAGCTTCAAATCCGCTTAAAGCATTAGAAGCAATTAGCGCTGAATGTGACCCTTCACTTAAGTCTTGAAGCGAGGCTGTAATATATTAATTAATCAGCTATGATGTAAGTTATAACACTTAATAATCAATACTAAATTAAACGTGTTATAAATTTTACAAACTAACGGAGAATCAAAATGAAAAAAATGTTGTTTGCATTAATTACTTTTTTAAGCTTCAGTCTTAGTGCGCTAGCCGGCGTTAACCTTAATACTGCTACACAAGCAGAACTTGAAACACTTAGCGGCATTGGCGCCGTTAAAGCACAAGCGATTATTGATTATCGCAAAAAGAATGGTGGTTTTAAAAGTGTTGATGAACTTGAAAAAGTAGAAGGTGTCGGCCCGGTTACTTTACAGAGCGTGCGAAAAGATATTTCTATTAGTGGCGTGACTAAAGTTGCGAAACCTTTAGATAGCAAACCAGCTAAAGAAACTAAAACTACAGCAAAATCAGTAGCTTTGGCTACACCAACTGCAAAATCAGTCAAAGCAGAAAAAGCTGCAAACGTGACTACCGACAAAGTAAAAGTTGATAGCAAAACA
>DASQFK010000122.1:0-2322 GCA_035633175.1 Methylotenera sp.
CATATTCTTCAGCATATAAATTAGGATCATTTTGTTTAACTTCAGCAGGGGGGTCAAACGCGCTTCCGGTTGCTAAGGCCTGCAACCGTGCCTGACGTGCAAGCAACGATAAATATTGCGACTGATTCTCGCGTAAAGATGATACCGCACGGGTTTCGTCTATACGCACTAACGGCGTACCGGCAACTACGTTATCGCCTTCTTTCACTAAGATAGCCGTAACGATACCGCCATCCAAAGATTGTATGATTTGTACTTGTTTTGATGGAATGACTCTGCCCTCACCTCTTGTCACTTCATCTACTTTGGCAAAATATGCCCATACGATTAACGTAAGTAAAATTAACGCGATCAAATAGAGTATTTTTCTTGCGTGTACTGGCTTCTGCTCTTTCAGTAATAAATCTGCCTCATCATCCCAAGCTAAATCTTCGCTGGTTTTATTAGGCACTACTTTTTCCAGCATCCAATAAACGGGCCTTGTAAGCCAATTATGCTTGGTAAAACCTTGTAGGCCGCCTAAAAATTTGAATAACCATTCACTCATAGCGCTTTGCCTATTTTGCCTGAACGTAGAGCCTCAACAATTTGTCCTTTTTCACCATCGGCCACAATACGTCCGCTATCCACCACAATGATTCTTTGTGCTAAATCAAATAGAGTCGAGCGATGAGAAATCAAAACGATTGTTTTACCTTGTGTGGCTGTGGCTAAGCGTTTTTTGATCAACTCTTCACCAGAATGATCCATGGCGCTGGTAGGTTCATCGAGCAGAAAAATAGTGGGTTTATTGATCATGGCCCGTGCAATGCCTACGCCTTGGCGCTGACCACCTGACAAAGTTTCTCCCCGCTCTCCCACGAGCATATCAAACCCTTTGGGATGCGTATTCACAAACTCATCAATGCCGCCAGTTTGCGCAGCTTCCAGAATATCCTGTGCATTTACGTAATGTGCTGCAATAGTAATATTATCGCGCAGGGTACCGTAAAAAAGTTGGGTGTCTTGTTGAACATAACCTACACAACGACGCAATTCTGCGGGGTCTATTTGTCGGGTATCAATGCCATCAATTAAAATTGCACCTGAAGTCGGTTGATACAAACCCAAAATTAAACGATGAATCGTTGATTTTCCAGAACCCATTCGGCCTAGTAGTGCAACATGCTCGCCAGCTTTTATTTTAAAAGAGACTTTAGTAAGTGCATCAAGCTCGGAGCCGGGGTAATTAAACGAAACCTCTCTAAATTCAATATCGCCTTTAAACGTTGCACGGGATAAAAAGTTAGCATCTAACGGACGTTCTACTGGGTTCTGCATCACCTCATTCAACGCGGTTAATGAAGTTGAAGCATTGTGATATTGCGTCATCAACCCGGCAGCCTGTGAGATAGGCGCCAATGCCCGGCCCGCAAGCATAGTACAGGCGATTAAACCGCCCATCGTTAAGTCACCCTTAATCAAAAGGTAAACACCCAGTAAGATCAAGCTAATGTTAATCAGTTGGCTAATAGCATTAGCGGTATTGCTAATTGAAATAGAAAGCAGTTTTAACTTACCACTCACTTCGGTCATGAACGTGGCGCTTTTTTCCCACTTGCGCTGCATCTGACCTTCTATCCCCAGTGATTTAACGGTTTCCAGGCTGACTAAACTTTCGATGAGCGTTGCATTTCTAACTGCACCTGCCCGATACATCGTTTCAGATAAATCATGCATTTTGCTTTGAACGCTAAAGGAATACACCAAAATAATAATCGCGCCAATAAGCACGGGAACAGCCATCCAAGGCGAAATCCATGCCATGGCAATCACAAAGATTAATGCAAATGGAATATCTATGAATGCAGTGACCGTTGCAGAAGTAATGAAGTCTCGAACCATTTCAAAGGAACGCAAATTGGCAGAAAATGACCCGACCGATGTAGGTCGCTTTTCTAAACGCGTACCCAGTACCTGCTCCATAATTTTAGCTGACAACTTAATGTCCACCCGATGGCTTGCCCAGTCTAAAAAATAACCGCGCATGGTGCGTAGCACTAAATCACCGATGATAATCAAACAAATACCGATAACCATGACCCACAAGGTTTCAATAGAACGATTGGGAACCACACGGTCATAAACGTTCATGGTAAAAATCGGCATAGCGAGTGCGAACATATTGATGAGAAAAGCCGCAACCATGACATCGCTATATACCTTACGATTGTCCGCTAGTGCACTCCAGAACCAATGTCTGATCCGCACTTTACCAACAGACGGGGTACGCTCATCAAATACAAATTTAAGTTTTGCTGTAAGGGTATATCCAATATAACG
>DASQFK010000123.1:0-14111 GCA_035633175.1 Methylotenera sp.
AGAACGTGATGCTGACTTGACTGAAGTGATAGTGGCGAGCCAGATGGATGCAGTATTAGCAAGCATGGGTGATCAAGAGTTTGCTAAAGCCATGCATCTAAATATGGTGTTTGCTTACGAACCTGTGTGGGCGATTGGTTCAGGTAAAACCGCCACCCCTGAACAGGCGCAATCGGTGCATCAATTTATCCGTCACCGCATCGCACGCCGTAATGCAGAAGCCGCGTCAAAAGTGCGTATTATTTATGGTGGTAGTGTAAAAGCTGCAAATGCAGAAGAGTTGTTTGCCATGCCAGATGTAGATGGGGGGCTTATTGGTGGTGCGTCTTTAAAAGCAGAAGAGTTCGTGGCAATTTGTCGGGTTGCAAATAGCGTTCAAGCCACTGCCTGCTTAATAGACTAATTTAAGTAGGTCTGACCGTATTTAATCAATGATCTTGGAGATGTAATTCTATGCCTTGATTATATTCTGGAAGATCTAGTCCTTGAGTGATAGGCAATCAATCGATCAACTTCACTTTTACTACCCATCATCACTGGTACACGCTGATGCAAACCATTTGGCGGTACGTCTAAAATGCGCTGTAATCCAGTAGTTGCTGCACCCCCTGCTTGCTCTACGATAAAGCTCATTGGATTAGCTTCGTACATCAAACGTAGCTTGCCGCTGCTAGGTTGGCCATTTTTGGTTTTAGTATCAATTGGATACATGAATACGCCGCCACGAATTAATATGCGGTGTACTTCAGCCACCATGGACGCCACCCAGCGCATATTAAAATCTTTTTTACGGTCGCCTTCTGCACCCTGTAAGCATTCATCAATATAGCGTTGCACCGGTTCGTGCCAAAATCGATAGTTAGACATGTTGATTGCAAACTCTTGCGTTTCCGTAGAAATTTTCATATCCGGATGGGTAAGGTAAAACTCTCCAGCTTGCGTATCTAGCGTAAATCCATTAACACCATTGCCCGTGGTGAATACAAACATCGTTGATGTTCCGTACAAGGCATAACCTGCACAGATTTGCGCAGTACCACTTTGTAAAAAATCAGCTAACACTGGGTTGCTATTTTTACTTTTGATTATGGAGAATATGGTACCTACGGAGATATTAACATTAACATTGGAGGAGCCATCCAAAGGATCAAACAACATCAAATATTGACCATTTTGTCGATGAGCATAGGCAACCTGGATTATGTCGTCGATTTCTTCAGACAGCATCCCTGCTACAAAACCGCTTTGCTGATTTTCAATGAAGATGTCATTAGTAATCACATCTAAAGCTTTCTGCGTTTCTCCCTGCACATTCTCCGAATCTAGACTTCCCATATTGCCAGCAAGCGCGCCTTGATCTATGGAAATGGCGATTTTTTTACAGGAATTCACAACATCACTCAGCATCGCATTGAGCGCGGTACTATGTTCACCTTGCAAATGCTGTTTTAGGAATTCGGTAATTGACTGGCACTGAGACATGCTGCTTTTCCTGAGGATAAGAATGCTACATTTTACATCATCAACGCTGCACGAATGAGTTTTTGATTAGCTATTGACTGCTAAGATCCCAAGTTTCTACTAGCAATTTCAGATTCACTTTTTCACTTTTCAATAGAATCTTGCTGGGTAAAAAAATACCGTTATTTTCTACATAATTCTGGTATTCAATATCCCAGCCGTCTTGTTTTAATGTACTTAATTTGCCTTGCGCGTCCCAAGTGCTCGCTTGAATAATTGAATTAGAAGGGCGCCCCAGCGACCAATCGGCAAGGCCAGCAAGCGGTAATTTCCAGCCAAGTGCATTTTGGGTCAGGGTTTCCGCATTTGAGGCAGAAATAATATTCCCTTTTGCATCTTCTAAAGTGACTTGATTGGATGTTTTTTTAATGCTCGCCACTTGGCTGCCTAATGGGGAGCGAAGTGTAATGTCATCGTTTGCATTATTATGTTGCCAATTCAAGCCGCCAGAAAATCCTTTGCCTTCGGTTTGCACCCCGATACGCCCATTGAGGGTAAATTTTTGGATTGCCGTAAGGGTCTGTAAATGCTGTTGATGTGATGCTTGGGATGCATTAGAAGGCGGCTTAACTATTGGGGTGCTAACACAGCTCGCTAGTAACGTTATAAGCGTTGCGAGTGCAAGAATACGTAAATACATAATTAGTGCACTCGGCTTACTGTCATAAGTGACATAAGTCTTAATAAACATTCATTTTATGATTTAAATTTGTTGGTGGTAGCAAGGAGAACTTCATTGCTAGGGTCAGACAATAAACCGTCATTCCAAATCCTCTTAGCCTCTTCGTAGCGGCCTTTTTTCCAAAGTACTTCACCTAGATGTGCGGCGATTTCTGGATCTGGGTTCACTTTATAAGCCTGCTCTAAATAGACAATTGCTTTATCCAAATTGCCTTTTCGGTAGTGGGCCCAGCCCAGGCTATCCAGCATATAATGATCGTTAGGGCTCAGTGACAGTGCTTTTTCAATCAGTTTTACTGCTTCATCGAGTTTGATATTACGGTCTGCAAACGAGTACCCTAGCGCGTTGTAAGCGGCGGCAAAGTCAGGTTTAGCAGCAATCGCTTTGCGTAATTCGGCTTCCATAATTTCCGGCTTTTGCACACGTTCAGCGGCTAGGGCGTAGTCGTAGACAAGTTCCGGTGTGTTAGGTAGGTTTTTTACTGCGTTATCAAGCAAATTAAATGCATCTTCATTACGCTTTGCCTTTGCTAGCATTGCGGCTTCAGATTGAATCACTAAAATCTGCTGCTCAGTATTCAAACCTTCCAATGCATCCAGTTTTTCAATCGCTTTATCCACAGACTGTGTACGTGCAATCACGTTAGCTAGGCCGATCTGTGCTTCAAGAAAGCGCTGGTTCGACTCTACTTTGGTATACCAGGAAATCGCAGCGGCATCATGATTTTGTTTTTCTGCAGTTTGCGCAAGATATATGTACAACTGGTCAGTATCTTTAAAGCCTAATGTCAGTGCTTGCTGAAAATAAGCTTCTGCAGCTGCATAGTCTCCCATTTGATACGACAATAACCCTATAACAGCCGTGATGTCAGGTGTATTCTTTTCTGGGCTATTTTTTGCATATTCGATGATGACGGGAAATTCTTTTTTAGCCGCGTCATACTGCTTTTGATTGACTAAAAGTTTCGCCATATTTAAGCGTACTTCATTCGCGGCGGGATGTTTCTTTACAAAACTCTGATAAAAACTTAAGGCTGCTGCTGGTGATTTTGTATAAAGAATTTGGCCTTTAAATAATGCAGCCAGAGACCAGCCAGCTTTAATTTTTTCAGATTTGTCTAAAGCGGCTAATGCGACATCCTCTTTCCCTGCAGCATAAGCTGCCTGTGCAATGGCAAATTGAGCTTCAGCTAAATTAGGGTAAGGCTTTGCGAGGGATTGTACTAAACGTAATACGCCTGGCTTATCGCTGCTTCTGCTGAGTAAGTTGTTTAAAAACAAAAAGCCGCCGGCTCGTGTTTCTTCTTTTACTAATAGTTTCGCTAAAAAAGGCTGGGTATCATCAAGTTTGCCTGTGGCAATCAGCATTTCTGTCATCGCTTGTTGCGATTCCGTCGAAGTGGGATCAAGCTCTGCCCATAATTTAACTGCTGGAATCGCTAAGCTGGGTATGTTGCCATAAGCGGCAATCTTGGCCGCACGCTCTGCCAGACTTGCGTCTCCTGTCGTTCTTGCTAAATCATAAAAAATAGACCCAGAAGTCGCTATGTCGCCACGTTGTCCTGCTATTTCAGCGACTAAATATTTGTAAACAAACTCGGCTGACAACTCAGTTTCGACTGGTTGCGTATTGCTATCATTTATACTTACCACGTCTTTTATGGCTGCTTGATTATTAGCACAGCCGTTCAAAGTTAACGTACTGGCTATTAAGCATGTACTTATGATAGATGCGCAGGAGATTTTCTTAATAAAAACTTTAGTTGGGTGCATGTTCGTCATTGGTCGCATAGGTTTTAAATCTGGATTTTTAAATATAGCGCTTGAAAATATAGCGCTTAAATTGAAGCAATTTAATTATATCGAGTAGCAATAGGTTTCTAAGATAATAAACGATTATTTCAATAAAGTAGGCTTCTATTTCTTAGTCCGTGACAGGTGTCGCAAGTTCCTACATAATTATGGATTGACTAAAGAGCCTGTCAATAGCGCTCAGGTTTTTATTCACTATATTTACAAGTTCTTAATGGAGAACTTTCTATTGCAGAAGTTTTCTGATAAAAGCCGCAAGTTGCCGTATGTTAAGAATAGTTATGCAAATTATAGAATAAATAAAATAAAGCCAGCCCTTTAAATCCAGTATCTTAAATTGAGTTTTTTTGAATTGAGTAGCGATGAATGATTTTACAGTAGAGGCAAACCAGCTCACTAGACTTTACGGCGGCAGGGAAGCCGTAAGTGATGTGAGTTTTACATTAAGCAAAGGCGACGTATTAGGCTTTCTAGGCCCTAATGGTGCGGGTAAATCTACCACCATGAAAATGCTCACAGGTAATCTTGCGCCGAGTAATGGCAGCGTAAAAATCTGTGGCATCGATATGATAGAGAATCCGAAAGAGGCCAAGGCGCTGATTGGTTACTTGCCTGAAATGCGTCCACTCTATAAAGAGCTTACAGTGGATGAATATTTGCAAGTGGCTGCCAGATTGCATCGCGTGAGTTCAGGTCACATTAAAAAAGCCGTGGAAATGGCAAAAGAGCGTTGTGGTTTAGGCCACATGAGCAAACGGCTGATTGAAAATTTATCCAATGGTTATCAACAGCGCGTAGGTATTGCACAAGCGATTATTCATAATCCGATGGTAGTGATTTTAGATGAACCAACAGTAGGTTTAGACCCTATCCAAATCCGTGATATTCGTGCGTTGATTCGTGAAGTGGGCGCTGAACATAGCGTGATTATCTCGACGCATATCCTGCCTGAAGTTGAGATGGTCTGTGACCATGTTCAAATCATCGATAAAGGTAAATTAGTATTTAACGGTTCGATTGATGTGCTAAAACGCCACAGAATTGGTAATAAGTTGTTAGTGGGTATGCATAACCCGCCAAATTCCGATACGCTCTTAAAAATCACTGGTGTGACGGAAGTTGAAGCCCTGCCCAGTGGTTTAATGCGTATTCGATTTGCAGATGATGCGACACCGGCTGAATCTATTGTACAAGCCTCGGTGCAGAATGGCTGGGGTTTACATCAAATTGCACCTGATCAAACCAGTCTAGAAGATGTGTTTGTACAATTGACATATCAAGAACAATCAGTCGGCCAATAATCCAGTCGGCCAATAATCGCCAAATAATCACGTAAGTTAAGGTCAAATTATGATTATCAATGTTGCAAGAAAAGAACTGAAAAGTGTGTTTGCATCGCCCATGGGTTGGGTGATTTTGTCATTGTTGATGTTTGCCTTCGGCACACATTACTTAAATGGCGTTAACGACTATTTTGCGGTGATGTCTGGCGCAATGCGTCCGGCAGAGCGTACCGGGGTTACCCAGTTTGTCGGTCAAACGGTCTATGGCTTGGCTTCATTCATCATGTTGTTCGCAGTGCCATTGCTTTCAATGCGTTTAATCAGTGAAGAACGCCGCAGTCAAACATTACCGTTTTTATTCAGTGCGCCCATTTCATTAACAGAAATCGTGTTGGGAAAATTCTTAGGCTTAGTGGCGTTTTTAAGCATCTTGATTGTATTTATTGCCGGAATGTTATCTACCTTGAATATCTGGGCAGATATTGATTTTGGTTTTATTATCGCTAACTCAATCGGTTTATTGTTAATGGTGGCAAGCTTTTCTGCGCTTGGCTTATATTTTTCAAGCTTAACCCAGCAGCCAGTTGTTGCCGCAATATTAACGTTTGTTGCGTTGTTCGCGTTGATGATCCTAGATCGCTTTTTTGCAGGCGACCCAAGCAATACCTTAGCTAGCTTGTCACTCACACGACATTTTCAGTCATTCTCAGGTGGCTTGATCGATACTGGCGACATTGCTTATTTTGTTTTATTTACCGCTACATTCTTAACCTTAACAGTGCGCCGTTTAGATGCTGACCGTTTACGCGGTTAATCTGGCTTTGTTAATTGCTAGACCTTGTTAATTATTAGACCCTGCAAAGTTAATTGTTAGACCCTGCAAAATATTGGATCTTGGAAAATGAACATCAATCGTAAATTACGTTTTCAGTTATTAGTACAAAATAGCTTTTTTGTTGTGTTGTTTTTAGCGCTAGTAATAGTGCTTGGCTACTTGGCAAGTCAATACCGGTTCGCTAAAGATATTACGCAAGCTAACCGTAATATCCTAACGCAAGGTAGCGTTAACGTGCTTAAGCAGATGAAAGAGCCCATAAATATTACAGTATTTGCAACTAAGGACGATGCATCTGCTGGGGATAACTTCCGTAAGGGCATGATTGATTTCGTCGCGCGCTATCAACGTGAAAAAAAGAACGTTAACTTAACGTTTATCAACCCGTCAGAAGAGCCAAAACTTGCACAAGATGCAGGCATTAAGAGTGATGGTGAGGTGATTGTTGAATACCAAAAACGTACCGAGCACATTACCCCGCCGATTGCAGAGCAAGAGATGACTAATTTATTAGTCCGCTTATCACGTACCAATCAACAGGCAGTGATGTATTTAGATGGCCATGGCGAGCGCAATCTAATCGGCGTTAAAAACCATGACTTAGGGGAGTTTGGTAAACAGTTGGAAGCTAAAGGCTTTAAGTTTGCAAACCCGGATTTAACCATTGCACAGCAGGTGCCAAGCAATGGTGCAATGTTGGTGATTGCCAGCCCGCAAGTGGATGTAAGCGAAGTTGAAGCAAAAAAAATCAAAGCTTATTTAGAGGCTGGCGGTAATTTGTTATGGTTACTGGATGATGATAATTTGCGTGGACTAAAAGAAGTCGCTGAATATTTAGGCCTGCAGGTATCGCCTGGCATTGCAATGGATTTGGCCTCAGCACAATATGGCGCAGATGCACGCGTGTCTTTCGCAAGTTTCTACGGTGAACATCCTATTACCACTAACTTTATGTTGCGCACGCTGTTTCCAGAAGCCCATCAGGTGACTGCAAAAGGTACTGATGAAAATGGCTGGAAAGTAAGCAATTTGGTTGAAGTCGCACCGAATGGCTGGCTGGCTTCTGAAAAGTTAGCTAAAGATGTAGCACCGGTATTTAACGAGAAAAAAGACAAGCGCGGCCCTGTGAATATTGGCGTGGCATTAGAACGCTTGTATGGTAAAAAAGGTCAACGGGTAGTGGTAATGGGTAACGGCAACTTTTTATCTAATACGTTCATTACTAACGGCGGTAATTTAGATTTGGGTATAAACATCGTGAACTGGCTAGCAGGCGATGAAAAGCTGATTACTATTCAGCCAATGCCGCTTAAAGATATCAATGTGACTATTCCTGATACTGATACCGGCCGGATTGTCGCTTGGACCGTGTTTCATGCTTTTCAGTACTTTATACCGCTAGGAATGTTGATTGCAGGCTTCTTCTTCTGGTGGAAGCGCAGAAAAGCATAACGTAGATTAGCTTAAGTTATATTGAATCTGATTGTTAATTTATTAGAGAGTATTGCATGAAAAAACGTTGGTTACTTAATTTGGTGATGTTTTGCGTGGTAGCAGGGTTGGTCGCATTTTTATATTTACGCCCAAAAGCAGGTACTGAGCAGGAAAGCATCTATGAAGTATCTAATTACAAATTAGCGGAATTCAATGCAATCAGCATTGAATTTCCAGCTAAAGCTGCCGTTACGTTTGAAAAAGTTAACGGTTTATGGCGTCTTACAGCGCCACATCAAACGCGCGCTGATCAGCCTTCAGTACAACGCATTTTATCGATTATCGCAGCGAAAACAAAAAATAAAATCGTCAGTACGGATCTAGAAAAATTTGGGCTTAACAATCCAATGCTTAAACTAAAGTTATACAGAGATAAGACGAATGTAGAAGAATTTTTATTTGGTACCTATAATCCCGTGACTGATGAGCAGTATGTGGCTCATAAAAATGTGATCTATCTATTACCTAACATTTACGCCGAAGCAGCATCAACTCAAGTGATTGAAATGGTAGACAAAGCACCATTAAAATCGACAGAAAAAGTCGCAGGCTTTGATTTTTCACGATTAGAGCAATGGGAAATTGTGAGGCTTAATCTAGATCTGGTGGATGGCAAGTGGAAAGTATCTATTCCTACGGCAAAGCCGCAGCAAAACGAGTTGAATGAATGGTTAGATTATTCATGGGTACATACCTATGCTAAAGCGGTTGAGTTTTATACGCCTGATCGTAAAACCGTTTACCCATCGTTTGAGGTTAAATTGGCAGATGGTAAGAAAGTACATTTTGATAAAATTCAAGAATCACCGGAGTTACTATTAGGTCGCCCGGATGAAGGCATCATTTATCATTTTGCTTCAGATGCAGGTTTCACTATGCTTAATCCGCCTATTAATCTGCCTAACTAATAATAGCTATTTAAGTAATAGCTGTATAAGCAGATAGCATCATGCCAGAATTACCAGAGGTTGAAACCACACGCCGTGGGCTTTTGCCTCTTGTTGGCAACGTAGTTAAATCAGTCTCTATTCGTCACACTACGCTACGATGGCCCATTCCACAGCACTTAGTGGAAGCTTTGCCGCAGCAAACTTTGCGTAGCCTTACGCGCCGTGCTAAATACATTTTGTGCGAGTTTGATACTGGTGTTTTGTTGTTGCACCTTGGTATGTCCGGCCGTATCTGTTTATTAGATAGCAATTATCCGCCAGAAAAACATGATCATTTTGATATTGAATTCATTGATGGCCAAGTGTTACGCCTGCGCGACCCCAGGCGATTCGGCGCAGTGTTATGGTTGGATAATAAAAGTAATGACCATGTATTGTTAAATAGTCTAGGCCCCGAACCTTTAGAAGATAGCTTTAACGCCAAATATCTACACAAGGCTTTGAGTAATAAATCAGTGGCTATCAAAAATGCCATCATGGATGGTCATGTAGTGGTGGGTGTCGGTAATATCTATGCTTCAGAATCACTCTTTCGTGCCCGTATTCACCCAGAAACACCTGCCAAAAAATTAAGCTTGGCAAAATGTGAGCGCTTAGTTGCCGAAATTAAATCGACCTTAAATGATGCACTGAAAGCCGGCGGCAGTAGCTTACGGGATTTTTTCGGTACAGATGGTAATCCAGGATATTTTCAACAAGAATATTTTGTCTATGCCAGAACACATGAGCCATGCAAGGTTTGTACTAAGCCTATCAAATGCATCCGGCTAGGGCAACGGTCTACCTTTTATTGCGAGCAATGCCAAAAACGGCAGTGATTTTGCATTTAGCTATTGGTGAATGGGATTGGCGTAGTTTTATGCCACTTAAATTTATCTTAATACGGTTATTCCGCTCGTAATACCAATACCCAATCAGTGTCGCCATCGGCATTTCTCCCGGGTGGCGTGAATATAAATTTGCCCTTATTGATAAAAGGCGCTTCTGCAATGGGCTTTTCAATTCCACCAGCGGGGTCGAACCAGTTTGCATAAACAGGCGAGGGAAATTTATCCATTTTTAAGGTTACAGGATTAATTAAATAATAAAGTGCAACGGTCCTATCGCTTGTTGCCGCTGTTGCTATCGCTGAAGCACGCACCCTTGACGGTAAAAGTAAGCTGGTGATTTTATCAAGCCAAGGCATTTGCTTGCTTACCGCTTGCAAATGATGCCACGGCAAAGTTAAAAGAAATGCTTTGGCTTTGGCAAGCTGGTACGAGCCAGGTAAATGCATGGCCTCATCCCAAGGAATGACTCCCCAGTTATGACCGTTAGGAGATAAGCCAAACGGCAGATTAGTCTCGTTTACTTGCCATACACCGTTTGCACCATAGGTATGTCCTGCACAGCCACTGTTTAAAAGATGTGCCCAGAATGCTTGTCTGGTATCACGCGTAGTGACTGGCGGTGATATGGCAAGTGCTTCATAACGGGATTCTCCGCAGATGACCGGCATGGTAGGTTTGGTCCGCCAGCCCTGTAAGGCTTTTGCTGCATGTTGTTGGGTGGGAGCGCGATGGCCAGTTTGCTGCATTTCAAAATCTAATAGTTGCGGATCGTTGACAGACTCGCGCGCACTATTTTGCGGATGGGTAGTGATTAGACGCTGAAAGCCATCTACCTGACGCAAATAATGTATGACTTCTGACCACTCGCGCTTAATAAATTTCCTATCACTGATTTTATCAGGGGATAGATACCAGGGCATGGTTTGCTCTCCAGCGGCAGCCCAGACCACAGGCAACGCACCCCAGCGAGCTACTAAATAACGCCAGTGCTGTTTCATCTTTTCGGTACCAAGCCAAGGCAGGTGATAACCCCACGCGCCGAGAATGCAAGGCACAATCCCTTGCTCTACCAGATGCATGATCTTACGGTCAGCTTCGTCAAAAAACTGCGGCCGAATTGCTGAATAGTTTTTTTCCCAAGGAAACCCGTTTTCACTTGCACCCCGTTGGTCGAAAGCGGGCATGTCTGGATAAAGGCCCGCGACAATCTGCACGACATTAAAGCCTTTTGATTGACGGTCCTTGGTGAGCTTTTGAAATGCATCTGGCCATGTTAAACGCTTCGTTAGACCCATCCACCAGGTGTCGCCAAGCCAGAAGAATGGAGTGCCATCAGCATAAGCAAAGTGGCGACTATCTGCTGCGATTCGCAATGGGCCATGGCGCAGTAAAAGATTTTCACCGTTATAGATTTTTATATCGATCGTACCTGTGCGATTATGCAAGCCAACATTTTGCTGATCGCTACAACGGCTGACAAAGTTATGAACGCCCAAAACAGCCGATGCATAACGTACTCGCCAAGTGTTGCCGCCAGCCCAGAATGCAGGTATGCAGCGCTTCAAACCAGAAGGTTCAGTAAACAGGACATCCAGAAGGATTAAGTTGAATGGATCAGGATAAGTAATCGTCGAATCAAACTCGATTTCGATCATTACATTGGATTCAGTGATTACATTGAGTGGATGCATTTTGATCTGCTTACAACAGACTTCATTGAGGATTTAAGAGCTTTGTTTTTTTAAGACGATGCGTAAAGCGCTAACCTATGAATCTAGAAATACCAAACAACTAATACACCTGCAAGTTGGAGCAATACCAGCAGAACAACCGCTAACGTTAATCTTTTCTGCCAACGCGCTTGTTTTTGCTGTGTTTTAATTAAAATATTGATTGCTTCTCGTATGGGCGTGTCTTGCTCAGCATGTGTTTGCTGTGTTAAAAATTGATGCACTAAACGCGGCATTTCAGGAAGATGCTTTGCCATTTGAGGGAGTTCTTTTTTAAATGTATTGACTACGCTTCGCCAGCCCACTTGTTCGCTCATCCAGCGGTTTAAAAAAGGCTTGGCGGTCTGCCAAAGGTCAATATTCGGGTCTAAGTCGCGGCCTAAACCTTCAATATTCAGCAAGGTTTTTTGAAGCATGACTAACTGCGGTTGAATGATCACACCAAAACGGCGTGACATTTGAAATAAGCTCAATAGCGTGCGGCCAAAAGAAATGTCTTTGAGCGGCTTATCAAAAATAGGCTCACAAATAGCACGTACCGCTGTTTCCAAGGCTTCGACATTGGTATCTTTTGGTACCCAGCCGGATTCAATATGGGCAATGGCTACATCACGATAATCACGATTAAAAAAGGCGAGGAAATTGCGTGCCAGATAATATTTGTCCGTCTCTCTTAACGTACCCATAATGCCGAAATCCAGAGCAATATAACGGCCGTCATCCGCTATCTGGATATTGCCCGGGTGCATGTCGGCATGAAAAAACCCATCCCTAAATACTTGCGTGAAAAATATTTCCACGCCATCATGCGCAAGCTTGGTAATGTCCAGCCCTTTAGCGCGCAAGATGTCGATTCTGCTGACCGGTGTGCCATACATGCGCTGCATTACCATCACTTGTTCACGGCACCAATCCCAATATACTTCAGGTACAAGTAGATTTTTGTCGGGAAAGTTGCGAGCAAGCTGTGTGCAGTTAGCGGCTTCCAGCGTTAAATCTAGCTCGCTGTGCGTATGGGTCGCAAATTCTGCAACCACTTCACGTGGTTTAAGACGTTTACCCTCAACTGACAAGGATTCCAGCAACCAGGCTGCAGTATCTAACAGCATCAAATCTTTGTTAATTACGCTGGCAATTCCAGGTCGCAGCACTTTTACCGCAACAGGAGTGCCGTCTAGCAAATGGGCAAAATGCACTTGTGCAACGGAGGCGCTGGCAACGGCTGCTTCTTCAAAGTCCGCAAATACTTGATTTAATGGCAGGTTATAAGCCTGTTGAATGGTATTTTCAACCTCGATAAATGCAAAAGGCGGTACTTGATCTTGCAGCTTTGCTAATTCATCGGCAATATCCACTGGAATCAAGTCACGGCGCGTAGACAGCATTTGCCCAAATTTAACGAAAATCGGGCCTAGGGCTTCGAAGGCTAGCCGCAGTCTTGCGCCACGTGATTGATCTTTATTGCGCCAAAAAAATAGGCCATTGATAAGGCCTTGCAGTGGTTTTAATTTAGTATGACTTAAGATGAACTCATCTAGACTAAATCTTATTGCGATATAAAAAATGTAAAAAAGCCGAAAGATGCGCATAAAATTATTGGTTATTGTCTTCAGCGGTGCTGTTAGGGTTTAGTTTTTGAGTAAGCTTTTGTAGTTTTTTCTCAAGCCGTGCTGTGTCCGCGCGCAAGGCATCTACTTGCGCATGGAATTCTTCTAGATGCCGTTTTTTTGCGATCATCGGTTTTTCTTCCTGCCAGTATTCACTCAGCATTTCTGCAAGATTCGTGCTGGTATCTTTCACCGTGTGTACTGTTTTTCGACCGAACTCACCTATTTTATTAGCGGGTATATCTCCTACCACTTTGCTTAAATCGTCCTCATAATCCCAGCGCATGTTAGAGAATACTTTGGCTAACTCAGATGCTAGATGCGTATCGCCTTCTATGTTGATCTTTAACCTTGCAGATTCATCTTGAGCAATCAAACGCAGCAGTAAACTAGGTGGAATGGTTACGATTGCATCAGGCGCATTGGTTTCGCCAGCAATGGCTAAACTGCCATTTTCTAAAATAACCACTGTCGTATTTACCAGGCTGACATTGAATTGTACGGATTTACCAGCAAACGGCTGCAGCATGGCATTTGCCCAGCTATTTTGGGTAACCAGATGTTGCAGCACGCGTGTGGATAATGCCTTTAACATGATTGTTTGCTTTAACTTAATTAAGTTTTATAACCTTTATGCAAAGCGACTACGCCAGCGGCTAAATTATAGTAATCAACTTTACTTAAGCCCGCGTCAGTGATCATTTGTTTTAATGTTTCCTGGTCTGGATGCATACGAATCGATTCAGCAAGGTATTGATAACTTTCCGAGTCTTTAGCCAGCAGTTTACCCATCAAAGGCAATAGTTTAAATGAGTACACATCATAAATTTTGGATAGCGGCTGCCATACTTTTGAAAACTCCAGCACTAGCAATCTACCGCCCACTTTAAGCACGCGTTGCATTTCCGCCAAAGCTAGCTCTTTGTGTGTCATATTACGTAAACCAAAAGCCACAATGACACAGTCAAAATGATTGTCGGGAAACGGTAGTTTTTCAGCATCACATTGCAGGGCAGGCACACTTAAGCCAGCATCCAGCATGCGGTCGCGACCGACGCCCAGCATAGAAGCGTTAATGTCTGTGAGTATCACTTGGCCTTCAGCGCCTACTTTTCGTGCGAATAATTTAGATAAATCACCGCTGCCACCAGCAATATCCAACACTTTATCACCTGGTTTAACGCCGCTAATCTCGACTGCAAAGTGTTTCCAGCTGCGATGCAACCCCGCAGACATCACATCATTCATCAGGTCATATTTGCTTGCGACAGAATGAAAGACTTCGCCGACTTTTTTTGCCTTTTGAGTTTCAGCGACTGTTTTATAACCAAAATGTGTGTTTTTTCCAGTTGTCATGATTTTTTGCTC
>DASQFK010000124.1:0-2218 GCA_035633175.1 Methylotenera sp.
TCCAGGCTTTTACTGGATACTCTTAAAAATCTAAAATTAAAGTATCCAGTTGTACCAGCAGATTACAAAACGATTGTCATTGAAGATTAATGCAGTCTAATAGTGCCTGCGTTAACCAGTTGTTTAGCTAAAGTTTCACCAATTGCAGCGCTGGTACTTGCACCGATACGTTTTGCAATGCGACTGGCAAAGTCATCCTGATAAGTAAAGTCTACAATTTCATCTTGTTTAATCACTTCGCGCGCAACATAGTCTGCACTTCCGATAGCATCCGCAAGGCCGATTTTGATACTTTGTTCACCGCTCCAAAATAAACCGCTAAATGTTTCTTTATTTTCTTTTAAACGTGAGCCACGACCATCACGTACAACAGTTTTAAATTGCTCATGAATTTCATTGAGCATATTTTGTGCTAAAGCCTCATGTTTAGGGTTAAGCGGGGAGAATGGGTCTAACATTGCTTTGTTCTCTCCTGACGTCATCAATCGACGCTCCACCCCAACTTTTTTCATCACTTCTGTAAAACCATAACCATCCATTAATACACCAATAGAACCGACGATACTCGCCTTATCCACATAAATCTTATCGGCTGCAACGGCAATATAATAGCCGCCAGAAGCACAGATATCTTCCACCACTGCATAAACAGGAATCTTAGGATGCAGCATTTTTTGACGCTTGATTTCATCATTAATGATACCCGCTTGCACTGGGCTGCCACCGGGGCTGTTAATACGGAGAATAATGCCCTTAGTGCCTTTGTCATCATAAGCATCATGCAAGCTGCCCATGACTGCATCGGCATTTACATCTCCGCCCGCTTCAATCACACCGGTAATATCAATAAGCGCAGTGTGTGCATTAGAGATTTTCTTATCTCCGCCAAGCCAACCGAGCGCATAAAACAATAGGATAAACAGGTAAACATACATAAGCGATTTGAAAAAAACACTCCAACGACGTGATTTTTTTTGCTCACTTAACGCAGAAGTCGCAAGTTTTTCTATTGCATCGCGTTGCCAAGCTGTATCTTGTGTTGCTGGTTCTTGCTGACTACCTTCTGACATAATGTATGCTTTCTAAAAATTAGTTCAAAAAATGACTTACTAGAAATATTAAGGCTTATGTATTACTTTAAAGCAGATTATTACTTAAGCGCCGATTATTACTTAAGAGATAGTGTATTGATAACAATTTGCTGATTTTGTTCAGTTACGGCTATCGGTTTCAAGCTTTTACCCTTGCATGGACCCATCACACAAAAGCCAGTATCAGGCTGGTAGTGCGCACCATGCGTAGCACAAATCAAATAATCTTTTTGCACAGTAAAAAAATCACCTTCGTTCCAATCTAATTCTACTGGTACATGTGCACATTGGTTAATGTAAGCATAAGGTTTTCCATTAAACCGCACAACAAAACCTGTAGCGTGCTCACCTAAAAACGGCAACGCAAAGCGCAAACCTTTCGCTTCATTTTGCAAGTCTTCACTTTGGAAAATAATAATATCTTGTGGTTTATTCATATTTCGTAATACCTGTCGCAAATAAACTATGCATGTTCAAGCAACCATTTACCTAAACTATCAAAATTATGAAACTGCTGAATTGGCTTTAAATGTTGCCATTGTTCGGCCGGTTGTGCCCCATACGTCACACCCAACGAACTTACGCCCGCGTTTCCCGCCATTTGTAGATCATAGCTCGTATCGCCAATCATCAATGTACGGCCTGGCAAAGCGACTAGAATATCCATTAATTCATCCAGCATTTGTGGATGAGGTTTCGAAAAACATTCATCTACAGTACGAGTCGCATGAAAATACTTGGTTAAACCACTACGCTCTAACGCTAAATTAAGACCACGCCGACCTTTACCCGTTGCCACAGCTAACTTATAACCGCGTTTGTTTAATTCAATTATCGTATCTGCTGCACCTTCGAAAAGAGGAATCTCGCTTTCACCTGCATAATAATTTACGCGATATTGCTTTGCCAATGCCTGCGCCTGTTCTACAGAAATATCACCGTATAGCGCTTGAATAGATTCCCGCAAGCCTAATCCAATAATGCTGCTCGCTTTTTGTGCAGTAAGTGCAGGCAACCCAACTTCTTCAGCCGCTTTAAGTAATGCTTTAGTAATCATTCCTGTGGAATCGGCTAACGTACCATCCCAATCCCACACTATTAAATCAAACTGCTTAGCCATTATTCAC
>DASQFK010000125.1:0-8714 GCA_035633175.1 Methylotenera sp.
CCGATGAACCTGATACCGACCTGCTACTAGATAAGGTAAAGGCAGCCTTGGAAGGTGGAATAAATGTGCTGCAATATCGCAACAAGGCCGCCAATCACAAGCTGCAGACGCAGCAAGCGCGGGCAATATTGCCTCTGTGCAGGCAATATCAAGTGCCATTTATCATTAATGATTCCATCAAGCTTTGTTTAACATTAGATGCCGATGGCGTGCATTTGGGTGGCGATGATGGTAATTTAATCGAAGCGCGTGCCAGATTAGGTACAAATAAAATATTGGGCGCATCATGTTATAACCGCTTTGATTTAGCACTTAACGCGCAGCAAGCGGGTGCAAATTATGTAGCTTTTGGCGCATGTTTTGTATCAAGTACCAAGCCGAACGCGCCTGTGGCGAGTTTAGATTTATTTAAACTTGCAAAATCACAACTCTCGATTCCAGCGGTTGCCATTGGGGGCATTACGCTAGAAAATGCTGCTTTAGTTATTGAGGCAGGCGCAAGTTCAATTGCGGTAATCAACGCTATTTTTAATGCTGCCGATATAAAATCAACAACTCAGCAATTCACAAAACTATTTAATACTATTTAATCGCTAAAATCATGACATCTAATACTATATCCAGTAATCAAACGCTTTTTGAAAAATCTCAACAACTTATTCCAGGCGGTGTAAATTCGCCAGTACGCGCGTTTCGTAGCGTAGGCGGTACGCCGATATTCTTCAAAAAAGGCCTGGGCTCTAAGCTTTGGGATGTCGATGGCAAGCAATATATCGACTATATCAATTCATGGGGACCGATGATTGTCGGTCATGCGCATCCCGTAGTAATCAAGGCCGTGCAAGAAGTCGCTGAGAACAGTTTGTCATTTGGTGCACCTACTGGTTTAGAGCTTGAAATGGCGGAACTCATTAATAAACTTGTACCTAGCATGGAGCAAGTGCGCTTAGTGAGTAGTGGTACAGAAGCGACCATGAGTGCGATTCGGGTAGCGCGTGGTTTTACTGGCCGTAATAAACTGGTGAAGTTTGAGGGTTGTTACCACGGCCATTCTGATGCTTTGCTGGTTAAAGCGGGTTCAGGCTTACTCACTTTTGGTGAACCGGATTCTGCCGGTGTGCCGGCGGAAGTAGCGGCGCATACGCTTACTTTGGAATATAACAACACGCAAGCATTAAAAGATTTGTTTAGCAAAATGGGCGATGAAATTGCCTGTGTGATTATTGAGCCTGTAGTTGGCAACATGAATTTGATTGTGCCGCATATGGAGTTTTTGCAGACCTTACGCGAACTTTGCACTAAACACGGTGCGGTACTGATTTTTGATGAGGTGATGACTGGCTTCCGTGTACATTTAGGCGGTGCACAAGCGCTTTATAACATCAAACCAGATATGACTACGCTAGGTAAAGTCATTGGCGGCGGTTTGCCTGTTGGCGCGTTTGGCGGCCGTAAAGATATTATGAGTTGCCTGGCACCATTGGGTAAGGTTTATCAGGCAGGTACTTTATCTGGTAACCCTGTCGCTGTAACGGCCGGCTTAAAAACGCTGGAGTTGATTCAAGCGCCAGATTTTCATGCTAAGTTAACAGCACAAACTAAAAAACTGGTAGATGGTTTAAAAGTCGCGGCACAAGAATCTGGAGTAGTGTTTAATGCACAAAACGTCGGCGGCATGTTTGGTTTATATTTCTGTGAAAATTGCCCAACAAGCTTCAATGAGATGATGCAATCCAACAAAGAACATTTTAATAAGTTCTTCCATAGCATGCTGGATAGCGGCATTTACTTAGGGCCATCAGCGTTTGAGGCTGGCTTTGTATCTGCCGCACATACTGATGAAGATATTGCATTTACCATAGCGGCAGCGAAAAAAGCGTTTCAGTTAGTGGCGGCGGCATAACGTACTATTTTTTGTAGCCTGCGTAGGTTGGGTAGAAGCATGAGGCCGTAAGCCAGCATTTGGCTTCCCCACAGAATATATGCGCTAAAGCACATTATTCTGAGTGAAAGGCCTTCACCACTCCACTAAGTGCTAAAGCACTAAGTGGAAGTGCGAAAGCCCAACAAATACGCCCCCATTTAATGAGCACCCTTAGCGCAATGACGTTAATGATGTGATGTGTTGGGCTTCGCAAAGCTCAGCCCAACCTACGCGGGCTGCAGCATAATTATTTTATGGGCTAAATGAGACTGCTTAGATATTTAGCCTAGTTTTTTTAAATGCCTATTAATTTGAATACACGATGAATTTATGATGCCATAGATTGAAATCCAAAAGTTTTGAAAACTCTTTTTGTTGCTCAATCGTATTGCTGTGAACTGGGTTGTGGTAAATTACAAAGACGCGCCTGTAATTTTCTTGAATAGATGCGGCGATATTGTTTAGAACCTTTGCTAAAATCACCTCATCAAAGGGGTTGAACATAAAAAAAATATTCTCATCGCTGTTAATGGCGTAGTTTGAGACATCATCGCAAACAATTTTATATTCTGAATCAAACTTATTTTTTGTTTTAAACTTGGCGCAATTTTTTACTGCAATCTCACATAATTCACGAGCGAATTCCACGCCTATAACTTTTTTCAGCCCAAGCTCTGACGCGGCAAGCAGCACCCTGCCTTTACCGCACCCAAGGTCAACCAGTACGCTGTCAGATGGAATAATAGGCTTAATCGCACAAAACAGCTTTCTTAAGGGTACTAGTCTTGTAGGTTGGTAGCGTATGCCTCTTTTTTTGCTTGTTTCGTCAGTGATCGATAGGTCAGATAATTCAGCAAAAGTTCGGGTATCAACGCCATTAACAATATCGAATGAGAAATCTACGATCTTTGCATGTACGATGAAAATAGCTTTTTCAAATGCTTGCGCTATGGATGAGTTTTTGAATGTTTGTAATGTACTCATGCGCTCATTTAAGTAATTAACAATGTTAATTTCTCAGTCTACTATATGTTTTAAAGTGCGTGGATGTTATTTGTATAAATAATCGCTATCTTTAGCTTCTATCTTATTGAACACATAGGCATTTAACGGTAAACTTGAAGGTTCCGCTAAATGTTTTGTGATTAGATAATATGGCATTAGATTTAAGTAATTCAACCTCTGTTAATTCAAGCAAGCCAGCACAGCAAGGTTTATACAATCCGTCTAACGAACGCGACGCCTGTGGTGTTGGTTTCGTTGCGCACATCAAGGGTAAAAAAAGCCATGAGATTGTGCAAAAAGGCCTGGAGCTGCTTACTAACCTGACCCATCGGGGTGCGACAGGTTACGACCCTAAATTGGGTGATGGCGCAGGTTTGCTGATGCAAATGCCAGACGCATTCATGCGTAAAGAGGCGGCAAAACTTAATATCAATCTGCCAGACGCAGGTCAATATGCAGTGGGCAACGTGTTTTTACCGCAAGTGGCAAAAAGCCGTGAAGCTTGTGAGGCGTTAATCACAACAATCATCGCGGAAGAAAATCAAACCTTTCTTGGGTGGCGTGATGTCCCCGTCGATAACAGCAATATCGCTCAGGCGGCGCGCGACGTTGAACCAACAATACGTCAAGTGTTGATTGCTGGTACGCAAAATGATCAAAATATCTTCGAACGCAAATTGTTTGTGATTCGCAAACGCATCGAGCATGCAGTGAGTGCGCTTAATCTTAAAGATAAGGCAGCTTTTTATATACCTTCCTTGTCTAGCCGCACCATCGTTTATAAAGGCATGCTGCTAGCAAATGAAGTGGGCGTTTATTACCAGGATTTAAACGATGAGAGCGTTGTTTCAGCACTTGCGCTAGTGCACCAGCGTTTTTCAACCAACACTTTCCCAGCTTGGGATTTAGCCCACCCATTCCGTATGATTGCGCATAACGGTGAAATCAATACCGTACAAGGCAACGTTAATTGGATGGCGGCTCGTCACGAGACCATGAAGTCTAGCGTCATCGGCGAAGATCTGGAAAAACTCTGGCCGCTGATTGTCGATGGCCAGTCAGATTCAGCCTGTTTTGATAACTGTTTAGAATTGCTAGTGGCCGGCGGGTATTCACTACCGCACGCCATGATGATGTTGATTCCTGAAGCTTGGGGCGCTAAAGACGGTTCTGGCAATCCATTGATGGACGAAGAGCGTCGTGCTTTTTACGAATACCATGCGGCTTTAATGGAGCCATGGGATGGCCCAGCTGCCGTAGCATTTACTGATGGTCGCATGATTGGTGCTACCTTAGACCGTAATGGCCTACGCCCTGCCCGTTATTTAGTGACCGATGATGACATCGTGATGATGGCATCTGAAATGGGTGTGCTCACTTTTCCGCAAGAAAAAATCGTTAAAAAATGGCGCTTAGAGCCAGGCAGAATGTTGCTGATTGACATGGAGCAAGGCCGTATTATTGGCGATGCCGAGGTGAAGCATGCCCTTGCGACGGCTAAGCCTTATAAACAATGGATAGAAAAAACGCGCTACTTTTTAAGTGATATGCCAAAAATACATGGTGGGCTGGAAATGGCTGCTAGTTTATTGGATACCCAACAAGCATTCGGTTATACCCAAGAAGATATCAAATTCGTCATGGCGCCTATGGTTGCAAACGGCGAAGAAGGTGCTGGCTCAATGGGTAACGATGCGGCTTTGCCGGTGTTATCTGCTAAACCAAAATTGCTCTACAATTATTTCAAACAATTGTTTGCGCAAGTGACGAATCCGCCAATTGATCCGATTCGTGAAGAGTTGGTGATGTCATTGGTAACCTTCATTGGCCCTAAACCTAATTTATTAGGTTTGGATGAAACCACGCCGCCTATGCGTTTAGAGGCTAGCCAACCCGTTTTGATGTTGGATGAACTCGAACAGCTGAAAGCAATTACGACACTTACGCAAAACCAATATAAATCTTTGGTGTTAGATATTACCTATCCAGCCGCTCAAGGAAAAAATGGCATGGCTGCCGCGGTGGCAAGTATTGCTAGTGCCGCTGAAAATGCGGTACATGATGGCTTCAATATTCTTATTTTGTCAGATAGAAACATCAGTGACGCGCGCTTAGCCATTCCAGCACTGCTAGCTTGTTCAGCAACGCATGAGCATTTAGTAAAATGCGGGCTAAGAACAAGCACTGGCTTAGTGATAGATACTGGCTCTGCACGTGAAGTACATCATTTTGCCTTGCTTGCAGGTTATGGCGCAGAAGCAGTTTGCCCTTGGTTGGCGTTTGAAACGATCAACCATATGGGTGCTAAAGACAATGATGAGGCAGCTAAGAAGTTTGTAAAAGCTATCGGTAAAGGCTTGTATAAAGTCATGTCTAAAATGGGCATTTCTACTTACCAGTCTTACTGTGGCGCGCAAATTTTTGAAGCGATTGGTTTAAATACGGTTTTTGTTGATAAATACTTTACCGGTACTGCAACCAATATTGAAGGTATTGGCCTAGATCAAGTAGCAGAAGAAGCTGTGCGTTTACACACTAGCGCTTTTGGCGATGACCCAGTATTGGCTAATAGCCTAGACGCGGGCGGTGAGTATGCATTCCGTGTGCGTGGCGAGGAGCATATGTGGACACCTGATTCAATTGCCAAATTGCAGCATGCTACCCGTACTAATTCTGCCACTACTTATAAAGAATATGCAGCGTTAATTAACGACCAAACGCGCCGTCATATGACTTTGCGCGGTTTGTTTGAAATTAAATCCGCAGGTTCAGCTATTCCGCTTGAGTCGGTTGAACTGGCAAAAGAAATCGTTAAACGTTTTGCCACAGGTGCAATGTCTTTAGGTTCAATTTCGACCGAAGCGCATGCAACTTTAGCCATTGCCATGAATCGTATTGGCGGCAAGTCAAATACTGGTGAAGGTGGTGAGGATGCTAAACGTTTCATAGCCGTAGCTAGTGATACCAGCATGGCCAACGTTATTGGTGCGAAAAATATCGAACGAGACATTCCGCTTAAAGCGGGCGATTCCATGCGTTCACGTATTAAGCAAGTGGCGTCTGGACGATTTGGGGTGACGGCTGAGTATTTAGCGTCGGCTGACCAAATTCAAATCAAAATGGCACAAGGTGCAAAACCGGGTGAAGGCGGTCAATTACCTGGGCATAAAGTCAGTGAATATATCGCGAAGCTGCGTTTTTCTGTACCTGGTGTAGGTTTGATTTCACCGCCACCGCATCATGATATTTATTCGATTGAAGATTTAGCGCAATTAATTCATGACCTTAAAAATGCTAATCCCAAGGCATCTATTTCAGTTAAATTAGTCTCTGAAACTGGCATAGGAACGGTCGCTGCTGGCGTGGCAAAGGCTAAATCTGACCATATTGTAGTTGCCGGTCATGATGGTGGTACAGGCGCGTCCCCAATTTCCTCAGTGAAACATGCAGGTACACCATGGGAATTAGGTTTAGCTGAAACACAGCAAACTTTGGTGCTTAACCAATTACGCGGTCGCGTGGTCGTGCAAGTCGATGGTCAAATGAAAACCGGTCGTGATGTACTCATTGGTGCGTTATTAGGCGCAGATGAGTTTGGCTTTGCTACCGCACCATTAGTGGTTGAGGGCTGTATCATGATGCGTAAATGCCATCTGAATACCTGCCCTGTCGGTGTGGCCACGCAAGACCCAGAACTACGCAAACGCTTTACTGGCCAACCTGAGCATGTGGTGAATTACTTCTTCTTTGTCGCTGAAGAAGTGCGCGAACTGATGGCATCTATCGGAATTGCCAAGTTTGATGATTTGATTGGCCGTGCAGATTTACTGGATATGCAAGCAGGGATTGATCACTGGAAAATCAATGGTCTGGATTTTAGCAAAGTGTTCCATCTGCCAGCAATGCCAGCCAGTGTTTCACGTAAAAACAATGACGTGCAAGATCATGGACTAGTGAATGCGCTAGATAACAAGTTAATGGCACTGGCAAAACCTGCCCTAGACTCTGGTCATCTAAACTCAGGTGAAAAAGTAGTATTAGACATTGCAATCTCTAACACTAATCGTACCGTGGGTACTATGTTGTCAAATCAAGTAGCCACTCGTTACGGCAATGCAGGCCTGCCGGATGACACGATACACGTTAATTTTACAGGCACCTCAGGTCAAAGCTTTGCAGCATTTTTAGCAAAAGGCATTACCTTTGAGTTGACAGGTGAAGGTAACGATTATGTCGGTAAAGGTTTATGTGGCGGACGCATCGTCATCAAACCACCAGTCGCATTCCGCGGTATTGCGCATGAAAACATTATCATCGGTAACACGGTCATGTACGGTGCGACTACCGGTGAAAGCTACTTTAGAGGTGTAGCGGGTGAACGTTTCTGTGTGCGTAACTCAGGCGCGTCTGCCGTGGTTGAAGGCGTAGGTAATCACGGTTGCGAATACATGACAGGCGGTACGGTGGTTGTTTTAGGCGTAACTGGCCAAAACTTCGCTGCAGGTATGAGTGGCGGCGTGGCGTATGTGTACGATGAAGATGGCTTGTTTGCTAAACGTTGCAATATGAGCATGGTATCGCTTGAAAAAGTTGAAAGCACGGAATCTAGTATTGGTAAAATCCATCATCTAGATCAACCAGACGAAATCACGCTTAAAACGTTAATTGAAAAGCATGCAAAATATACAGGTAGCGTGCGTGCTACCAGCATGTTGGCTGATTGGGCTAATTATAGAACCAAGTTTGTAAAAGTAATGCCGAATGAATATAAGCGCGCCTTGATTGAACTTGCTGAAGATAAAGCACTGGTTGCTGCGTAAATAGTCGCGGCATAACGGAAAAACATTAAATATGGGTAAGGGCTTATTAGTATGGGTAAGGTAACGGGCTTCATGGAATACGAAAGACTGGCAGAAGCAAATTTACCAGTCGTCAATCGTGTTAAAAATTACAAAGAATTTGTACTACATTTAACTGATGAGCAAGCAAAGCAGCAAGGCGCCCGCTGTATGGATTGCGGCATTCCGTTTTGTACAACGGGTTGTCCAGTCAATAACATCATTCCAGATTGGAATGATTTGGTTTACAGCCAAGATTGGCGCGGCGCAATTGATGTGTTGCACTCAACCAATAACTTTCCAGAGTTTACCGGTCGCATTTGCCCAGCACCCTGTGAAGCCGCATGCACATTGAACATCAACGCAGATGCTGTCGGTATCAAATCAATTGAACATGCGATTATTGATAAAGCCTGGGAAAACGATTGGGTTGTTCCGCAAATTCCTACGCATAAAACTGGTAAAAAAGTTGCAATCGTCGGTTCAGGCCCGGCTGGTTTGGCTGCTGCACAACAACTGGCGCGTGTAGGCCATGATGTGGTGGTGTTAGAAAAAAGCGACCGTATTGGTGGTTTACTACGTTATGGCATTCCAGATTTCAAAATGGAAAAAATTCATATTGATCGCCGCATGACACAGATGGAAGCAGAAGGCGTTGAGTTCCGCGTGAATCAGCACGTAGGCGAAAATGTTGACGCTGATGACTTGCTAGCTGAATTTGATGCTGTGGTGTTGGCAGGCGGTGCAGAGCATCCGCGTGATTTACCAGTGCCAGGCCGCGAGCTAGATGGCGTAATGTATGCCATGGACTTTTTGACACCACAAAACAAAGTAGTGGCTGGCGATACTATCGCTAACCAAGTAATGGCGACCAATAAAAATGTAGTCATCATCGGGGGTGGAGACACAGGTTCTGACTGTGTGGGCACATCAAACCGTCATGGTGC
>DASQFK010000126.1:0-8351 GCA_035633175.1 Methylotenera sp.
AAATTGATGTATTTTTTTCTAATTATGCTTTTTAGTGGTTTGCTTGTATGAGTATCTATTTTTTCTTGGCGCGTGGATGTGCATTATCGTACATAGTGGCGAGATGTTGAAAATCAAGATGCGTATATATCTGCGTGGTGCTGATATTGGCATGACCTAGCATTTCTTGCACTGCCCTTAAATCCTGGCTGGATTGTAGCACGTGGCTCGCAAAGCTATGACGCAATAAATGCGGGTGCATATTGATATTAATGCCTTGCTTGATCGCCCACTCTTTAATGCGATATTGCACAGCGCGCGGGGTGATTCTCCGCCCTTGTTTTGTTACAAATACCGCTTTCGGATTGGTATCGGCAATGCTAATTTCAATGCGTCGTTGTAGCCAGGTTTGCATCGCATTCATGGCATGGCCACCCATAGGTACAATGCGGGTTTTATTACCTTTACCTGTCACCGTCACCGTGCCTTCAGAAAAATCCAGCATATCAATATCTAAGTTCACCAGCTCAGCTAAACGTAGGCCGGATGAATAAAATAACTCCAAAATGGCATGGTCGCGCTGCTCAAGTAGCTCATCACCTTTGATATCCACAAACTTAACGGTCTGATCAACAGAAAGCGCTTGCGGCAAGGTTTTGGGTGATTTTGGTGCACGTAAACCCAACACCGGGTTTTGTGTAAAACCATGGTGATGAATTAAATAGTGATAAAAACCACGCCAGGCAGAAAGGGCACGTGCAATGCTTTTGCCACTTAACCCACGACTATGGAGGGTTGCAATAAAACGCCGAACCTGGGTATTTTGAACAAGCTCCAAGTTCGTTTTGCCGGTGATAGCGTCTGCTGCTAACGATTCCAATAATTTTATATCTCTTGCATAATTTTGACATGTCAGCGTGCTTAAGCCGCGCTCAAAAGTCAAATGCTGAAGATAGTCATCAAGGAGTTTCAACGGTTTAACTAATTTTCAATCTATAAACCTAAAGATAAGTCACCAGTGCTGTACTCACAAGTTCGCCAATACGTTTCAGGTACATCGTACCCATGTTGGCTTTAAAACGATGCGGCTCATCAGAGCCAAGTATCAGCATGCCGAATACAGGTTCGCCTGATTTCTTAAACAATGGGATAAATGCAAACGATTGCAAGTTATCTGATACTAAATTATCAGCAATTGCAGGTTTTGCACCGCAAAATGGAGTATTTAAAGCCTTGGCCCAGTCGACGAAAGTTCCGTCTACAGGCATAAAAGCAGATTCCTGCTCAAGTAAACTTATGGTGGGTTTTAACCAAATGCGTATCATGGATTGTGTTACTGCAAAATCCTGCTGCATACTTTCGTTAATGACTTTCTGCAGTACAGTAAAAGTATTGCATGCAATCAATTTAAGGCTCAAATCATGCACCTTTGCACTGGTTGCATCATTCTCTTCCGCAAATCCAATCAGGTCTGCTAATTTAACTTCCAGCACACGAATTTTATCGCGCTGCGCTAACTGCTGCCGCTCAGCAAGTGATATGGCGCCATTACCATGTGGGCTAGGCAAATAGATTTCAGTCAGTAAGTTCGCATGTTTTTCAAAGAAATGCGGGTGACTACGCAGAAAGTGACTGACTTGTTCGGTAGAAATCTCGTCAACTTTAATTGTGTCAGTAGCGCTTGAATCGGCTGTTTGATTGTCTGTTTGCATGATCATCCTTATTGTTGTATTGCTAATGGCAGCGTTACTGCACCAGTAAATACTGTTATAGCTGGACCAGTCATCATTACTGGCGTGTTGCTGCCTTGCCATGCAATGTGTAATTCACCACCGCGTGCAGATACTTTTACAGGTGATTGGAGTTTACCTAACTGAATACCGGCGACTACAGCCGCGCATGCGCCTGTACCGCAAGCGAGTGTTTCTCCGCTACCACGTTCAAATACTCTTAATTTGATGTGGTGTTGATTGATGATTTGCATAAAGCCTGCATTCACTCGCTCAGGAAAGCGCAGATGCACTTCAATTTTGCTACCAAGTGAGACTACTGGCGCAGTTTCAATATCCTCTACAATTTGCACTGCATGGGGATTGCCCATAGAAAGTGCAGAGATTTCCAAAGACTGATTATTTACATCCAGTAGATAAGTAGTTGCAACAGCATCAGCAATAAAAGGAATTTCATTGGGCGTGAATATAGGCGCGCCCATGTCCACCGTGACTAAACCATTTTCTTCCAGTTTAGGTGTGATGATACCGCTGGCGGTCTCCACTTTAATTTCATACTTTTCTGTCAGGTTTTGATCAATAACAAAACGTACAAAGCAGCGTGCGCCATTTCCGCACTGCGCAACCTCGCTGCCGTCAGCATTAAAAATGCGGTACTTAAAATCCGCGATTTTTGAAGTTTCAACCAATAAAAGCTGATCAAAACCGATGCCAAATTGGCGATGTGCTAAGGTTTTAATTTGCTCGGCAGTTAAATTGATAGGCTGATTGATCGCATCAATCACCACAAAGTCGTTGCCTGCACCTTGCATTTTGCTGAAGTTAATAGTTTGTGTCATTTTTTTATGTAATTTTTATAGTGGGGCATCAGTATTAATTTTAACGCGTTTTTCGCGAGATAACTTTGGTTGCTTAAACCGTTGATAGCTCCAAAGATACTGTTCTGGTTTTTTTCGTACTAAACCTTCAATTGCATTGTTAATATCCTGCGGAGTATTGCCTGTATTAAGCGGTTCAATATGAATGTCATAGCCGCGACCCCAAGAGAGGCGTTCGCCATAAGCTAGCAACACGGTTGCGTTCGTTGCTTCTGCTAACTTACTGACTAGCGTCATGGTGTATGCGGGCTCATCAAAATAAGTGGCCCATACGCCATCACCTAAGTCAGGTACTTGGTCAGGCAATATGCCAACCGCTTGCCCTGCTCTTAAAGTTTTAAGTAAACTGCGCACGCCGCTTAAATTAGTGGGGGCTAATGTTGTTTTGCTACGTTGACGACCTTCCTCCATAATGCCGCTTATCCAGTACTTACGGGCAGGGCGATACAAAATAGTCATCGGGTGTTTTGCCGCATAGTATCTCGCAGTGATTTCATAACAACCTAAATGCGGTGTTAAAAAAATGATGCCTTTTTTAGCAGCTAAGGCCTCTTCAACATAATGCCAACCTTTACAGTGCTTTACCCACTTGAGAACGCTACGTTCTGATTTTACCCAAATGGCTAAAGTTTCTAAAATGCCTTTGCCAGTTTCATTCACGTTTAATCGCACTAAATGTTTATGTTCTTTTTGGCTACGGGCTAACTTACTTTTATGCAGATTATTGCGAACTCTGCGTGAAAACTTCTTGTCCGACCAATACGAAATCCAGCCAATCACAATACCTAATGCGTGAATAACAGGCAAAGGCAATAGAGCGATTATTTTCAGTAGTGTTTTTGACATATTAATACGGTTAGCAAGCCAATTTTAGATGTTGAGTTTAAAAGTAAAGGTTGAAAATAAAGTAATTTACTATTTTAACCACTTAATTTTATTGGTGTACGTTTTAGTTCGTGTACAATTTCGACTCTTCGACGCTTGCTTCAGCCTTTAGTAAGCGTTTTCTTAACTATTTTCTCCAAGGCAGGCCATGAACGAATATTTATTTACTTCAGAATCAGTTTCTGAAGGTCATCCAGACAAACTCGCAGATCAAGTATCAGACAGTATTTTAGATGCTATTTTAACCCAAGATCCAACAGCGCGCGTAGCTGCTGAAACGCTAGCCAATACTGGTTTAGTTGTGTTAGCCGGCGAAATTACTACTACAGCGAATGTAGACTACATTAAAGTTGCGCGCGATACGATTAAACGCATTGGCTACGACAACACAGAATACGGCATCGACTATAAAGGTTGCGCGGTATTAGTTGCTTATGACAAGCAGTCACCAGATATCGCACAAGGGGTAGATGGCGCGCATGATGATCCTTTAGACCAAGGTGCAGGCGACCAAGGTTTGATGTTTGGTTATGCAGTTGATGAAACACCACAGCTTATGCCATTGCCGATTTGGTTAAGCCACCGTTTAATGGAACGCCAAGCGCAATTGCGTAAAGATGGCCGTTTGCCATGGCTACGTCCAGATGCGAAATCGCAAGTCACCGTGCAATATGTAGATGGTAAACCATACAAAATTGATACAGTGCTAGTGTCTACCCAACATTCGCCGGAGACCAGCTTAGAAACTATACGTGAAGCGGTGATTGAAGATATTATCAAGCCAATGTTGCCGAAAGAGCTCATTAAAGGTGATATTAAGTTCCTGGTTAACCCAACTGGACGCTTTGTAATTGGCGGCCCACAAGGCGATTGCGGTTTAACTGGCCGTAAAATTATTGTCGATACTTACGGTGGCGCAGCCCCCCATGGCGGCGGCGCATTCTCGGGTAAAGATCCTTCAAAAGTGGACCGTAGCGCTGCGTATGCTGGTCGTTATGTGGCTAAAAACATTGTGGCCGCTGGGTTAGCGTCACGTTGTTTGGTGCAAGTAAGTTACGCGATTGGTGTGGCACAGCCTACCAGCGTGATGGTGGAAACTTATGGAACGGGTAAAGTGTCTGACGAGTTATTAAAAAGACTAGTACTCGAACATTTTGATTTACGTCCAAAAGGCATCGTTAAAATGTTGGATTTATTACGTCCGATTTATACTAAAACTGCTGCTTATGGTCATTTTGGTCGTGATGAGCCAGAATTTACTTGGGAAGCGACAGACAAGGCAACTGCATTAAAAGCAGCCGCTGGACTTTAAGAAGTAAAAAACTAAATAAATAGTAAAAAACTAAATGAAATCATAGTGTTGTTAAGATATTACTCAATCTTGCTTTTGACAATTTCTATGATTTCATTATAATCGCGTCTTCTGTAGTAAATAGTTCGATAAATTAACCGAGGAACGTTGCGAGGTTTGCTTCATGCATACCCCAGGCTCGGTTTACAAACTCTATCAAAGTTTGTAACGGCGTTCACCTAATTTAAAACCGTGCCAGACACGGGATTTGGGTGAACAAAAAGCCGTTACTTGCTTCTGTAATACGTCTTTTCTTCAAGCCTTTCCCCCTCTGGTCACATTTCAAGGAATTTATAATGAATACTGTGACTGCTGATGTTAAACAAACAGCCAAAGACTATGTGATTGCTGATATTAATTTGGCAACATTCGGTCGTAAAGAAATTGCGATTGCCGAAACCGAAATGCCGGGCTTAATGGCGATTCGCGAAGAATTTGCACTTTTACAACCGTTAAGAGGCGCGCGCATTACTGGTAGCTTGCATATGACGATTCAAACTGCTGTGCTGATTGAAACGCTAAAAGATTTAGGTGCAGATGTACGTTGGGCATCATGCAATATCTACTCTACACAAGACCATGCTGCTGCTGCGATTGCTGCGGGCGGTACACCTGTTTTCGCCGTTAAAGGTGAAACACTGACGGAATACTGGGATTACACCCATCGTATTTTTGAATGGACAGATGGCGAGGACGGTAAACAAAGATTCAGCAACATGATTTTAGATGATGGCGGCGATGCAACCTTGTTGCTGCATCTTGGTACGCGTGCCGAAAAAGATTTATCCGTAATCGAAAATCCATCTTCAGAAGAGGAAATCTGCCTGTTTGATGCCATTAAGGAAAAACTGAAAGTTGATGCTACTTGGTATTCAACACGTTTAGCCAAGATTATCGGTGTGACGGAAGAAACTACTACCGGTGTGCATCGTTTGTATCAAATGCATAAAGAAGGGAAATTAGCCTTCCCGGCAATTAACGTAAATGACTCTGTTACTAAATCTAAATTCGATAACTTATACGGTTGCCGTGAATCTTTAGTGGATGCGATCAAACGTGCAACAGATGTGATGATTGCCGGTAAAGTGGCTGTGGTGGCGGGCTACGGCGATGTAGGTAAAGGTTCTGCACAAGCGTTACGCGCATTGTCTGCACAAGTTTGGGTAACCGAAGTTGACCCAATCTGTGCGTTGCAAGCGGCAATGGAAGGCTACCGTGTAGTCACAATGGATTACGCTGCTGAACATGCGGATATTTTTGTAACCGCAACAGGTAATTACCACGTGATTACACATGATCATATGGCGAAAATGAAAGATCAGGCGATTGTGTGTAACATTGGTCACTTTGATAATGAGATTGATGTTGCTTCACTTGAAAAATATGAGTGGGATGAAATTAAGCCACAAGTTGACCATGTGATTTTCCCTGACGGTAAAAAAATCATCTTATTGGCAAAAGGTCGCTTAGTGAATTTAGGCTGCGGTACTGGGCATCCAAGCTATGTCATGAGTTCAAGCTTCGCTAACCAAACGATAGCTCAGATTGAGTTATTCACACAACAGGATAAATATCCAGTTGGCGTTTATACTCTACCTAAGCATTTGGATGAAAAAGTAGCGGTGTTGCAATTGAAAAAACTAAATGCACAATTGACTACGTTAACCGACCAGCAAGCGGCTTATATCGGCGTACAGAAACAAGGCCCATTTAAACCGGATACTTATCGTTACTAGTATGATTAATTAAGTTAAAAAGGAAGCCACATGAAATTATTAATTGTTTGGTTGTTAAACGCGTTGGCATTAATTGCTGTTGCTTATTTGGTACCCAACATTCATGTGGCTAACTTTACTGCTGCACTGATAGCGGCATTAGTAATCGGTTTAGTTAACATGCTGATCAAACCGATTTTAGTGATACTTACGCTACCTATTACCATACTCACGCTGGGACTTTTTATTCTAGTGATTAATGGCGTGTTGTTTTATGCGGTAGGTAATTGGTTACAAGGGTTCAATGTGAGTACGCTGTTTGCCGGCATAATAGGTGCGTTGGTTTATAGTGTCATTTCATATTTATTGGCAGCTATTGTGATTGATGATAAAAAGAAATAGTTAGTTAAGAGTTAAAGTTAATAAGAAGAATTGAATCAAAAATGAAAAAATCGGCGATTAGTTTTGAATTTTTCCCTCCCAAGACAGCGGACGGCATTGCTAGCCTGCGTGAAACACGCGCCAAACTAGCTAAATTTAATCCGGAGTTTTTCTCGGTGACATTTGGCGCCGGCGGGTCTACGCGTGATAGAACTATGGATACCGTGTTGGAGATGCAAAAAGAAGGCTTTAATGCTGCACCACATATTTCCTGTGTTTCATCCAGCAAAGAAGAGATTCGTTATTTGTTGCAAGCTTATCAAGCGCAGGGTATTAAGCGTTTAGTGGCATTACGCGGTGATGTGCCTTCGGGCGAAGTGAGTGCCGGTGATTTTCGTTATGCGGTGCAGTTAGTCGACTTTATACGTGCTGAGACTGGCGATCATTTTCATATCGAGGTAGCTGCCTATCCTGAGTTTCATCCAGAAGCCAGAACGCCTGAGAAAGATGTACTTAATCTTAAACGTAAAATGGATGCGGGCGCTAATTCGGCTATTACGCAATACTTCTATAATGCAGATGCCTATTTCAGGTTTATAGATCAATGTATAGCCGCGGGTATCACCATGCCGATAGTACCAGGGATTATGCCGATATATAACATCACACAATTGGCGCGTTTTTCTAGTGTTTGTGGTGCAGAAATCCCACGCTGGTTGAAAATGCGTTTGGAAGAGTATGGTGATGACATGGCTTCATTGCGTGAATTTGGTATCGATGTGGTGAGCGAGCTTTGCGATACTTTGCAAACCTGGGGGGTACCCAGTTTACATTTTTACACGCTTAATCGTTCAGGCGTGATTAGCAATATTATTGAAAATATCAGCGATTAAAGAAAGATTAACAAAGCCCCGTGATATAGGGCTTTGTCATCTCAAACCGACCTATTTAATGTAGCGTCGGTTTTTGTTTATTAAGTAGTGCGTCTTCTATAAATAAATATTCTTTGGTTTTATCAGGACCGGATTTGCTTGCACCCCAAGTAATCATCAGCACGATCCAACGCATTTCTTCAATGCCGATTTGGGGTTGCGGTAGATTCATCGCGAGCTCCAGTACTAGTTCGCGTTGAGCGGTATTGAGTATGTGGGCTTGTACTAAGAAAAGAATAAAACCTATGCTTTCGCCGGTGATTTTTTTGAGTTCGTCATCAGTAAAAATGCGGGTGCTCACGTGGTTAGGATTTTCAAATATATCAGGCTGCTCGGTCATCAGTTCTAGCTGATTAAACCAATCAAAAGCGCCATTAATATCTTGCTCATCAAATCCTGCGGCAAATAACTCTTTTGAGAGCGTATTTTCGTCAGGTCTAAAATGTGTATCAATGTAGTTTTCAAACATATAAACCAATACTTCAAACATAATATTTATC
>DASQFK010000127.1:0-2302 GCA_035633175.1 Methylotenera sp.
AAGTCATTTGAGAGCGAAGATCAGTAAATTTTTTACTCATGCATCAAACCTTCCTTCTGTTTTTTTTATTAAGATTTAGTAGTTAATATCAAATTTAGATTCCAGTCAGCTAAACATTTGTCTTTAACGGAGAGCTATTTCTAATAACTGTCTCAAGAGCTATAAAATTTACTGATTTTCTTTGCATGATATTTATCATAGATGTCCCATCAAAGAAATCAAAAATTGCTTTTAAGGTAGCATCATTGAAATCATCAAGTGGGGGTAATCCCAATCGATAAAGAAAATGCATGCCGCCAATTTTTAATTTTGTTAGCTCCTCAGAAATCTGGCTATAATTTCCACCATATTTTTTATATAAATGTACAGCTGTAGATTTTCCTATAGTAACTCGCCGTGGCAATGCATTCAAAAACAATTCGTTTTTGTATTGCAGAATTTGAATAGTGGCCTCTGGCATTAGATTTGCAATCATTAATAGCAAATTAGATAAACTAGGGGCTTGCTCAATTTTGTCTGTGGCAAAGTCAATTCTAAATATAGGTATATTTTTTACTTTTATTTTAAACATCGGAAAATGTTCAACTAACCATTTATTTGGAGTGTTATCAACGATATAGTCGCTTATGAAGCTGTGTCTAATTAGGGGGTTGGCTATACTATTCGTCAGCTTTCTATGATCAAGAATTCTTATCAAATCCATATAGTTGATAGCAGTCTGAGTGCCAAGATAATCCTCTGTTAATTCAATATATTTTTTTATAACAGGATGATCATATTCACTTGGAGTAATGCTTTGTTTTGAAAATTTCCCGGACTTCCATATTTTGTATGGACTTTGATAGTGAGCATTTTCATCAATAGCCATTAATAGCGGAGTTCTATGTTTGCTACAAAAGTCAACACCATGAATTTGATGAAATCGACGCCAGTAGCTGTGACCAATCAAATTTAAGTCCTCAAACAAGCAGTTCTCGCAAAAGCAAACATTAGGTTTAGCCAAACTATATCCCATCGCCTTAAGTAGCTTTACATCATCACTTGGTATGTTTTTATGATCGGGTGAGCGCAAAATTGGCACTAGGGTGTGATTGGCGACAATCTTTTCTGGGTCTAAATTCAGAATATGTGCAAACTGTAGAGCTAGCGGATGTTGATATTCTTTATGGAAATGATTGGTGAAAATAGAATTAATTTTTCTCTTTGCCGTTGTGTAATTTGGGTGACCATTTAAAAGTCCAAATCTTCCAAAATAGCCTAGTAGGAATTCATCAGGCATTAATATAGGGATAATTAAAGAAAATTGCTTACCGAATTTTATGTCTTCAGTATAACTCTCTATTGCTCCTCCTGTTATTGCTTCAGCCAATTGACTCATTTAACCTCTCCAGTGCGCTTGTGACCCATTCCTTTGATTTTGGAAGGTTGGATAATCTAGGCTTAAATGATAGTGTTGGTAGTCTTCTCAAAAATGCTTGTGGTTTTCTTCTTTCCCAAGACTCCAATTTAATATTTCTGATTTCTTGTAAAGCCTTTAAACACTCATCGTCTCTTTCCATCCAGTTGATCCGAGGTTTGCTTGTTTGCGGGGTACGATGTCCTCTATCCGTATTTACAGTTTTCAAGTTCTGCTTCAACCAAACGATGTCATGTGCAGTGAGCCAGTTAATAGTAGATGGCATAGAGGCTTTAATCGCCGACTTTGTAGTGAGGGGATTGTCTACAATACATTGCGTCAGGTCTGCTCTCTTTTGCGCGCGCAAGGTATCTTTTTTGTTTTGCTTCCAAACTTGTTGAATTGACGGATTGGATGTGCAAATTCGATCTATCGATGATTTAGAAAGGCTGGTTTCTAGCGAAATACTTTTAAGAGAATGGCCTTGGCTAAGCAAATTAAGGACGAAATCGATAACTTCCCGAGTGACTTTTTTTGGGCGTCTTTTGATTGTCGCTAGGTTAAATTTACCTAGCTGCCTCATCAGCGTACCAATATCATAATTATGCCTCAAAGCTAATTTTCTTAACGATTCACCACTTTTGTAGCGTATAGCGATTTCATAAAGGATTTCGTCAAATGAATTATTAACTGATGCATTATCAAGTTGCGGTGCCGGGGTAAAATCTAGTTTAAATTGGCTTTCCCATTCATATGTTGAGCAAAATAGATCCCAAGAACCAAACAAGAATTGAATCAATAGCAAATGTGTCACAGTGTGCTGAAACCCGCGGGGCTTTCTGATAAGCTTTAAGAAATGCTTTAGTCTGTCCTGACTTAACAACTTATCATATGGGGAAATAGACA
>DASQFK010000128.1:0-2452 GCA_035633175.1 Methylotenera sp.
CGCCCACAAACATATTCAAGGGAATTGTGCAGCAAAACGAAACCTTCGACATTACCCTGTGTAATCCACCGTTTCATGCTTCACTCAATGATGCACTTGCGGGCACGCAACGAAAATTAAAAAATTTAGCGGAAAGTCAGGCTAAGAATTTTGCTCAAAGTCGCGTAACGAATAAAACTTTAGATAAATCTAGCGTGCTAAATTTTGGCGGGCAAGGTGCTGAACTTTATTGTGACGGTGGAGAGGAGGCGTTTGTAATTCGCATGATCAATGAAAGTGCATTGATTAAAAACCAATGCTTTTGGTTTACCTCGCTCATCTCAAAAGCCACTACCCTACCTGCTGTATATCGTGCACTCAAAAAAGTAAATGCCCTGCAGGTAAAAACGATTGATATGGCACAAGGCCAAAAGAAAAGCCGCTTGGTTGCATGGACCTTTCTAAATGTCGATCAACAACGTAACTGGCTAAAAATTAATCGTATTTAATATATTTAAACCTAGCATCATCATTAGGCGTCCCCTCAAGCACCCCACCCTCTTTAGCAGGCTGCCAGCCTATCACTTGCTCAATTTTAGCTGCCAACGCAAAATCTTTATCCGTAATGCCTTTTGCATCATGAGAGCATAATTTCACAATCACAAATGCATACGACACGGATAAATCAGGATGATGCCAAGCCGCCTCTGCCAAGTGTCCTACCGTATTCACGACCATCAATGTCGCTTTCCAACCACTGGTCTTGTATTTCCGGCGTATCCAGCCATTCTCTAAATACCAGTTCGGCAGTTCGGCCTTTAACTTATCTTCCACTTCTTGATCTGAATATGCTTTTAAGGGTGTCGTCATAGTGAGCCTCTTTCAATGCGATGCAATCTTCACTGCCAAGCCATTTTCTTTGAGTTTTTGCAAGCTTAGATCGTGTTCAAATAGCGTGTAATCTGCTTTATCCAGCAGCCAAGTTTGGTAATTTTGTCCTGCTGTAAAATCTATAAACTGACTATCCACCAAGTCGTGCTCAATTAGCTCTTCTACAGGCACCGGCAACGTCTTCGAATACTTATCTAGTGATCTGGCTTTGATTAAGATCAATTGCTGAGCACCAAGCTTATTGGCTAACCAAGCGCTAAGGCTATCGGAAGTGACTTGCCAGTTTTGAGGAATCGTGTCATCTGCCAACACCATTTTACTGGGTAGCCACACGATGCCGCGATGCTGCCAACCGCGCTCTGCAATTTCCAGTTCACTGCTGGCAGTTGCCAACGCCGGATTCAAACCTGCCAACAACAAACCAAACTGATCCATAGCGATGACAGCAAGTTTGTGCGCTACGGCGTCACTGGCATTCGTAAGGTTTTGCGCCTCGCGAACCGCATCGGCGAACAAACTGCCCCCGGGCACTATCACCACTTGACCATCACTGAATTTTGCAAAAATTTCTAACCAGCGCGCCAATTCTGGCGTGCCTAGCAAACTACCACCTATTTTTACTACCCACATGGACCTACCCTTAATTGTTTTTTCCATTGTGGTTCTGACTACTTGTTTACTTTTATGCTTGATTTGTTGTTATTTTTCATAAAACCCCCAATCAGAGCCTTGAAAAAGATTGCATTGTTTTTAACATGCTGGATGCTTTATCCAGGGTTTCAGCATACTCCTTTTCAAGCTCAGAGTCAGCCACTATGCCGCCGCCTGCGTAAAAACTAACTTCACCACTATGTTCATCTTGGGCAGAATATACCGCCGTGCGGATGGCGATATTGGTATCCATATTGCCATCAAAACCAATATAGCCAATGGCACCACAATACACACAGCGTCGATGTGGCTCTAACTCTTCGATAATCTGCATGGCTCTTAATTTAGGCGCACCGGTAATCGACCCGCCTGGAAAACAACCGCGTAGTAAATCAATAGCGGTCTTGCCCTGCTTCAACTTACCTGTCACGAAACTCACCAAATGGTGCACATTAGCAAAGCTTTGTAACTGAAATAGTTTATCTGCCCTTACCGAACCAATCTCACAATTTTTACTGATATCGTTGCGAAGCAAATCAACGATCATCAGATTTTCCGCTTTATCTTTGATGCTAGCTTGCAAATCGGCTGCATATTGCTGATCTTCCACCACATCATCAGAACGCGGCCTAGTGCCTTTAATGGGTCGGGTTTCCACATGAGTACCGATTACTTGTAAAAATCGCTCAGGCGAGCCGGAAAGCACCTGCAAATGACCAAAATTCATATATGCCATGAATGGTGCCGGGCTAATTTCCCTCAGTTTGTTGTAAGCAATCCAACTACTTCCAGTTGCCTGCGCTGAAAAGCGTTGAGCAAGATTGACTTGATAACAATCACCTTCAGTTATGTAATGTTTGATCTTGTTAAAAGCATTGGCGTATTGACCAGAATCCATATTGCTCGTAATTGGTGTTGTTAATTCAAACAT
>DASQFK010000129.1:0-3854 GCA_035633175.1 Methylotenera sp.
GGCTACCCGCATCTTTTCAAAAAATCGTATTATTGTTACCGATGGTACATGGTATTGAAGTTTTACGAGAAGGTTATTTTGGCAGTTCAATTCATGCCCATTACGATATGGCTTACATGGCAATTATCAATCTTTGCATTACGTTACTTGCATTATCTCAGGTAAGAGTAGTGTCAAGAACGGTGATTCCAGAATGATAAAAATTGATAATGTTGTAAAAAAGTACCATACACGCCAAGGGTTAAATACGATATTACAAGGGATTAATCTACAAATTAACCCTGGAGAAAAAATTGGCATTTTAGGCCGTAATGGCGCAGGGAAATCAACACTAATCCGCCTTATTAGCGGCGTAGAACACCCCACAAGTGGGATAGTCACTCGCTCAATGAATGTTTCATGGCCTCTTGCTTTTGGAGGCGCATTCCAAGGCAGCCTAACAGGATTAGACAATCTCCGTTTTATTTGCAGAATATACGGCACTAGCACCGAAGATAAAATTCCGTTTGTACAAGAGTTTTCTGAGCTAGGAAAATATTTATATGAACCAGTTAAAACCTACTCGTCAGGCATGCGCGCTCGTTTGGCTTTTGCTATTTCGATGGTTATAGAGTTTGACTGTTACTTGATTGATGAAGTTATCGCAGTGGGCGATGCGCGATTTCATGATAAATGTAATTATGAGCTTTTTGAAAAGCGCAGTGACCGCGCCATGATTATGGTCTCACACCAAGTTCAGAATATACGCGAACATTGTTCAAGGGCATGTGTCATTAACAACGGCATGCTTCATGAGTTTGCAGACGTAGATACAGCTTATGAATACTACAATAACAACAGTAACGTTTTTTAATTAGAAAGTATTTAATATGAATGATGAAACCACAAAAAAAATAAAAGTACTTTTAGAAATGCGCCCTGCGCTAGAAGGTTTTGCCGGCATTCCACAAGAAGTACGCTTACTATTTCGTGGTCTACGTAAAATTGAATCTGTGGAAGTTGAAGGTATGATTCAAACTTCTCACAGGGTACTTGCAAGAGGTACAAAGGAAAAAGGCTATACGTGGAAGAAACCATCTGAAGCAAAAAAAATCAACCGCTATTCAAGAGTGGTTGTATCAATGCAAGAAAAGCCATACCGGAACGTGCCAGATTTAATTTTAGATTACATTGAAAAGAAATTATCTTCAACTAAGCTACTTGTCAAAACAATATCGGGTTTGGGGAAAATTAGATTAACTAGATTTGAATCTAAGTCTTTCGAGGATTTTACTTGGCGTACCTTCTTTGCTAAAACATTACCTGCATCAGACTTTTCCCTTGTTGCCACTGCTAATCACAAAGTGTGTTCAACGCCTTGGACAGCAATGCATATGGTTGGCTTAAATTCACTTAATATTTTTGACTCACCAAAGTACCCAGCGCTTAATACACAGGGTGTTGATATTTTTATTGGTCAAACTCCATATCCTGCTACCGTTGATGCAAAGACAGCATTTGTTATACGCTACCATGACGCGATTCCAGTGTTCATGCCGCATACAATTTCCGACAAATCACTTCATCAAGCTACTCATTTTTATGCCTTAATGAGTAATGTAAAATCGGGAGCTTGGTTTGCGTGTGTTTCAGAAGCAACAAGGCAGGATTTGCTAAGGCTTTTTCCAGAGGCTGCTGATCGTGCTGTAACCATTCACAATATGGTGTCACATCACTACTTTAACGAAAATTCGCCTTTTGAACGCATCCCAGGAATTATCAGGTCTAGGCTTTATGGACTAGATCCTGACGGTAAAGATCTCGGCCTATCCCCTAAATTTTTGACGTTGCGTGAACAAGAAACATTCTACAAAAGGAATCTTTCAGACAAAGAATTTAAATATCTTTTGGTTGTTTCTACTATTGAACCTAGAAAAAATCACACTCGGTTATTAGCGGCTTGGGAAGTCATAAAAGCAGATATTGATCCAAATATAAAACTTGTAGTCGTTGGAACACTTGGCTGGGATTACAAACAGATATTCAAAGGCTTTAAAACATGGATTGACCGTGGGGATTTATTTTTGTTGAATGCTGTACCAGCACCTGATCTTCGTGTTTTGTATCAGCATGCTGCCGCCACAGTTTGTCCTAGTCTAGGTGAAGGTTTTGATTTTTCAGGAGTAGAGTCAATGGCAAGTGGCGGCATTACAGTCGCATCAGATATTCCTGTTCATCGTGAAGTATATGAAGATGCTGCTGAGTATTTTGATCCGTATGCAACAATGAGCTTGGTTAAAGCTCTTAAAAAAGTACTTTATGATCAAGATGCGTCTTCCAATCAAATACGTATGCGTGAACGTGGTGAGAATGTTTCATCTCGTTATTTACCAGAAAAAATTCTGCCTCAGTGGGAGCAGTTTTTAGATAAAGTAGTGACAGATAAGAATAGTAAATGAAAGAGATACATCGTCTTTTAAGACTTACTCCTAATAATTTTTTAGGGGAGGTTTATCGCATATTATTGAACAGAGAACCTGATCAGGAAGGTTACTTTACATATTCAAATTTACTTAAAGACGGATGGAGTTATTCATTCATTATCCATGCGATTACGCAATCTCCTGAGTATGAAAAATGTTCGGATGCTTCGACACTACGATTAAATCTATTCATTCAGACTTATAAGCTTGCACAACGCAAAAGTATTGTTGGATGGTTCGCACGCAACATTTATATGGCAGAGTCCGATTTTTTGAGAGATAGAATGTTACGTAAAGTAGCGAGGAAAGATGAGTTTGTTAACTTTTCTAACGCTTTTATTAATGAGCAAGAAATTCTCTCCAACTATTGGCAAACGCTCTATAACGATTTATTTACTCGCTCACGATTTTTATATTACAAGATTGCTGGGCAAATCGTAAAGGAAAGTGCCAGCTCTTTTTCAAAAAAGATTGAGCAATTAAACAGTCCTTTTAGTGATTACAAAGTAATACAATTTTGGGATAGCAAGTTGATTCCAAGTGATGTTCTGGCTTATATGGATAAATGGGCTGAAATGTATCAAGGTCGATATTTGAGATTTGATGACTTTGACGCTGAGAGTTTTATTCGTGAAAACTATTCAGAAGACTTCGTCATGGCTTATAAGGGATGCTGGCATCCAGCAATGAAATCCGACTTCTTTAGGCTATGCTACCTCTATACGAATGGTGGATGTTACGTTGATGCGGACGAACTTCCACTCGCTCCGTTACCCAATATAGATTTGGAATCGAGTCAATTCATAATTTTGAAACCTTATATTCGTATTAAAGATGGGGATAAACTTAAAAATCTACGCATTACAGAGTATGTAGAAAAATATGATGTGTACAGAGAAGCTGAAGTTTATTTTAATAACGCGCCAATTATAGTTTCATCCAAAAACCCAATAATTTCCTCTGCGCTTTTACGAGCAAAATCTATTATATTGTCAGATGAGAAATATAAAATGTCGATTCATGACATTACTGGCCCAACCAATTTATCGTTAAGTATTTTAGTGCATTTCTTTTTTTTCGGTATTCGTGGTGCTAAGCCAGTCAATGTAATATCGATTAACTGGGAAAGGTATGCACGCATGGGATCCGCAAATGAACTTACTTATAAAAATGATGATAGAGACTGGAGAAAGAAATCTCGTTTAGATCAAAAAAATATAAAAATAACTAGCTGAGTTTTAGAATTATTAAAAATTAATAAAATGAGCAAACATGGTCAATAATGATAATAACAATAAAGAAGAATCTACAATGCAGCTAGCTCCTCACGCAGAGGCATTTAGGAAACATTATGAAGATGATGATTCACACTGGGGTAATAATTCTGGAGGT
>DASQFK010000130.1:0-8775 GCA_035633175.1 Methylotenera sp.
GTCGTGAAACAGCATATAGTTTCCTTTATTTCCGTCTTATCGTCAAGGTAGATGGATCTCAACTAGACCGGCCCCGTATTAGCAACGCTCATATTTTATGAAAGGAATCAAAATGAGCAATAAGTTAACTCCGGGTACTCCTGCACCCAAATCTGGTCAATATAAAAACCCAAATACTGGGACCGAAATTACAGGTGTTAAAGGCAAGCCTTTACCACCTACACCACGGCCTGGACAAGGTTATGTTTTAGTTGATCCGACTAAACATAAGCGTTAATTGAAGTCGATTTGTGCTTTATGCATTGCATAAAGCACAAATTAGGATAGTTTGAACTATAAATTGATATGCAAAATTTCGAGCATTATAGGATTACGTTAGTCTTTAAGGAGTGTGTGTATGCTTCAGTTACTTCAAACCAAATGGAAAAATCGCAAGAGATATACGTATTCAGAAATGCCAGATTGGCTCGTCGTGTTTTTCGGTCTGACTAGTTTTATTGTCGCAGGTTACTACACTTTCATTCTTAGTAAGGTTGTTCCAGATTATCTAGAAACTGCCAACAGTATTCCACCAAGCGAATGGGGCTGGAAAGGCTGGCTTCTGTCCTCTATGCTAGCCGCGCTCGGGCTCGTTGTGTGGCATTTCGGCACTGTTGCATTGCGTTGCAGCGATATTCTTCGCGATCGTAGGTATAAATAGGGCTTGTCCTCTGATTCAATCGGGACTGACTACTGCCAGACCCTTAATTCAAAGATTAAGAAAAAATGGGCGTTAGAATCTGGAGCAGTCGAGGAGTTGACCTTACTAGAGGTTATATAAATGACCTTCCTACGGAATGGTCAGCCTTCTGGATGTATATAGGTTTGTCATTTACCTTCCTAGTTGTCGCAGCGTTATTGGCGCGAATTAGATTAGGAAGCTTGCCAGCTAATCCAATTTATTGGCATGCATGGGTCATAACCCAATCTAATCCTATTACATTTCGAGGATATCCAAGAAAGTATCATCCATTCATTCTTTTCTGGGCTGCATCTGTTTTCTCATTTGTATTTGGTTTATTAGTGCTATTTAATATTTTTTCTACAAGGTGAGTGAGTAATATGATTGGAACGATTAAGCTGAAATCACTTGCTGGTATTCAATATCACGGTATAGCGGGAATATCTCAAGATTGTAAAAGAGCAGTTATTAATTTGCTTCAGTATCCAGATAAAGTTCTTGAAGCTAAGTTATTGTCATCTTCAGGTACACATTGTTTTTTGTTAAAAACTATTGCTGAGGATTTAGTGGCTATAAAGTCGGGTTTTTCTTCTGGTTACCGTGGTGAAGGTCCGGGCGCGCTTTCAGTTTCACTTCAGCTTCTGAGAGAACACAATGTGCAAATAGATGAATATCAAGTCGAACAATCTCTAATTGATCGACTTGATCAATCTTGTCTAACCTTACAAGATCTCGAACAAATAGAAAATGCTCGCCCAGTGCGGCCTTCAAGATGGTTTGATTACATACATGACAATCATCTAGGGTCGACAACTTCAAAACTAATTCATGAGTTCCCCGATGTTATTCCATATGCAATTATTAACCATCGCTTGATTGATCTGGCACGTCAATTCTTTGACCAGCCTGATAGCTCAATTCTTTCTGGTTTTAGAAGATTGGAAGATATCGTTCGAGAGCGCACAAAAGAAGTTGAGCATGGGGCAAAACTTTTTTCTAAAGCTTTTCAAGGGGAAGAGTCTATTTTGTACTGGAAAGATATTGATTCAGGTGAACAACAAGGCAGAGCGCAATTGTTTACAGGAACTTATATGGCCTATAGAAACAGACGGGCCCATAGAGAGCTAACTCATAGTACTAATGAGTCTCTACACGAGTTTTTGTTGCTTAATCATCTGTTTGTTCTAGAAAGTAAAGCGATCAAAAGGGTAATACAGGGCTCCTAATTAGCGTTCTCCGGGCGATTTCCACACTTTAAATCGTTCCAGTGCATCTAACGTACCAAGTAATTTCCTAGCCTCCGTCAATCTGGCTTCAATAGATTCACGGTCTTCATCTGATAATTTATTTGCACGAAGTTGAGCATCCATAAAGAACTCATCAATTCGTTTAGTTTCAGCCCATGATTCAATAATGCTGAAAAGCTCATCTTGACTGTCTTTTAGATTCTTAGCACGTCTCCGTTCTTCAGCCTCAAGGCGATCTTTTTCACGTTGAATATCCCACTGCCGCTGACGCTCTTCAAATTCTTGTTTAGCTATCTGAGTGGCTTGTGATATCTCATCCACAGAATTGCATAGTTCACTCACTACGGATTTAAGCGTTTTTGAAAACTCACCTGGTTTAGACTCTCGCCATTGTTTATGCCACTTAGTGCCAGGATGTGTCGAGTAAGCTTGAATACATAGTCTGCCTGATGGTGTGTCTTGTTTAGTGGTCCACGTATATACAGATTTATTTTTAACTTTAGGATGCTGCAAATACTGAGCTATTGGAATGTATTCACCATTTAAATAACCCACTTCAATTTCTTCACTAATCTCAAATACAGTAAGCCCAATCAATACATCTTGAATATAAACTACAGTGGAGCGATATGGACTCCATAGCTCTGAATAGTGGCGAAGAGGTTTAGTGTTTTCACGTTCATCAACTTCGGCTCTGTATATGTGCTGACCATACGGTGCAATACGCACATGATGTCCAAGCTCTTCCAGTAATAAGTAAAACTGACTAGTAATGCTTAGGCTACGTTCAAGCGTATCTTTTGAAACAATCAGATCAATGGTGAGCTTTTTATAAGGCTTAAGATATGAGCTTCTAGAGTCACGTACATTCTTAAAGTGTTCGTTTGCTTCTCTTACCAGTCCGTGAGTCGCAATACGCGCAGCACGTTTTGGGCGGGTAGTTTTCTCTTCACCTGCAGCACTTATTGCGAACTCAGTTTGTCCATCACGTGACCATGTAATTGCATCGCCTAACTTTGCTGCAGGGAGAGGTGGTTTCTCAGGTTGAATGCCAGCGGATACTGTAGCCCAGTAACCTCTGGACGGTCGCGGGATATTCAGGCTCTTTAAAATGCGGACCAAGTAACTGTCTGAAACCCCATAGCGTTTAGATACTTTGGTGATGGGCTCAGCCCATATTTCTTCATAGAGTTTTTCGCGAGTAACTGACATATATGACTCATTACAATAAATATGAATGCGAAGATTGTTAATCAGTAAATCTATATTAATATGGAATTATTAAGAATAACAAAAGTAATACTGAGAAAAATAATGAAATTACAAAGTCTTGATGATGTTTTTGAACGCCGAATTCTTCGCATTCCAGATTATCAAAGAGGGTATGCATGGCAGGAACATCAGCTAGATGATTTCTGGGAGGATTTACTACAATTAGACCCAAGTCGGATTCACTATACAGGCGTCATTACTCTTGAGCCGGTAACAGCGCCGGTTTGGGGGCGTTGGACTCAAGACCAATGGGTCATAGATGGAATGGGTTATCGTCCATTTTATGTAGTAGATGGCCAACAAAGACTCACGACTTCAATCATACTTATTCAAGCAATATTAGAGTCTATTCCTCAGGGCACTCAACTCAACTATCAATCAACGGATCTAATCCGATCGAAATTTGTGTTGCTTGAAGCCGAAGATAAGATGCGTAAGAGTTTTTTATTTGGATATGAGATTGATAATCCAAGTGATGAGTTTTTAAAGACAAAAATCTTCAATATTCATTCGCACAGCAATCAATTCCAGGAAACGCTTTATACGCAGAATTTAAAGGATGCAAAAGTCTTTTTCTTGATGCAACTAAAAAAACTTTCGTTAGAAGATATTGCTAGCCTTTATAAAAAACTGACGCAAAAACTCAAATTTAATCTATACGAAATTGATGAGGAAATTGATGTTTTTGTAACTTTTGAAACTATGAACAATAGGGGTAGGCCGCTCTCGAGTCTTGAGTTGCTTAAAAATCGTCTTATCTACCTCTCTACTTTGTTTAAAGAGCATACAGGCCACCAGCTACTCAGAACGAAAATCAATGATGCATGGAAAACCATGTATGAATATTTGGGGAAAAACCCAGAAGCACCTCTTAGTGATAATCTTTTTCTCCGTAATCACTGGACCATGTATTTCAAGTACAGTCGAAAAAAGGGTGATGATTATATTGAATTCTTACTAGATGAGCGTTTTACAGCCAGGAATGTTACTCATCCTAGAGTTAAGGAAGAGCGTGTCACAGTTAAGGAAATTGAAGATTATGTAACGAATCTGCAGCAATCTATTCGCCCTTGGTTCTATATACATAATCCTTATTTTAATTTATCAGAATATACAGATGATACAAATAAAACTCTTTTGAACCGTATGGAGAGACTTAGTTTTCGAGCTTTTAAACCATTACTGTTGGCAGCATATACTGCAAAAATTGATATTGAAAAAATTAACAATCTTTTAGTCGCAGCCGAGCGATATAACTTTGCATTATTCAATCTTAATCAGCGTAGATCCAATACTGGCGATACAGAATTCTTTGGATTAGCTAGGGAGTTATTGCTAGGCGAAGTTAATATTGAGGCTGTTATTACAAAAATTGAAAGTCTAGTAAATAAATATTACGATCCAGAAGATTTTTATAATCTAATTAAAGAAAAATACAAAATTGGTCGTGATGGATTCTACTATTGGGATGGCTTGAGATATTTCTTATTTGAATATGAAAGTTGGCTAAAAGCTAGAGGAAAGCAATCGATTGAAAAATTATCTTGGAAAGTTTTAAACGAGCATAAAAAAGATCATGTCACTGTAGAACATATATTTCCACAAACAGCAGTAGATTCTTATTGGGTTGAGCGCTATGGTAATTTTACTGAAGAACAGATTGATTTACTTACCCATTCATTGGGTAATCTTTTACCCCTGTCACGTGCTAAAAATTCAAGTTTACAAAATGATTCTTTCCCGTTGAAGAAGAACAATGGGTCAGGAGTGGGCTATTACAATGGATCCGTTGCTGAAAATGAAATTTCTCAAAATGATGATTGGTTAGCAAATGATATTTTATACAGAGGTATACATTTACTAGAGTTTATAGAGACTCGATGGAATTTAAACTTAGGCGACTATCAATTCAAAACTAAATTACTACATCTCGATTTTATTAACAACTTAGAACTTGCGGATGATAGACACTTGTTGATAATTGAGTCTTGATTATGGAAATTGCTCAAAAGTATATAAAAGTCGGTGTTGATTTTTACAATGATATAGAAAAGCAAAAGTTATTAAATTATCCAACTGCAGACACTCTGAAACAAATCGTATTTCAACCACTTTTAGTACCTACTGGGGAATTTTTAACCCTCAGTTTGTTACACAGAAAGAAATCTAAAAATCCATTATTTGATAGTTACGATAAGTTAAAGAACATCAATGGAGATGCATTCCGCATTTTATGCGGATCAGTCGACTTTAATGGACACTCTATTTCAATACCAAGTGGGCAAAAACTATTACCTTATATAACTGAACAGATAGGAGAGGCAATCGGTTTATCGGTAATTAATAAAGTTCACAAATTAATAGAAGCCGACTGGATGCCGATTGATGAGAAGCCGCACAAGACACTAGACTATAGTATTGCAAGTAACGGCAGTGGTTATATTGAAGTTGAAAATAAGGGCAGCTCAAATGAGGATCATTCAAAAAAAACAAGCTCAGTAAGCAATCATTATGCTGATATTAAAAAGAAAAAATCTGTTACGGAGGATTTAGTGGCTGCTGGGGAAGCGATATCAGGTTTGCGTTATGGCACTATCACTGTGATGGATAGTAATGAAAATGGTAATGTGAAATGTTGGCTTACCGACCCACCTGCCACTAAACAATATAGAGACCCATATGAGTTTAAGATAAAAAGTAGGTTAAGTTTTTTTTATTGGATTATTTCTTTGATCAGCCCTAAGTCTCAAGTAACTCTAGAGTTAGGTAACCGATTAAAACTACTTAATAATAGTGAATCTTTCCGTGACCTGGATAACTCACCACTTAGAAGAAGGCAATCAGATGAAAATCCAGAGGGAAATTCATATGAGACGGGATCCGATCAACTTATAGGTAAAAACTTCAGTTTCATGTCAGGCAAATCAAGAGTCGTTGATGGCGGAGGTACGCTAGTTAGATTATCTGAAGATTATTTAATGATGATTGGTATTAGAGATGAAGTATTGGATTACATAGTTAAGCAAGACTTTGAACAATTAACCTCGTTGCATTTCAATTCTGCCATTGAAGAAAAAGATCAGATATCGTTAGTTTTAAGTGACTCTAAAATAGAAAAGCTTAATTTAAGTAATCTTATAGGATGGAGAAGAAATGGAAGGTTTATGGAAACTGAGCGCCCATGCATTACCCATACCAGCCCATCTGGATTAATTTATTCATTCATTAACATCAATTAGTAATATATTCATATGGGCTCAATAGTATTCAACCCAGAATCTTTAGCGGACAGTCTGTCTGAAACCGCCGGCTATAAAGCTGGGCTTGCGCTTTCATTAAATGAATTGTGCGATCACTTAAGTGGGACAATATATCCTGATATTTTGAGGCAATCCGAGACACAGCCAGTAAGGTTGCGATCAGAAGAATATGAAGATGTGTTTTATAAATTACTTCATCGGATTGGTTATACAGAGGAAGAATATGATGGTGATTTCACGGGGGCTAAGCTTTATCACAAATATAAAGATAGTGCTTTGGAAGAGTGGCTAGGCGTAACTGAACTTTTCACCGAAATATGGCCCTTGTTAGTAGAAGAGACTATCAAATCGGGTGCTAAAAAAATTGATCCAAGCCCATTTATAAAAGTGTGTGCGGGAAAATATGGACGTTTAGGCATCAACATGGCGATGGAGCGTATTGAGGTCTTGAATAAAGCGATGCATATGAATCCACATAATCGATTCAGATATATTAATTGGGCAACTCAAATTCAACTTACTGCTTTATTTAATGGAAGTAAGGGCGAAACAGAAAACGGTAGGTTTATTGATCAAAGATATATTGATTATTTAAGTGTTAATGAACCTCGCTTATCCGATATGCATTGGAGAAAGTTTGAAGAACTAACAGCTGAATTTTATCATCGTGAGGGTTATGAAGTTGAATTAGGGCCAGGAACAAATGATGATGGAGTTGATGTTAGAGTATGGCAAGCAGGAAAAAAAATTGAAGAAAATCCTCATATTCTGATTCAATGTAAGCGACAAAAAGCAAAAGTAGAAAAAGTCATTGTGAAAGGCCTGCATGCAGATGTGCAGTTTGAAGAAGCAGAGTATGGAGTTATTGTGACAACTTCTGAGCTTAGTCCCGGTGCTCGAAATACTATTGTTGCAAGAGGATACCCCATTAATGAGATAGATCGGACTGGATTAACTCAATGGTTGAAAAAGCTAAGGTCTCCAGGAACTGGAATAGTTCGCGTATAGGGCGATGAATAACTATAAGTATATTGCAGGCAGTTCATCTGTACCTTATTTTCTGAAAGGTTGTATCAAGTTCACACCAATTCCAGAGTTAAATGATCCCTCTGAACTTACTTCTAATGTAATTTTAGATGATGTTTTACATTCTCTAGAGCGTTTGCGAACCTATGGTTACAGCAAAGAGGACCTTATATATCTACAACAGCAGAGTAATCTTCTTCAAATATTAGCTCCCGGGTTTCAAGCTATTGATGTACCTCAATCACCATCAGCAGCGACAACTCGTATTCGCTCACCATTTTATGATCGAATACCGTTATTGCTATCTCTCTTAGAACAAACTGCCAATGCTATCTCAAGTAAGGTGGGTATATTCTGTCTTTCAAAACGATTTGATTCCCTGCCTATGTGGGCACACTATGCTGACAATGCATCTGGATTAGTTGTAGAGTTCGTTGATTTAGAAAAAGACTTTTCGGGGGATAGCACAGGCATTCTTAAAAAACCTGTGAACGTTAGATATGAACGAGAAAGAAATAGTATTACCTTTGAGCCGCAATCACATGAATCGTTGTTCTTTGATAAATTTCAAGACTGGGGTTATGAGCAAGAGGTGCGCATAGTTATGCCTTTGAAAGAGTGTAATGTAGTGAATTCTGGTAGCCACCAGCTGTATCTTTATAACATTCCAGTTGAGAGGGTGTCACGATTAATCTTAGGTTGGAGAATGGCTGATACTATTGTTGACGAGATTATTAAACAAGTCAGTCTTTGTGAGCACAGGATAGAAGTTATTAGATCTAAAATATCAAAAGGTCGTGTAATTCTTGAAAATATCTAGTTAGCCAATAAAACGATGATTAAACTTTACTTGCTAATAAAAAGATGTGAGAAATCAATAATAAATCTTTCAAAGTTTATCCATTAGAAATTTTATATGTGCCCTGAAACCTCGCTTTCAAAATCAGATAATTCTTTGAAGTTTAAGTTTGACTTCACTTCGCTATTAGATTCAGTAGTTAATATAGAGTGTAAAAGAGACTATTTTCAAATTAATGCTTTTGTAGATGGTATACAAGACATTAGGTTGGATGCTGGTATTCCACTTTTTAAAAAGGATGCGACATTACTTTTTGATAGTAATTCAGCCTTTGCTTCTGAACTGATAGATTCTTCGCTTATTTCTGATGTTGCTATCTTTTGGCATTTGCAAACATCTTTTTTAAAGATATGTATTGAGAGCTCTCGTGGGGCTCAAATGCTAAAATCA
>DASQFK010000131.1:0-7424 GCA_035633175.1 Methylotenera sp.
CGCTTCCGACCGACAATTTTCTAATGACATTTCACAACAAATGCGGCAGCATGATGTACAAAGTGCAAAAATTATCAAAGCACGTTTTGAATCACTCATTACGTCATATCATTATGAAAGCATCGCATTACTTGATACAAACGGCGCCGCTATATTACAAACAGGTGAGTCTTTAAGTAAAAATAATGTTGACCCAAACTTAATCAAAGAAGTTAAAGCCAATTATCAAACAAAACATGGTGACTTTTTTATAGACCACAAAAAGAAATTAAATTTACAAGTTCTAGCACCTATTCTTAACTATAAAGATGGTCGCTCCACACTTGTTGCTTTTGTGTTGATTCAAACCGGTTTTTATCAGCCTATTTTACCAACATTGCAGATGTGGCCGACCAATAGTAAAACATCAGATGCAATGCTGGTTAAAAACAGCCACGGCAATATTATTGTCGTAGATACAACGCGAGACGACTTTAATGGCAATGGCATTCATTATCTAAAAGCCAGCAGCAACAATCGCCTTTATCACTTAGAAAAACCAGTATCTACTGGTAACAACTTGATTGGTACTTTGGCTTTTAGTGCTAGCCAACCAATTGCAGGTACCTCTTGGTATTTTTTAACCGAGGCAGCTCAATATGAAGTAATGGCTGGGCTGAACAGTCTGCTATTAACTATTAGCATAGCTGCGATGATTGCGTTACTACTCATCAGCCTAGTATTATTTTTGCTCTGGAAACAGCAAAAATCAGCCTACAAACTTGCACTCGCATTAAAAGACACGGAACTGAATAAGTTACTCGATAAATTTCATACCACTCCATTCATCGGCACAGGCACAGTTAATGCCTCTACTCGTAAATGGATAGAAGTAAACCCTCGCTTGACCGAGATTTTTGGTTACTCAGAAAAAGAACTTAGAAACATGAAGTTCATCGATTTAAGTCATCCAGATGAAGTGCCAGTGGATGATCAATATTATGCAAAGCTTAAGCTAGGTGAAATTAACCACTACACAAGAGAAAAACGTTTCTTACATAAAAATGGTGACTTAATTTATGCACGTGTAGAGGTAACTGCAATACGTAATGATTATTCAGAAATTGAAACGTATGTGGTTGCAGTTGAAGACATCACGCAAAGAGTAGTTGCTGAACATGCTTTAGAAATGTCAGAAGAGCGTTTAGAGTTAGTAGTTAAAGGTAGTAATGATGGCTGGTGGGATTTAGATTTAACAACAAACATCGCACATCATTCTGACCGCTGGTGGCAAATGCTGGGCTACGATAAAAACCTGGATATTGTAGATCCAGAACATTGGCAGACGCTAACGCACCCCAATGATATTGAGCCTACCTTAATTTTTCTTCGTAGAATACTTGCAGGCAAAAAAAATCAGTACGAAGTTGAACTTCGCCTTCAACATAAAGATGGTCATTATGTGCCAGTATTAACACGTGGTTATATAGTGCGTGACGATAATGGTAAAGCAACACGTATCTCGGGTACGAATACAGATATTACTGAATTCAAAAAAGCGGACAGAGAAATTGTGACACTGAACCGCTTACTATCGATGATTACCAACACAAATCAACTGATTACACGTAAACCAAGCGCTTTAGTACTGTTTAATGAAGTATGTAAGATTGCTGTGGATGATGGTGGCTTTAATTTCGCCTGGGTTGGTTTACTCACGCAAGATAAAAACGAACTTAAATGTGTGACTCACGCTGGTCCACCCTCTAGTTTTATTGAATCACTTGATGCCAACTTACAAAAGCATGACTACAACATTCCAGCAATTCAATGCATTACCGATGGTCAATACATTATATGTAATGACCTAAACTCCGCAGATTATGAAGCACATTGGGCTGCCAGTGCATTAGAAAGTGGCTATCGCTCGATGGTTGCATTGCCTATTGCACAGTATGGCAAAGTGGTGGGGAATTTCAGTTTATTTTCTAATGAGCCACAGGCGTTTGGTAAAAAAGAGATTTCTTTATTGGATGAGTTAGCTTCCGACCTTTCTTTTGCGTTAGAAATTGAAGACGGTGAAACCCAGCGCAAAAAAACCGAAAAAGCACTATTAGAGAGCGAAGCACTGTTCCATAACTTAGCCAGCAACTCCCCCGCTGGTGTTTTTAGGACCGATAAAAAAGGCAAACTTACTTACTACAATGACAATTGGCGTATTGTCAGCGCGGCTAATGCAAATGAAATAATTGAGGGTACCGCTTTCACAGCGAGTATTCACCATGAAGATAGCAAAAGTGTGATTGCAGCCTTCAATAAAAGCCTGCATGACAAAACAGCGTTTGATATGGAGTATCGATTCTCGCATCCTAATAACGAGATTGTGTGGGTAAAAAGCCAAGCGCAACCTTGTTATGATGACAAAGGGGTTTTTAATGGCTATGTGGGTACGTTAACTGATATTACCGAACTTAAAAGAGTACAAGATAGCCTGCTGATGGCGGGAGTTGTATTAGATAACTCACGTGAATCCATTCTAGTGACGGATCATAACGTCAATATTATTATGGTGAATAAAGCCTTTACTGATATTGAAGGCTACTCCGCAGAAGAAGTTCTCGGTAAAAACCCCAACATACTTAACTCGGGAAAACACAATAAACATTATTTCAAAGCGATGTATAGCTCGCTAAAAGAATCGGGCGTTTATCAAAGCGAGATTTGGAATCGTCGTAAAGATGGCGAAATCCACCCAGGTATTTTAAGCATTACCGCAGTCAAAAACCTCAAACAAAAAATCACCCACTATGTCAGCGTGTTTACTGATATCACCAGTTTAAAAAACACCGAAGAACGACTAGCGTTTTTAGCCAATCACGACGCACTGACTGGTCTACCTAACCGCATGATGCTGATTTCGCATATTTCGCATGCGATAGAAGGTGCAAAACGTAAGAATAAACAGTTAGCGCTTTTACTCTTAGACCTGGATAGATTTAAGAATATCAATGACAGCTTTGGCCATTTGGCGGGTGACGATTTATTGCAACAGTTGGCGACCAGATTAAAATCCAATCTCCGTGGCAATGACATGGTTGCAAGGCTTGGCGGCGATGAGTTTGTTGTGTTACTGGAAGATATAAACCAGCCCGAGGATATTGCTAAAGTCGCAGAAAATATCATCTCTGTGGTAGAGCAAACCTGGCTGCTTACAAATAAATCAGAAGTTCACATTGGGACAAGTATTGGCATTAGCTTGTATCCAGACCATGGTGAAAATGCCTTAGATTTACTCAAACATGCGGATGCCGCTTTATATCAAGCCAAGGGTTCAGGTCGTGGCGTTGCCAAATACTATTCTGAAAGCCTGACCAACCAAGCAAGAAGACGCTTTAAATTAGAGGCCAGATTACGTGACGCCATCACAGAGAATGAATTACAACTTCATTATCAACCTAAATTTGACATATTCTCTGGCGAGTTATTAGGTGTAGAGGCATTAGTACGCTGGATAGACCCTAAGTTAGGCATGATCATGCCTACCGAATTCATTAGTATCGCTGAAGAAACTGGACTGATTAACAAGCTTGGCGAGTGGGTTCTCGGCGAAGCATGTCGACAAGGTAAAGTGTGGCTTGATAATGGACTCGATCTATCAATTGCAGTCAACTTGTCTGCTACGCAACTTTATCATAGCGATATTGCTAAAACGATTAAGGACATTTTACAAAAAACAGGCTTTCCGGCCAAGAATTTAGAGTTGGAATTGACTGAAAGTATTTTAATGCGCCGAGAAGCAGAGTCGATTAAAAAGCTATATCAAATTAAAGCCTTAGGCATTAGTCTGGCAGTTGACGACTTTGGTGCGGGTTACTCTTCACTCGCCTATTTACGCCGCTTCCCGCTTGATGTTTTAAAAATAGATCGGTCCTTTGTAGCGGATCTTGAAGAGGATAAAGATGATCGTGCTATCACAGCCACGATTATTGGTATTGGAAGAACATTAAATTTAAAAGTCGTTGCAGAAGGCGTAGAAACAGCGTTCCAGCTATCATTTTTAGCATCTCATGGATGCCATATGTATCAAGGTTATTTTGCCAGCCCTGCCCTAGAAGCTGGTTTATTTGAAACGTTTGTAAGTGAATACCAAGGCGCAAATATATTTTCGCAGCCTGCACTTGTATAAGGTATATGAATATCACCCAATAAAAAACCCAGCTTAGCTGGGTTTTTTATTGTTTTAAACGGTTAAGTTTAAATCTTATGCTTTAATCGCACGTTTACGCTCATGTTCTAACAAGTAACGTTTGCGTATACGAATCGTTTTAGGCGTAATTTCTACTAACTCATCATCATCAATAAACTCAACTGCAGACTCTAACGACAATGCAATAGGTGTAATCAAACGTACCGCTTCATCAGTACCTGATGAACGCACGTTGGTTAACTGTTTACCTTTGATTGGGTTCACGATTAAATCGTTATCACGGCTGTGAATACCAATCACCATACCTTCGTACAACTTATCGCCTGGTACTGCAAACATGCGGCCGCGATCTTGCAGTTTCCAAAGGGCATAAGCAACTGCTTCACCATGTTCAGCTGAAATCAGTACACCATTACGACGACCTGGCATATCGGCTTTTACCGGTGCATATTCATCAAAAATATGTGCCATTAAGCCAGTACCGCGTGTCATGGTTAAAAATTCACCTTGGAACCCAATCAAGCCACGTGCTGGGATTTTATATTCCAAACGCGTACGACCATTACCGTCTGATTCCATATTTTGCATTTCACCGCGACGACGGCCTAACTCCTCCATCGCTGCGCCTTGATGCTCATCTTCTAAATCGACCGTTAAGATTTCATATGGCTCGCATTTTTCACCATTGATTTCACGATAAACTACTTTTGGCTTACCTACAGCCATCTCGAAACCTTCACGGCGCATCGTTTCTAGCAAAATTGTTAAGTGCAACTCACCACGACCTGATACACGGAACACATCAGCATCTTCAGTTTCATCAACACGTAAAGCTACATTGACTAAAAGCTCTTTAGTTAAGCGATCACGGATTTGACGTGAAGTAACAAATTTACCTTCGGTACCAGCTAATGGTGAAGTGTTTACCATAAAGTCCATCGTCAAGGTTGGCTCATCCACACCTAAATGCGGTAAACCTACAGGTTTGTCACGATCACAAATAGTAAAGCCAATGCCTAGGTCATCTAAACCAGAGATAATCACGATATCCCCTGCTTCAGCTTCTTCAACTGGCACGCGCTCTAGGCCACGGAAACCAAGTACTTGGTTGATCTTACCCATGGCAATTTGTTTATCGCCATTCATAATGGTGACTGGCTGACCAGTTTTGATTTTACCGTTACGTACACGACCAACACCTAGTCGGCCTGTGTAAGTAGAATAATCTAGTGCTGAGATTTGTAATTGTAAAGGCGCAGTGCTGTCGCCTACTGGAGGTGCGACATGGCTTAAGATTGTTTCGAATAACGCACGCATATTATCTGCAGGCGCTTTCATATCCAGCATTGCATAGCCATTGATCGCAGAAGCGTACACTACTGGGAAATCTAATTGCTCATCTGTTGCGCCTAAGTTAGCGAACAAATCAAACGTTTGGTTAATCACCCAATCTGTACGTGCACCTGGACGGTCTACCTTGTTAATCACCACGATTGGTTTTAAACCAAGTGCCAATGCTTTTTTCGTGACGAAACGTGTTTGCGGCATTGGGCCTTCAACGGCATCAACTAGTAACACCACACCATCTACCATCCCTAAAACGCGCTCTACTTCACCACCAAAGTCCGCATGGCCTGGCGTATCCACGATATTAATATGAGTTCCCTCATAATTAACTGCAGTATTTTTAGCCAAAATGGTAATGCCACGTTCTTTTTCCAAATCATTGGAATCCATCACACGCTCAACCACTGCGTGGTGAGAAGCGAAGGTACCTGCTTGTTGTAAAAGTTTGTCCACCATAGTCGTTTTACCATGGTCAACGTGGGCAATAATTGCGACGTTTCTTAAATTGCGTGACACCGTAGTGGTCATATTGTGCAGCCAGTTCGTTATAAAGGCGGCGATTTTAACACATTAAACCACTATTTCATTTAGCAATTTGACTTTACACGACGATTTAATTTGACATTCCAGTTTAAATGGTTATACTGCGCGCTTCATTCGCAACTTAACATGTTTTAAATTTGTTTGAGTTGCTTGAATCATTGCCCTGACCCTACTGTTGCTCGTGAAATTTTGAAGCAACTATCAAGAAATCGAATTTTTGATTTTTACTGGTTAGCGGCTGTGTCCGTGCGCTAGTAAAGATTATATTAGTTTGTTAGTGATAGATAAATGCTGAAGTCTTCATAAAGATTTAGCTAATATCTAAAGTTAAACTCAACCAAATATTCTCTGCGTTTATATTGCCTTTGTTCATATGCCTAACTAATCGCATATGCTCAAATGATATGTTCGTATTTGCTTGCGCCCTTTTTTGTTATTTATGAAAGGGACTATTTTGTCTTTTGAATCGTTAAATCTTGACTCTGCCATTCTTCGTGCTATTGAGGAATCTGGCTACACTACACCTACCGCTATCCAAGCCCAAGCAATTCCAGTTGTGACTGAAGGTCACGACCTAATGGCCTCTGCCCAAACCGGTACAGGTAAAACTGCTGCATTTATGTTGCCAGCTTTAAACTTATTAGCTACACCACATGAATCTAAAAGCCGTGGTCCACGCATTTTAGTGTTGACCCCTACTCGTGAACTTGCAGCGCAAGTGAACGAAGCTGCACGTAAATATGGTAAATTTTTGCGTGCCCGCACAGTGAGTATCGTAGGCGGCATGCCTTACCCATTACAAAACAAACTATTATCACAACCGCTAGATATTTTAGTCGCTACACCGGGTCGCTTGTTAGACCATATGGAACGTGGCCGTATTGATTTATCACGCTTACAAATGTTGATCTTAGATGAAGCTGACCGTATGTTAGATATGGGCTTCTTGCCTGATGTTGAGCGTATTTGCAGCCAGCTTTCAGCTGAACGTCAAACACTATTGTTCTCAGCAACATTAGATGGTGACATCGCACGTATCGCTAAACAAATTCTTAAAAACCCTAAAACTATTCAAGTTGCAGGCCAAAAAGAAAAACATGCCAACATTGAACAACGTTTGCACTATGTTGATGACATGACACACAAAAACAAATTGCTTGAGCATTTGTTGATTGCACCTGAAGTAAACCAAGTGATTATCTTCACCTCAACTAAACGTCATGCAGATGTATTGGCTGAAGATTTATATGCAGCTGGTCATAAAACAGCAGCGTTACATGGCGACATGACGCAAGGTGCACGTAACCGTACGTTGACTAAATTGCGTCAAGGTGATGTAAAAGTATTA
>DASQFK010000132.1:0-14429 GCA_035633175.1 Methylotenera sp.
CTTATGTATTCCGCTTCAGGGAGTGTTTCAGCAGCTTTCGCCTTTATGGGCGCCACGGTAGGCGTTGCATTCAGGTTCTCTTTGTTGGCTTCTGTCATAGCTTCAATCAATTTAGGATCGATACGGGTGATTAAATGGTCGTAAACATTGATTGTGTGTTGGGCAGTTAAAGATGAATCTACACTGTTCCAACTTAACGCTGAAATATTTAAGAATTTTTCAATATGGCTTGCCAGCTCCGGTAAAACGGGCTTTAAATATAAAGTCAGTAATCTAAACATTTCTAATGCATCAGTACATACTTGCTGCAACGCAGTCTCTTGTCCTTCCTGCTTTGCCATTACCCATGGGGCTTTTTCAGCCACGTAGCCATTAGCAATATCGGCTAAACGCATAATTTCACGCAGTGCCTTGCCATATTCGCGCTCTTCATATGCACTGGATATGACGCTTGCAGCTGATTGCAACTCTGCAATAACTGTGTTGTCATCAGATGGCTGCAACTTACCTTCAAAGCGCTTGTTGATAAACCCAGCAGTACGGCTAGCAATATTGATGTACTTACCCACTAAATCACTATTCACACGTGCCGTGAAATCTTCCAGATTCAGGTCAATATCTTCCATTGTGCTGTTGAGTTTAGCCGCGTAGTAATAACGCAAATATTCAGGATTTTTGATGTGGTCTAAATAGCTACGCGCAGTAATGAATGTGCCACGCGATTTACTCATTTTCTCGCCATTCACAGTTAAAAAGCCATGCGCGAAAATTTTAGTAGGCGTACGATGACCGCTATATTCCAATGTAGCAGGCCAAAACAAGGCATGGAAATAAAGAATATCTTTGCCGATAAAGTGATAAAGCTCGGCGTTTGAATCTTTATTCCAGTATTCGTCAAAATCCAGACCTTTGTCTGCACACAGTTTCTTGAAACTCGCCATGTAGCCAATTGGTGCATCCAGCCATACATAAAAATACTTGCCTGGTGCGTCTGGAATCTCGAAACCGAAATATGGTGCATCGCGGGAAATATCCCAATCATTCAAGCCATGCTCAAACCACTCGCCCATCTTGTTGGCAGCTTCGCCTTGCAATGTGGCTTTATCTGTTCCGGTGCCTTGACGTGTCCATTGCTTCAAAAAGTCTTCGCATTCTGAAAGCTTGAAAAAGTAATGCTCCGTTTCTTTACGAATAGGTGCAGCGCCAGATACTGCAGAATAAGCATTGATCAACTCAGTCGGATTATAAGTGGCCCCACACACCTCGCAAGAGTCACCGTACTGGTCTTTAGCGTGACATTTTGGACATTCACCTTTAATAAAACGATCTGGCAAGAACATGTTTTTGACGGGGTCATAAAACTGTTCAATGGTTTTAGTCGTAATCTTTCCTGCGGCTTTTAGTTTCTTATAGATACTTTGTGAGAGCTCTTTATTTTCGGGCGCATTGGTGGAGTAGTAATTATCAAATTCCACCAGAAATTCCGCAAAATCTGCACTATGTTCTTTATGCACATTGGCAATCAACGCTTCTGGCGTAATACCTTCTTTTTCGGCACGTAGCATAATCGGTGTGCCATGCGTATCATCCGCACACACATAATGCACGGTGTGACCCTGCATTTTTTGAAACCGCACCCAAATATCCGTTTGAATATATTCCACCAAATGGCCTAAATGAATGCTGCCATTTGCATAAGGCAATGCTGAAGTGACGAGTATTTTTTTAGAGGTTTTATTTGCAGGTTGTTGCGTCATAAATGGCTTAAATGTTAAATTTTTATTGAATATCCTATTTTAGCAAATGCGCACCTAATCTAGTAATTAAACTCTCTACTACACTGAAATAATGTAGGCTAAAATGGTGTTTTGAAAATCACTAGAAGTTAAAACCATGAGCTTTACTGAGCAAAGCATTACCAGCGCCCTACAAACCCTGCTAGACCCTAATACTGGTCGTGATTTTATTAGCAGCAAATCGGCTAAAAACATCAAGCTAGATGGCAATAATGTCAGCTTAGATATCGTGCTGGGCTATCCTGCCAAAAGTCAGTTTGAAAGCTTGCGAACACTGGTTGTAAATCAGCTTAAAAGTATTGCAGGCATTGGCAATATCACTGTCAACATTGGTAGCCGAATTGTCAGCCATAGCGCACAACGCGGCGTGAGTTTGATCCCTAATGTTAAAAACGTCATTGCGGTAGCATCTGGCAAAGGTGGTGTAGGTAAATCAACCACCTCTGTCAATTTAGCTTTAGCACTGGCAGCAGAAGGCGCAACTGTGGGCTTACTAGACGCTGACATTTACGGCCCGAGCCAACCACAAATGTTAGGTATCAGCGGTCGTCCAGAAAGCACCGATGGCAAAAGTATGGAGCCGATGCTCGCGCATGGCATACAAGCCATGTCGATCGGGTTTTTAGTAGATACCGATACACCTATGGTATGGCGCGGCCCAATGGTAACGGGTGCGCTGGAGCAATTGTTACGTGATACCAAATGGCGGGATTTAGATTACCTAGTGATTGATTTACCCCCTGGCACAGGTGATATTCAACTTACGCTATCACAAAAAATTCCGGTTACTGGCGCCATTATCGTTACCACACCGCAAGATATTGCGTTACTTGATGCGCGTAAAGGCTTAAAGATGTTCGAAAAAGTAAGTATTCCTATTTTAGGCATTGTAGAAAATATGAGTACGCATATTTGCAGCAATTGTGGTCATGAAGAACACATTTTTGGCGCTGGTGGCGGAGCTTTAATGAGCAAAGAATACAATGTCGACTTACTCGGCAGTTTACCGTTAGATATTAAAATTCGCGAACAGTCAGATGGCGGAAAGCCCCCCGTAGTTGCCGAGCCTGATAGCAAAATTGCTAATATTTATAAACAAATCGCGCGTACAGTAGCCATTAAAATTGCTAATACCAGTTTGGATCATAGTAGCAAATTTCCTAACATCGTCATTCAAAATACCTAATCAATACTTCATCGTTAAGCTAGGTAAATGCGAAATAAGATGACCGAGAAAAAACAAGACCCTACAAAGAAACATAGCACCGCAGAGAATCTCCTCGGTTCAGCCTACGAGGCTATGGATGAACGCACAAAGAAAGTCGCGCGTCACCTCACAGAACGTAAGCACATCTCAACAAACCCATCAGCGGAACTTGATATATCATCTACTTTTGGACAGCGGGCAGCCGATGCGGTAGCTAGATTTGGCGGTTCATGGGCATTTATCATGCTGTTTGCGGCAGTTCTGATTGTTTGGGTAGTCTTGAACTCTTACATTCTGGTTAATTACAATAAGGCGTTTGATCATTACCCCTATATTCTGTTGAACCTGTTTCTATCCATGCTAGCGTCTATTCAAGCGCCTGTCATCCTGATGTCGCAAAACAGGCAAGGTGAAAAAGACCGCCTAAATGCCGAGCATGATTATGAAGTGAACCTCAAAGCTGAACTTGAAATTCTGCTATTACATGAAAAATTGGATTTGTTACGCGAGGGTCAGTGGAGTGAATTATTAGTGATTCAGAAAGAACAGCTGAAATTGCTAAAAAATTTGATTGATAAAAATAAAGCTTAAATATGCATCTAGGGCTGACAGTTTTTTGCCAACCCTACATTCATCTCTTTTTATATGACTAAACTAAATATAATCCTAAACCAAAGCCACGCCGAAACAATACACATTCACGCCGCTTTTAGGCGCGATTAAAGTCGCTGGTATCGCTATGCCTTTACGCCAGTTATCTACCGCCTCCTGCTTGCCCGCACCTGTTACTAAAAACATGACTTCTCGCGTATCATTCAAGCGGTTTTGGCTCATGGTGATACGGTCTGCAGGCGCTTTAGGTGCGTCAAATACCGGCACGGCAAGTGCGCTATTATCTACCGCTTGGTTTGGAAATAAAGACGCAGTATGTCCATCTTCACCTAACCCTAAAATCACTAGATCGAACGTACCCACATTTTTTAATGTTTCCGCATAAGCTTTTGCGCCAGCTACATTGCCCAACTCTGCTGGGATATCAAAAATCTGAGCTTCGGGTATCGCTACATGATTAAGCCAAGCTTCGCGCGCCATGAGGCTATTGCGCTCTTTATGGTCAGCTGGCAAACAGCGGTCATCATTGTGAAACACATACCAGTTTGCCCAATCTGCCTGCTCTTTGCTTAATAATTCATAGACAGTTTTAGGGGTACTGCCGCCTGCTAATACCACCAGAAATTTACCTCGTGCCTGAATCGCAGCTTTTGCAGCTTCTAAAATACGCGTAACTGACGCCTGGTTGATTTCAGCTTGTGTGTTAAAGCTATGCCAACGCGAAATTTGTTGGTTAGCAAGAGTTAACGTTTCAAGTGAGTTTGTTTGTGGATTTTGCATAAAACGGTAAAGCCTTTGCGTTATAATATGATTAAATTAAGAATATCATTTTAACGTAAAACCCTTAGATAATTGACGTAAAAATTATCCAGAACTTATCTAAATCAACTTGTTTATTTGCTCACTGTTATTTGCACGGTGCTTATCAATGCAAGTTATAAACCAATAGTAGAAAGAATTTTAAGATGGCTAAAAAAATTGACCCCTGCACACTAGTGTTGTTTGGCGCTGCAGGTAATTTATCTCGCGTAAAATTAATGCCTGGCTTATTTCGGCTAGATGCAGCAGGACGCCTGCCTGATCAAATGGCGATTCTTTCTGTTGGCCGCGGTGAAGTATCGCTGGATGATTGGCGTGCAGATATTAAATCGATGCTGGATACTAAGTTTAAAAAAGGCTATGACGCCAAAGTATTTGAACGATTTATTGCTCGTAATCACTATCATGCTAACCCGCCCGATGATGCCAATGCTTTTACTAAAATGAAAGCGGTATTAAGTGACGAAAAAGTATTCCCGCAAAATTTAGCCTACTTTTTATCAGTGCGCCCAGTAGATTTTGCGCCTGTGGTTGATCAATTAGCATCAGTAGGTTTGACACAAGAAGATAAATACTGGCGCCGCATAGTAATCGAAAAACCTTTCGGCACAGATTTACCTAGCGCCCAAGAGTTGCAAGCTTCTATTAGCAAACATCTTAAAGAAAGCCAAATTTACCGCATTGACCACTATTTAGGTAAATCTGCATTGCAAAACATTATGCTGCAACGCTTTGCTAACAGAGTATTAGAGCCGATTTGGAACAATCAGCACATTGATCATGTACAAATCACCAACACGGAAATGTTGGGTGTTGGCGACCGTACGCAGTTTTACGATGGCACTGGCGCATTACGCGACATGATACAAAGCCATATTTTACAAACGATGGCATTGACAGCAATGGAATTACCGGCGGATTTGTCACCGGAAAGTGTGCGCGCTGAAAAAATTAAAGTATTGGAAGCGATTCGCCCGATTCCTGTGAATGAATTAGAAAAACATGCTTTCCGTGCGCAATATGCAGCCGGGGAGATTAACGGCGAAAAGGTACCAGGTTATCTGCAAGAATTAGGTGACGATACTAGCGTAGTCGAGACTTATGCAGCGTTAAAATTATTTGTGGATAATCCGCGCTGGCAAGGTGTGCCATTTTATATTCGTACTGCCAAGCGTTTACATGAAGCTGATACGCGCATTTCGATTCGCTTCAAAAAAGCGCCGTTGCAGATCAAAGGCGGTCAAGATCAAAACTGGCTCATGTTAGGTATTCAACCACGCGAATGTATCAAACTGGAAATAGAATCGAAGATTCCAGGCTTGGATATTTCAACGCGCACCATCCAGCTAGATGCAGCAAATCGCCAAGAGTCCGATGAAACCATTGATGCTTATGAAGCTTTGTTGCTGAATCTTATGGAAGGCGATAATTCGCTTTACCTGCACATCAGCGAAGTGGAAGCACAATGGCGCTTGGTGGATCCTGTGGTTAAAGCATGGGCGGCAGACAAAAAACCCGTACATCAATACCCTGCCGGCAGCCGAGATCCAGAAGCCTCTAAGGTGATTTTTGAAGCGGAAGACCAATTCTGGCGTTACAGTATTGAACTAGAAGGCGATAAGCACTAATTAGATAATTTAAATGCTGGATTATCTATAATTGCCTAAAAAAATTAACAAATAAAACGCTAATTGTTGTTATTATTTTGTTTTAATCAAAAGCGGAGTTTTTACTCCGCTTTTTATCTTTCTAAATGATGTTAACTAGATGATGAGTATGGACTTATGAGCATAAAATCGGATAAATGGATACGTAACATGGCTGAGCAACACGGCATGATAGAGCCGTTTGAGCCTAACCAGGTTAAGATTTCGCCCACTGGCCAACGGATGGTGTCCTATGGCACTTCCAGTTACGGTTATGATATTCGCTGCAGTTCCGAATTTAAGCTTTTTACTAACATTAACAGCACCATTGTTGATCCAAAAAACTTTGACCCTAATTCTTTTGTGGAGGTGAATGCAGAGTACTGCATCATTCCACCTAACTCTTTCGCACTCGCTCGCACCGTTGAATATTTCCGCATCCCGCGTAACGTATTGACCATCTGCTTAGGCAAGTCTACTTACGCCCGTTGCGGCATTATTGTTAACGTGACCCCATTTGAACCAGAGTGGGAAGGTTATGTCACATTAGAGTTCAGCAATACCACCCCGCTTCCAGCCAAGATTTACGCCAATGAAGGCTGTGCACAAGTGCTGTTTTTTGAAGCGGATGAAGATGATATTTGCGAAACATCGTATAAAGATCGTGGCGGAAAATATCAAGGGCAAGTAGGCGTTACCTTGCCTAAGATTTAATTAAGGAAATTGAATGAAATTTAGATTCCCTGTCGTCATCATTGATGAAGACTTCCGCTCTGAAAACTCATCAGGCTTAGGCATCCGTGTACTTGCCAAAGCCATTGAAGCTGAAGGCTTTGAAGTACTAGGTGTCACCAGCTATGGTGACCTCACCTCTTTTGCGCAACAGCAAAGCCGTGCTTCAGCATTTATTCTTTCTATCGATGACAATGAGTTTATCGAAGAAAGCCCAGAAGCACTCGCTAACTTGCGCGCTTTTGTCGATGAGATTCGCTATCGCAATGAAGAAATACCGATTTTCTTGCATGGTGAAACCCGTACCTCACGGCATATTCCTAATGAAATTTTGCGCGAACTGAGCGGCTTTATTCATATGTATGAAGATACGCCAGAGTTCGTAGCGCGCTATATTTTACGCGAGGCTCGCAGTTATTTAGATAGCTTACCACCGCCATTTTTTAAAGCATTAACTGACTACGCTGCTGACGGCTCGTATTCATGGCATTGTCCAGGTCATTCTGGCGGTGTAGCCTTCTTAAAATCACCGGTCGGTCAGATGTTCCACCAGTTTTTTGGTGAGAATATGCTGCGTGCAGACGTATGCAATGCAGTAGATGAACTTGGTCAATTACTTGACCACACAGGCCCTGTAGCCGCCTCAGAACGCAATGCAGCACGTATTTATAACTGCGATCACCTTTATTTTGTAACGAACGGCACTTCTACTAGCAATAAAATGGTGTGGAACAGTACGGTAGCTCCCGGTGATGTTGTCGTTGTAGACCGAAACTGCCATAAATCAATTCTGCACGCCATTATTATGACAGGTGCGATTCCGGTATTTTTAATGCCGACACGTAACCATTTCGGCATTATTGGACCGATTCCAAAATCAGAATTCGCTTGGGAAAATATCCAAAAGAAAATCGACCGCAATCCTTTTGCCACAGATAAAACGGTTAAGCCGCGCGTACTCACTATTACGCAATCCACTTACGATGGCGTGCTGTATAACGTAGAAGAAATCAAGGAAATGCTGGACGGCAAAATCGATACTTTGCATTTTGACGAAGCTTGGTTGCCCCATGCCACTTTCCACGACTTTTATGGCGATTACCATGCCATTGGTGCAGATCGTCCGCGTTGCAAAGAATCCATGGTATTTTCTACGCAATCCACCCATAAACTGTTGGCTGGATTAAGCCAAGCTTCACAGATTTTGGTACAGGATGCAGAAAACAATAAATTAGACCGTGATGTATTCAACGAAGCGTATTTAATGCACACCTCCACTAGCCCGCAATACTCTATTGTTGCGAGTATTGATGTGGCAGCCGCCATGATGGAAGCGCCAGGTGGAACTGCGTTAGTTGAAGAAAGCTTAATGGAGGCATTAGACTTCCGCCGTGCCATGCGCAAAGTAGATGAAGAATGGGGCGTAGACTGGTGGTTTAAAGTCTGGGGCCCAGACGATTTATCTGAAGAAGGTCTGGAAGAACGTGATGCGTGGATGCTGAAAGCTAACGATACCTGGCATGGTTTTGGTGATTTAGCCGAAAACTTCAATATGCTGGATCCCATCAAAGCCACCATTATTACGCCTGGCTTAGATATTAAAGGTGACTTTTCTGATGCGTTCGGTATCCCTGCCGCCATAGTGACTAAATACTTGGCTGAACATGGCGTGATTGTTGAAAAAACAGGTTTATATTCATTCTTTATTATGTTCACCATCGGCATTACCAAAGGCCGCTGGAACACCATGGTAGCTGCGCTGCAGCAATTTAAAGATGACTACGACAAGAACCAGCCGTTATGGAAAGTTTTGCCTGAATTCGTGCAAAAACAACCTCGCTACGAAAAAGTCGGTTTACGCGATTTATGTAAACAAATCCATGCGGTATACAAAGCGCACGATATCGCACGCTTAACGACCGAAATGTATTTGTCTGATATGGTACCAGCCATGAAACCGACCGATGCTTTCGCTAAAATGGCGCATCGTGAAATAGACCGCGTGCCAATTGACGATTTGGAAGGCCGCATTACTGCTGTATTGTTAACACCGTATCCGCCTGGTATTCCACTACTTATCCCAGGTGAACAATTCAATAAAATTATTGTAGATTATTTAAAATTTGCCCGTGAATTTAATGAAAAATTCCCCGGCTTTGAGACTGATAACCACGGCTTAGTTAAACAAATTGTGGATGGTAAAGCGATTTATTATGTGGATTGTGTCGCGCAGTAATTAATTTCTGAAATTTACTTATTTACATAGGTAACGTAGTTAAAAGGTAAACCTTGCGCTGAAGTATGCGCTTCACGTGAGGTTTCCTGCCATTCATTTAAGTCAATTACTGGAAAGAATGCATCACCAGCCACCTCTAATTCAACTTCTGTCATATACAGTTTGTTGGCAAATTTAAGCCCATCCTCGTATAACTCTGCGCCGCCAATCACAAAGGCTTCCGTATCGTCCTTACATAGCGCTATAGCGGCTTGTAATGAATGTGCAATCAATGCGCCTTCGATTTGGTAGTCTTTATTGCGCGTGATTATTACTGTAGTACGCCCCGGCAATAAGCGGCCCAGCGATTCATAAGTCTTGCGTCCCATAATAATATGGTGACCGGTAGTAAGTGCACGAAAACGCTTCAGGTCTTCAGATAGATGCCAAGGCAGTGTGTTATTGAGGCCGATGACGCGATTGCGAGCAACCGCAACAATTAATGAAAGTGTAGTCATATAGGGATTATACAACACCAATAAAAAAGCGCTCTTGCGAGCGCTTTTTACTAATTAAATTATTGCGATTACTTCTCTTTTATTTCTCTTGGCCAACTTGATACACTTCATAGCTCACTTCAACGATTTTGCCTGTTGTCGCATCTACTTCAACTTTGATTTCTTCACCATCAGCTTCTAAAATATCAATCTCGTAGGATGCTTTACCATCTGACTCAAGCTCGTACTCAATTTCTGCTACCGTGCCTGGATGAGTAGCCAATGCTGTTGCCTTAGCCTCCGCTTCACTTACTTTAGCCAACGCTTTGAATTTAGCATCGTCTATTTTAAACTCTTGCTCAATATCAGTGATTTTGCCAGTTTTAACATTACATGTTATATCCCAAGCCGTTCCGTCCGCCGACTCAATATCAAATTCATATAAAGGAACATGTTTCTCAGATTTAAGCTCTAGCTTAACGATTTTACCTTCATGCTTGGATAAAGCCGCTTTTACGCATTTGCCCAAACTGTCGTTAGCGTTAGGCTTAATGGTTTGATGATCTGCCATGGCCGTATTAGTAAAAAACGCTGCTGCTATTAAAGTAACGCCTGCTGTTAAACGAAACATAATAATCTCCTATATTGTGCATCGAAACTGGTTAATAAAATTACGAATATTATTCGCATGAATCTTTGTTTTGATTATAGGGAGATTACGCTTAAAAACTCAATAAGCTTTTGAATATGTTACAAAAATTTACAAAATGGTTGTATTAAACCAATTTCAAGGTGTGATTATCGCTAAACTGCGACCGCCCCTTTAATGGCTGGATACGGATCATAATTCTCTAAAGTGAAATCTTCAAACTTGAAGCTGAAAATATCGTTCACTTTTGGATTAATAAGCATGTTAGGGAGTGATTTTGGTTCACGTGAGAGCTGCTCTCTCACTTGTTCCATATGGTTGGTATAAATATGTGCATCACCTAATGTATGCACAAAATCCCCTAGTTTTAATCCGCAAACTTGCGCCACCATCATGGTGAGTAGTGCATAGGAAGCAATGTTAAACGGTACGCCAAGGAAAATATCAGCACTGCGCTGATAGAGCTGGCAGCTTAATTTACCATCTGCTACGTAAAACTGAAAAAACGCATGGCAAGGTGGTAATTTCATTTGATCCACGTCTGCCACGTTCCAGGCAGAAACAATTAATCTACGCGAGTCTGGATTCGTTTTTATATTATTAACAACTTGAGCAATCTGGTCTATATGCGTGCCGTCTGGTTTAGGCCAATTACGCCATTGAAAGCCATATACAGGGCCCAGATTACCTTGTTCATCTGCCCACTCATCCCAGATGCGCACGCCGTTTTCTTTAAGATATGCGATATTAGTACTGCCTTGCAAAAACCAAAGAAGCTCATGAATAATCGATTTTAAATGTACTTTTTTAGTGGTGAGTAGTGGAAAACCTTCTGCTAAATTAAAACGCATTTGGTAACCAAATACAGAAAGCGTACCCGTGCCTGTGCGATCTTCTTTTTTATTGCCATGCTGCAACACATGGTTAAGTAAATCGTGATAAACCTGCATATTCGCTAGCTCGTTTTATCCATCATATATTGTTTAATTGCGGCAGTATCAAACTCCATTACATCAAAACGCTGCGGTAATGACTCGATACCATTTAAAGCAGCTGGACGCTCCGGCGCAGAACCAAGTGCCTCAACAATAGCATCTTCAAATTTGGCAGGCAAGGCAGTTTCTAACACTACCATAGGCACGTTAGCATCCCGATACTCCAAGCCAACTTTTAAGCCGTCAGCCGTGTGCGTATCAATTGTCACAGCATATTTTGCCTGCGCATCACGTATGGTTTGCATACGATTCGCGTGATTACTACTACCTGAGACAAAGCCATATTCAGCTAATTTTGGCATTAAGTGTTTAATATCAAAAGCGCCGCCCTTATCTACACTACCCCAAAGTTCGCACACTTTTTCACTATCTCTGCCCACTAAATCAAACACAAAACGTTCAAAGTTGGAGGCTTTACTGATATCCATAGATGGACTGCTGGTATGGTATGTATTTGCTGAACCGCGTGGGCGATATACGCCCGTTCTGAAAAACTCATCAAGCACATCATTTTCATTGGTTGCGACGACTAATTTATCGATCGGCAAACCCATCATACGCGCAATATGGCCGGCACATACATTACCAAAATTGCCTGAAGGTACAGAGAAACTGACTTTCTGTGCATTATTCTCTGTTACAGCAAAGTAACCCTTAAAGTAATACACTACTTGCGCAATGATACGACCCCAATTGATAGAGTTAACTGCACCAATTTTATATTTTTCTTTAAATGCTGCATCATTAGACACGGCTTTCACCATGTCTTGGCAATCATCAAACACACCATTCACGGCAATGTTATAGATATTTTCATCCTGCAAACTGAACATTTGCGCAGTTTGAAAGCGACTCATTTTTTTATGCGGAGATAACATAAACACACGAATGCCCTTTTTACCGCGCATCGCATATTCAGCAGCAGAGCCAGTGTCACCTGAAGTTGCACCTAGAATATTGGTCGTTTTACCAGTTTTAGCCAGTACATATTCAAACAGATTGCCAAGCAACTGCATCGCCATGTCTTTAAACGCTAAGGTAGGACCATTTGAAAGGCTGAGCAGATACAAGTTGTTTTCCAACTTCACAGTAGGCGTGATATCTACTGCATTCTGACCGGGGCGTGTGTAAGCATACACATCCGCACGATAGGTTTTATTGATGATTGTTTTTAGATCTGCCGCTGGAATATCATCAATCAGTCTAGTTAAAATCGCAAAAGCCAAATCGGCATAGCTCATGCCGCGCATTGCAGTTAAATCAGCATCTGTAAATTGTGGATAGCTTTCCGGTAAATACAAACCGCCATCTGGAGCCAGGCCGCCAAGCAGGATTTCACTGAAACTTAATGCAGGCGATTGCCCGCGGGTAGAAATATATTTCATTTATTCTCTCTAAAACTTATTCTGTCATACCGACGAGACCGTAAATGTCTTCCCCGGAATATACCAGCTAAAGCTGGTATATTCACACGTGAAAAGTCGGTATCTAGCGCTGTTAACACGGAATGATGATACAGATTATTTAGCCAATTCTTCCATGCGCAATTTAACCACTTTACCAACAATCGCCGGCAAAGCCTCAATTTCTGCAATGCCTGCGTCCATGTTTTTTTCAATCGTGATATGCGTCAAAATCACAATATCCGCTTCAGTTTCATTATCGTCCGGCTCTTTTTGCAACATAGCATCAATCGAAATATCACGCTCAGCCAGAATCTTTGTCACGCCAGCAAGCACGCCAGGCTTATCAGAAGCGCGTAAGCGCAGATAGTAAGCACTGTTGATTTCACTAATCGGTAAAATCGGCAAATCGTTAAGTTGTCCTGCTTGGAAGCCTAAATACGGTACACGTTGCTCTACACTTGCGCTACTTAACCGCGCTACATCCATTAGGTCTGCCACTACCGCACTGGCTGTAGGCTCAGCGCCCGCGCCTGCGCCGTAATACAGCGTTGGACCTACTGCATCGCCCTTCACCACCACGGCGTTCATCGCACCATTAACATTAGCCACCAACCGTTTTTCTGGAATCAAGGTAGGATGCACGCGTAGTTCAACGCCATTATCGGTACGCTTGGTAATACCTAATAATTTAACGCGGTAGCCTAACTCTTCAGCATATTTGATATCGGTTTGTTGTAACTTGGTAATGCCTTCCGTATAGGCTTCTTCAAACTTCATTGGCATGCCAAATGCAATTGCAGCCATAATCGTCAGCTTGTGTGCGGCATCAATACCTTCTACGTCAAAAGTAGGATCAGCCTCTGCATAACCCAAGCGCTGCGCTTCGCCTAATACATCAGCGAAAGCCAAGCCTTTTTCACGCATTTCAGTAAGGATGAAATTAGTAGTGCCGTTGATAATACCCGCCACCCATTCAATACGATTTGCACCTAAGCCTTCACGCAAGGCTTTGATGATAGGGATACCTCCAGCCACCGCTGCTTCATAAGAAACAATCACGCCTTTAGCTTGTGCTGCTGCAAAAATCTCATTGCCGTGCAATGCTAATAGCGCTTTATTGGCGGTCACTACGTGCTTGCCATTGGCAATTGCCTTTAACACCAATTCTTTACTTAAGGTATATCCACCAATCAACTCTACAACTACATCCACAGCTGGATTATTTACCACCGTAAACGCATCGTCAGTCACTTCTACAATACCGCCTGTGACGATTTTTGCATGTTCAATATTTCTATCCGCCACTTGCACTACGTTAATTGCCACGCCAGTACGACGAGTAATTTCAGCTGCGTTACGTGTTAATACTGTATATGTGCCACCGCCGACGGTACCGACACCCAAAATACCTACATTAAGTTGTTTCAAACTTTTGCTCCAAATCTATTTTCTGAGTACTTGTTTTTATAGCGCTTTTATTTTGCACTTTTGCCTGCATGCTGTTTTTTCCATGCTTGTTTCTATAGCTTTCCAAAAAACGCGCGATGCGATTAATCGCTTCGGTCAAGTCATCCACGTTAGGCAAAAACACCACCCGGAAATGGTCTGGCGACTTCCAATTAAAACCTGTGCCCTGCACAAGTAACACTTTTTCTTCCAGCAATAGATCTAGAATAAATTGCTGGTCATCTTCTATCGGGTATATCGCCGGATCCAACTTAGGAAATAAATACATCGCAGCGGCCGGCTTAGTACAGCTTACGCCTGGAATCGCTGTAAGCATGGCATGGGCAATATCTCGCTGTTTACACAAGCGGCCCTCCGGCGCGACTAAATCTTCTATGCTTTGATAACC
>DASQFK010000133.1:0-8543 GCA_035633175.1 Methylotenera sp.
ACTTACCTGATTGCAGCAACAATTCATCTAGTTTATTGGCAAAAGGTAGATTCAATAGAAACCTATTGAATGGAGTTGATTGCTCAGCATAACGGCTTTTCAATATCCCTTGATAGGCACTTCTATCAAGATCATGGCTGGTAATATTATCAATACGGCGTTTTAACCGAGTTGACTCAGCACCAAAATGTGCAGCCCACCAATAGTAAAAGCCCTCTAATGCAAAAAAAGCTGCAATAAAGACAAATACAATAAATATAATAAATTTAGCGTCCATATCAGCCTACAAAATTACACCTCATAACGCACTGCTGGGTTAAACATATTTTCTGGTAACCCCACACCAAACGCTTTTAAGCGTTTATTAAAATGCGGCACCAAGCCAGTTGCATAGTAATGCCCTTTTATTTTTCCACCCTCATCAACACCTGTTTGTTTAAAACCAAATATTTCTTGCATGGTAAGAGTCTCTCCTTCCATGCCTGTAATCTCCTGAATACTCACCACTTTTCTTGTGCCATCCGCCAACCTAGATACTTGAATAATCACATTAATAGCAGAAGCAATTTGCTGGCGCACAGCCTGCATGGTTAAACTAGCTCCTGCCATCGATACCATATTTTCCATCCGTGCAATCGCATCTCTTGGCGTATTGGCGTGGATAGTAGCAAAAGAGCCTTCGTGGCCGGTATTCATAGCTTGTAGCATATCTAATGCCTCAGCACCCCTTACCTCACCCAAAATAATTCTATCCGGGCGCATACGCAGCGCGTTACGCACTAATGCACGTTGCGTCACTTCGCCCTTTTCTTCAATATTAGGCGGCCTGGTTTCCAGCCTAACAATATGCGGTTGACGCATTTGCAACTCTGCAGCATCTTCTATGGTGACAATACGTTCATTTTCAGGAATAAATCCAGAAATTAAATTGAGCAAAGTGGTTTTACCGCTACCAGTACCCCCAGATATCACTGCATTGATTTTTGATTTAGCCACCGCGTTGATCAGTGAGGCCATTTCATTGGTAATACTATTAAGCTTTAATAAATCATTTACCATTAAAGGGTTTACTGAAAACCGACGTATAGACACAACAGGACCATCAATTGCTAAGGGTGGAATGATCGCATTCACACGTGAGCCGTCTGACAAACGGGCATCCACCATTGGGCTTGATTCGTCAATACGACGCCCTACTTTGGATACAATACGTTCAATGATATGCAGCAAATGCTCGTTATTTTGAAAAACAACATCCGTTAGCTCCAATTTCCCTTTACGTTCAATGTAAACCTGCCGGTAGCCATTCACCAAAATGTCTGAAATAGTCGGGTCCATGAGTAGGGGTTCGAGCGGACCTAAGCCAAACATCTCGTATTCGATATCTTGTGTTAAGTTTTTTCGTTCAAATTGATTCAGTGCAATATTTTGCTCTTCTACAATTACACCCACCAAATCGTAAATTTCTTTCTTAATTTGCTCTTCAGTGAAGTTTCTCAACCGTTCCAGATTAATACGTTCGAGCACAGATATATGTATATGTTTTTTAAGTTCTGAATAGCTATTTTTACCTAATACATTCGCAGTACCATGGATATTTCTGGTATCTCCAAGACCTTCTAAACGTTCTCTTAATGACATATTTTTTCCTTTTCCATTATTTATTAACCAAATAATCTGGAAAATAACCCATTTTCTTTAACATGAGTTTTGGTGATATTTTCAGCCAAATTAATTAAAGATTTAGTAACTGGATTAGTTTTATTCAATGCATAAACACTTACGCCTTGGTTAACCGAATCAGTGACTACTGAATATTCGTTAGGCACTGTCATAGCAGTATTAATATTCATACTAAAACTTAAATCAGTGAGTTTTAATTTGCTGGACTTATCGTATCTATTCACAATAATTTGCACTTTATTATCGCTATAGCCAAGGGATTTAAATACATTCAGTAAATTTTTAGCATCTCTTACATAAGGTAAAATCAATTGCATGACTGGGTATATCGTATCGCTCAAATCCAAACTTTTAACTGTTAATGCATCAATCTGCCGCCCAACATCTAAAATAATATAGTCATAGTAATTTCTAGCGATACGGATAATTGTTTCTAAATGCTCAGGTAATATATCCGCTGCACTTGCAGGGTTTTCCGCAGCTGCAAGAATTTTGTAATTATGCGTCACCGTAATTAAGGAGGATTCTAAAAAAGCAAAATCCAGGCGATTCATTTGATTACAAACATCTGCCAATGTCATCGTTGGTTTTTGCTCAGACACATACATGGAAGCATCGCCAAAATATTTATTAATGTCGATAAGCAACACTTTTTTGTTAAATAAAGTTGCCAATATATAACCTAAATTTGTCGCAATGAAGGTAGCACCACTGCCACCTTTACAAGAAATTAAGCTTAGCACTTTAGAATGATGACTGGCGCTTGTGAATTGCTTAGCTTGATGGCGCTCTAAGGCATACGTGAGCTTTTCTTCGGATAATGGCAATGTAATCACTTCAGAAAAGCCTGATCGAATCGCCTTTAATAAAAGTTCAGCAGAGTTGTCTTCTGACATCATCATGAATGCTATATTTTTATATTGCGCGTTAAATCTCTCAGCCAGTTCAAAATCATGATGTTGACCATCACAGACATCAAGAATCACCACATCTGGCATTTCATTAGCAATGCGTTGAGAAGCATTGAGCAAATTGCTGCGCATAGTGAATAAATGGATGTTTTTCTGCTTAAATCGCTCATATTTAGCAGCGCTTTCTAGCAGTTTATTATTTTCACTTATTAATAAAACTTTCATAAAAATGCTAGCCTTTCCATCAACTACACACACTATTATTGGTACTATTCATGCTCTCACGTACAAGAGTTGTACTAAAACCAGGTACAGTGAAACTCCCCAATGGAAAGCTTGCAGGCGTTGCAATCGCAACCGTAAAATTAGAAATAGAGGCTGTTACACTGGTACAGGTGGAGACACTACATCCACTCGGATTGTATGTAAGATTAATATTCGATGTATTAAGTCCAGGGACTTTAGCCGCCATTTTAGTTTGTATATTAGCTGCTGCAGCTAAGTCACACACCACAGCCAGCCTTGCACCTACTCTTGTCGCATTGACAGTGGCATTGTAAATATAGAGTACTCGTGCGATACCAATGATTGAAAACAAGGCTAAAAAGAAGATAGTCGCTATTAGCGTAAACTCAACCGTAACTACGCCTTGGTGGCGGTTGGCAATATAGAGCTTTCGGCAATGATTCATGTGGTGGCCTGCCTCATCGTTGCACTTATATCATTAAAAGCTTTAAATCCACCACTTATAAAAATATTCGTAATATAACTAAGTTGATACCCAGATACCCTCACCGTAATGAGCTTTAGGGCTACTGTTCCGGCACTGCCGGCATCTATTGGCGTACCGCTTCCATCGTTACCAATTAATATATTACCGGTCGTTAGGCCAGAAACAATTGGATTGCCTGTACAACCTGTATTACCAAAAGCCGCCATACATTTGGCAATAGTTACTTGCATAGCATAATTAGGTCCTGTGGCACTATAAAGAGAAATATAACGTGCACTATCTCTAACGCTTTTCACCAAGGTGTTGTACTGAAATAGAACACGTCCTATTTCAACCGTGCCCAATACTAAAGGCGCATATAAAAAAGCCATCAATATCGTAAATTCGACTGCTGCTACCCCGCGCATAGCCTTCGATTGATACGGTCTAAAATTAGACAATCTCATCATTGCACCAACGCCGAAACAGTTGGTCCAGCACCGCCACCGCCAGCATAACCAATTTGGATACATGATCCTGCGTTAGATGAACCTAAAAATTCAAGATATAAGGTTTTATTACCACCTCCGCTTGCAATGGGATTTAACATCATTACACATACATAATTGCTTATAGTGCTTGTGCCTCCGGTACAGGGAATTACAGGTACGATGCCTATCCTTCTCGCTGTAGCATTCGAAACCGTCGGCTGCACAACAGTGTATCCAGGTAAACTACCTTGATATTTTGTTAAGTTAGTTCTTCTGCTTACATAATCGTTATAGGCACTATTTGCAGCAGGAAAAGTGGCGGGCGTATAACCATAGCCAGTAAAATCAGGGTTTACGGGATTAGTCCCTTTTTGAACCCCAAAACGCGTATTGTATTCATCATAAGGAGATGCTGCTGCGCCAGAAAATTCTGTCACAGATTGACCCGCAAGGTTAATGCCACAGGTATTGTTGCCCGTTAACAGACTCGCCAAATTAAAGGCATTGGGTGTTGCGCCGTTATACACCACCCATTTATAGCAATTAGTGTTACCTACACAGGGATCATTTTTTCCTACTTCCCCAGATATCCACGCACCCACAGTATTGTTTGTCACTGCATCTGCATTAGAACAAACGCCTATCGGCAATACACAAGGAGTTTGCATAGGAAGGCGTGAAGCAATGGCTTGTGCAGTGATAGTGTCGTTATTCGGTAAGCCTGGTACATTGACCAATTTATTAATACTGCTTGTAGCCCTGCATCTTACGAACTTGTAAGTAGCAGCATTTGCATTAGACAATGCACTGCCTGCTGAAGCAGCAATATAGCTGCCGGCGGCATCATCTAAATTTTGGGCAAACATTATTGCACTATCATTGGGTATAGCAACCGCCACTTTTTGCATATTCACATTATGTGCAACGCCTGCTAATCTCCCTGCTCCTTGCGCCCTGTTAAATTGGGCTGACGTACCATCAAGCTCTGCGCCTGCTGACAGTGCACAGGCATCCACTGAATTTTGAAGCTCTGTTTTAACTATGAATAAGTTACCCGTATCTAAAGCCAAGGCCATCATGCCAAGCAAAAAAGGTAAGGCCATGATGAACAAAATAATGACAGCACCCTTTTGCTTTGGTATTGGCTTACTTAGATTATGCATTGGGGTTTTCATAGTGGTTTTCTACTTTCCTCCAGTTCCACTATTACTATTGTCACCCACCCCAATATTAAATACGTTTGTTGTAGGTTCGGGTTTAGCAAATGATTTTTGATAATTATTAATGGCATCACTCGCTGCTCGACCATCAAGCCCCGTTACTGGGTTTGGATTATTGCCTGCATCAGGGTTAATGATTTGTGCATTAAATGTGGCACGCGTAGCGTTCCCGAACTCTGCTTCATACCTAGGCGCGGGGTCTACACAAGCACTTAATCCACCAATTAATACCAATAATGTTGTAAGTTGTATTGTTTTCATCATATTGTCCTATCTCACATCAAAGCCAGAGTCATTTTCTTGCACTGGCTCTTTTGGTTTTACCGCATCAGTTTTATTTTCTATGGTGACAGGCGGTGGGGCGTCAGGTGGTAACGTACCCTCCATTTTTCCTTTTAAGAAAACATCTGAGCGACTTGGGTCTACGTAACGGTCTGTAGGTAAACGGTAGTTATTGCTAGCTAGGGGTTTAACCAAATGCGGAGTCACTACAAAAATCAGCTCTGTTTTATCTTTTTGAAACTCTGTACTACGGAATAACGCACCAAGAATAGGAATTTCACCCAATATAGGGAATGCCTTAATATTAGCCGTAGTATTATTTTTAATAAGTCCGCCAATCGCAAATGACTGTCCATCATATAGCTGCACTGTTGTGGATGCTCGACGTGTAGTGAAAGATGGCAAGATTGCAGTGCCAGAAAAACCTGTGGCTGTAATACCAATACCATTTTTGTCCAACTCTGACACTTCGGGCGATACCCTCATATTGATGCGACCGCCTGCCAGAACAGTTGGGGTAAATTTAAGGCCAACACCAAACTCTTTTTCCTCTAGGGTGATTGTGTTGCCACCGCCAATATTATTTTGCGCAACGGGGATGAATATTTTACCCCCAGCAAGAAAGCTGCCTTCCTGACCACTAATGGCCATGATAGTGGGTTCAGCTAATATCTTAACCAAACCATCTTTATTTTCTGCATCAATATAAATACCATTACCTTTCAGCTTGCCCAGCAAGCCGGCAGAATTACTCAGAAAACTGGTAATTAATCCATATTTCCCGCCTAAAGTCGCACTTGCACCCAACTTATCTAACAACGTTTTTGAAACTTCTGCAATTTTCACTTCCAACATTACTTGTTGTTGTGCGCTTACTGAGAGCATATTTACAATACGTGGATTCGCCGTATCTGGGCTTTGATTACCCATATTATTTTGTTGATTCATTAAATTACTTCCGGCGCCACCATCTTTACTCGCGTCCACGGCCATTGTTTTTCTACGAACATAAGCTGAGGCAATATCTACTGCACGGTTAGCGGTGATGGCATCTTCTACAGTGCCCGATAATATTAATGAATCTGCTGCTGCAGTCACTTTGATATTTTTTTCTTCTGGTAATAGCTCATTTAAGGTTTGTTGCAAGCCATCTGGATCCATGCTCACGGTAACATCGATAATGGTACAAGTGCCGCTTTTACCTTGAATAATCATATTGGTAGAGCCGATATCGATACCCAACAGATATAAGGTTTGTGGTGCAATCATCTTGGCTTGTACTACGCCTTGATTACCTACTGTCCGACTTGCGACCGGCTCTGGCAATTTAACCAAAGTAGATTTGCCTAATGGTAAAGTAAGTTTGGCAGGACTTGATACTTGCCCCAAGCAGCTACTGTCTCGGCCTTCACCTATCATGGCTTGAGCTTCGCTAATAGCTACTTTTTTGGGTTCATTTTTGCGTGCAAATGCTGGCGTATTCAGTATTGCCAGCCCTACACATAACAATGCGATTTTTCGGGATATGTTTGGATTTATTGCTTTTTTCGCTGGCTTAAACATAATTAACCTTTCTTAATACATTGTTTTAAGATAATTCAATCACTCATTACACTACTAAAAACACTCCTTACTTTCTGTTAAGCCCGTAATTACCCTAGTACATGTTTGACGCACCACTGGCTGAGGAACTGGTTTGGCTTTAATAAACACCTTCTTGACTACCACCATTGGTTGAGCTGCAGAGACTTTAATGATTGGTACGGGCGAAATTTCTAAAAGTGAGTTTTTAGTCACCCCTTGAGTTTTGGTATTTTGAATGTCTGACTGATTGCGTAGCACTAACGATAAATCGCCAATACTGCGTGCTAAATCTATCATTTCTGCTTGTTCTGGCGTCACTTCTAAAGTGACAGCATTCACCACTTTTGGGGCAGTTTCCTCGCGTCCTGATTCTTGCGCAACAGCTAGTACCAAAATATGCTCTAATACTATTTTTGATATCTCTTTAGTGGATTTATTATTACCCTCATCTTCACTTTGGGTATTCACAATAATATCGACAAAGTTACCAGGTAATGCGAAACCTGCAACGCCTACAACGTCGTTAACCCGCACGGTAATGGCTCGTTTACCTTCTGCAATCACTGCAGATAAACCACCTTGTGAACCCTCTGGCGCTAGTTTGGCAGCAAGAATAGGCTCACCAACTTGCAAGGTAGATTTAGTGACTCGACCTTCTAATTGTTTAAGATTGGAAAAAGATTCTGGTAGATCGCTATTGACAGGCCAATCAATCAATTTAAACATATTGCTAGTGAGTTTTTGTCCCATATTGATTTCTTGGGCGGCCACAGCCACTTGGTTTACTTGAGAGGAGCGCTGAAGTAGCCATTTAGAAGCTATAACCACCGCACCCGCAGCAGCTATCAAAGCGACTAAGAACATAAATAATCCACGATAGTTACGCATCATTCCCCCGTCAATCGCAATATAGTTAATAAATCATTACATAACTTTTTTACTTGACACCTGAAATTAAAGTGATGAATGTGCCTATCGCAATAGCTAGCGCAAAAGGAATGCGTCCAGCACTTTGCTTAATTACCTGCCCATCGTAAACGTTACGACCATGGGCTGTTTTAATAAACCGGCCAAACGTCATCAGGTAGAGGTTTCGCATTAACAGATTAACGCGACCGTTGACCAATACATAACAGATGGCGATGACCCCACCTGCTAAATAACTATAAATAACCACTGTGTTAATAAGCGGATAACCTAAAAACCCACCTACTGCCATCATCAGTTTCACGTCCCCCGCGGCCATGGCGCGAAGTAAATATAGAGGAATAAAACAGGCAAACGCTACACAAACTCCCGTTAACCAATTTAACCAACCAACTCCATTTGGAGTTATAGTTTGTCCAATTAGGCTCGCAATTAACCCAAATAGCAATAGCATATTGGGTATTTTTCTAGCACGTAAATCCGTAATCACCGCCAATATCAGCATGAAAAATAAACCCTGAATCAAAGGACTATTCAGCAAACTTAATATAAATGACTGTAATGTATGCATGATTATGTCTGCGCTTTAAAAAAAAGCACCCACCAGTGATGGGGAGTGCCTTTACATATCTATCTTTATTAAATACTGTTTACAATTGTAATCAATTTAGCAGTAAGGATTGGGCCTGCACCTGATATCACAAGTACCATTGCGGCTACAACGGCAGATGCA
>DASQFK010000134.1:0-4108 GCA_035633175.1 Methylotenera sp.
GTTGTGGCAGGTAAGTTGGCTGAAATTTTGGGTGCTGAGAAGTTAATTTTACTGACTAACACCCCAGGTGTATTAGACAAAAGTGGTACTTTACTCACGGGCTTAACACCTAAACAAATTGATGACTTGGTGGCAGATGGCACACTTTCTGGCGGCATGCTGCCAAAAATAAGTTCCGCTTTAGATGCTGCGCGTAGCGGCGTTAAATCAGTACATATTATTGATGGTCGAGTAGAACATGCTTTGCTACTTGAGGTGCTGACAGATGAAGGTGTGGGAACACTCATTAAAGCGAAATAAGATTCAAATCGTCATTCAGAGCCAAATCTGAATGACGAAATCTTTAGTTTTATTGGTAGCTAATTTAGGCTTTTAATGAATAATAAAATCTGGATTTTCGACCTCGACGACACGCTGCACAACGCCTCTGCTCACATATTCCCATTGATGAATCGCGCCATGACGCAATACATCATGGATACCTTAGACTTAGACGAACCCACCGCCTACAAACTTCGCCAGCATTATTGGCGCATCTACGGTGCAACGCTCAAAGGGCTAATGCGTCATCATGGTACCGACCCCTACCACTTTCTGTCAGAAACACACCGATTTATGAACTTGCCAGAAATGGTGGTTCAGGTAAAACGTCTGCGCCATATGTTGCGATATTTACCTGGGCGAAAGTGTGTGTTCACTAACGCACCGCGAGATTATGCATTACGCGTTCTTGATATTTTGGGTATTGGTGATTGTTTCGAGCTGGTGTTCAGTGTGGAATCGACAAAGTTTCATGCGAAACCATCTGTACGTGGCTTTCAATTGCTACTTAAATCTATCAAAGCTAAAGCCAGTGATTGTGTCATGTTAGAAGATAATCTGCCTGCGCTCATGACGGCCAAACGTCTCGGCATGAAAACTATTTGGGTCACCAAACATTTACAAAAACCAAATTTTGTCGATTATCGACTATCTTCGGTGTTAGCACTCACTCACATTAAGCTATAATTTCCAAAAATTGGAGTTGAGCTAAATTTTAAAATCCGGTTTTACTTAAATAAAAAATATCATTTGCAAAGAATAATAAAAGGGGTAACAAATGGCAGGCGAACGCAAACAACAAATTTTAGAGACTTTAGCAAAAATGCTGGAAGCACCAAAGCGGGAAAAGATTACCACTGCATCACTAGCCGCTAAACTGGATGTCAGTGAAGCCGCACTTTACCGCCACTTCGCCAATAAAGCACAAATGTTTGAAGGCTTGATTGAGTTTATCGAAAGTACAATCTTTGGTTTAATCAACAAAATCAGCGCGGAAGAAACTGATGAATTTAGACAAGTACAACGTATTATTACCATGCTACTAGTGTTTGCCGAAAAAAATCCCGGTATGACCCGGGTGTTGATTGGCGATGCTTTAGTGAATGAAGATGAGAAGCTACAGTTGCGTATCAACCAATTATATGACCGCATTGAAGTGACACTAAAACAAAGCCTGCGTATAGCAGAAACGCAAAGTGAAAATAAAGGTAATGCAGAGGCTCAAGCGAACTTGTTGATTTGCTATGTGATCGGTCGCTGGAATCAATATGCAAAAAGTGGGTTTAAACGTAAACCGACGGAGTTTGTGCAACAGCAGTTAAGCTATTTAAAATTGTAAAAAGCTAGGGAATTTGCATTTTTAACTTCAGCTAAAGTACAAAAAGGAAAAGCTTGGGAGCTTTTCCTTTTCTAATAATATTCACATTAAGTAGATTTAATGGCGATCATGGCCTCTGTCGTTGCCACCCCTATCGTTGCCACGCCTGTCATTCCCGCCTCTATCATGTCCACCTCTGTTTTGGTCATGACCGTGATGTTTATCAGGTCCATTTCCCTGGTGATGTCGATTGTCAGGGCCGTCATTTCGGCGATTGTCATGTCCATCATAATGTCCATGGCGTCCACCGTGTCTATCCCAGTAATCACGGTCATAACGTCTGCCATCATCGCCATGATGACGATATTGTTGGTATCTAGGTGCATAAACGTTTTGATACCAAGTGTCTTGCACAAAATAAACCGGTCTGCCGCATGCATTGTACCTACCGCAATAGTTTGACCAACGTTTTGCATGACCTGGCGGCACACGTAAATAAATAGGTTGTGCGTAATGGTAAGCTGGTTCTACATAAATCACTCTAGGTTGTGCATAAAGCACTTGTGGTCTTGGGTAATAATCACCAATATCTAATTGACCGTAAAAACCCGGCTGGCCGATACTAATAGATACACCAACATCCGCCGCCTGCGCTGAGGTTACTGCCGAGGTTACCGTAGATACCGCAAGTAATGCGGTTAATGCAATCAAATGCTTTTTCATCATAAAACCTCTTTTCATTTCAAAAATTTTTTATTGCTGCAAAACAATGCACCTTAGCCCCTAGTAAAAATTACTAGCAAACTTGTACATTGTGTAGGTATAACGGCTTAGGATTTATAGGGATGACACTGATAACCTTGTAAGACATGCCTGACAAGGTAAATTAATGTCAAGATTTGGGAAGGAAAAACAAATGCGTGAATGACTAGGTAATCTGCTGAACGGCCTGTAACCTTGCCTCAAAGATAGCAGCCTTAATTTTTTCAGGTTGACTGTGTTGTTTTGCAATACTGCCTGCATCTACACTGGTCGCTGCTTCAAATATTTTCAGCATCAAATCCGCGGCTGGTGTCTCACAGTTCTCTAAGCCTGCTCTACCTCTTGAATCTGCCTCGCAAGCTTTTAGGAAATCCTTGAATCTTGCAGGCTGGCGAATTGCATCCAGTTCCATTAAAAAACTTAAACGAGTGCTGGGCTTCATGCTAGGCGTTTGATGCAGTTTTCCATGAAACTTAGCCACGATTTGCGCGAGTTCTTTGCAATCGTTAGGAACACGTAAGCGCTTACTGACCTCTTTTAGCAAGTGAACACTGCGTTCTTCATGGCCGATATGTCGCGGTAATACTTCTTGGGGTGTTGTACCCTTGCCAAGGTCATGCATGAGTGCGGCAAAACGTATCGGTAATGACAGGTTCTGGCTGGCTGCGTAATCAATTACCATCATCACATGTACACCAGTATCAATTTCAGGATGATGTTGTGCGGGTTGTGGCACGCCCCATAGCTTATCTAGTTCAGGCAATATCTTTTGCAGCGCGCCGCATGCACGTAATACCTCAAACATTCGCGAAGGCTTAGCTTCCATCAAGCCTTTGGCGAGTTCTTGCCAAACACGCTCTGCAACAAGTGCATCGACTTCGCCTGCTTGTACCATTTGCTGCATTAAACGATTGGTTTCTGCTGCGACTGAAAAGTCAGTGAATCTCGCAGCAAAGCGGGCGACCCGTAAGATACGTACAGGGTCTTCCGCAAAAGCATCACTGACGTGGCGTAGCGTCTTGGAGTGAATGTCTGCTAAGCCATCAAATGGATCAATTAATTGATCTTCAGCATCTTTGGCGATGGCATTAATCGTTAAATCGCGACGTGCCAGATCTTCTTCTAGCGTCACATCTGGGGATGTATGAATCGCAAAACCTTTATAACCGCTGCCTGTTTTACGCTCTGTGCGCGCCAGTGCATATTCTTCATGGGTCTTAGGATGTAAAAAAACTGGAAAATCCTTACCTACAGGTCTGAAGCCTGCTTTCTCCATCTCCTCGGGGGTACTGCCGACTACTACATAATCCCTGTCTTTAACAGCCAGACCAAGCAACTCATCGCGTACCGCACCGCCCACTATGTAAGTTTGCATGGCTGATCCCAGGGACTAATTATCTATTGGCAGAACTACGATAACGATCATAGGCACCCCGCGGTGTTTGATCGAGCAGATATTCTGGAATAATCGCTTCTAGTGAAGTTGGCACTACGTTGCATATCTCTGGAAATGGCTGTTTGCTCACACTATCGATTTCCATTGAGCGCACGTTATCACGCGACATCAGCTTAATCGGGAGCCATTCCATCATAAAGGCCTGTGCGTAAGAGAGCTTATCGCTCAAACCAATAATCGGACGTTTAATGCGTAAAGTATCCATTATCGCTTGAATCAACTCACGGAATGTATAGACTTCTGGCCCTGCC
>DASQFK010000135.1:0-7029 GCA_035633175.1 Methylotenera sp.
GACATGCCTTTCGGCGCCGCGCCCTGAACGCGGTGCGTCTACCAAGGTTCCGCCAGTGGGGCTTTGATCGGTGGTGCGCGAGGTGGGACTCGAACCCACATGCCTTACGGCGCTGGAACCTAAATCCAGTGCGTCTACCAATTCCGCCACTCTCGCAGGTAGGGTTACAGCTTTTTCAAATCTTAGATATAAGATTCAGCCGTTTCAAACAAGCCGCTATTGTATCTCAACTACAGGCTTGGAGAAAAGATAAAAACAAAAAATCTACTAATTATTTATCAAGCAGCTGTTAGAAGCATCATTTGCATCAACACTGCACTTGAATTTTTAGCTGAGCAGACTATGATTGTGGGAGAATACTACTTAATAATTAATTGTATTTTTTAGTAACCCTGTATTTATTACAAACAACATAAAGTAAAAATGCCATGCAAAACAATATCAATTTAAACGAAATCAATATGCTGCGTACAGAGTTAGAACTTTTAATGCGCGAGCGACAGTCTCTATTAAAAGTAACAGGTGCTGCCGCTGGCTTGATTGCAGAGATGGACAGTCATAACTTACCAATCACTACGGTTGAAGCCGCAGATTTGCTAGCGACTACAATCAACAGCTTGACTGAAGAGACGCTACAAGATGCATTAGGTGCCGTTAACGCGGAAATTGTAAGTTAAGAATTTTTTATTAGAATGAATGACAACCCTCTGAGTTAACTTTCAGCACATCAGTTTGATTAAGTTGAATAAATCAACCTCCAAGCCTATCTATAAAGCGATATTAATCGCTTGTTTACCCGCATTTTTTTCTGGATGTAATTTTCTTCAATACAATGCTAAGCCGATTGACCCAGTAGCAAACACTGCAAAATTTGAGGCTAAAAATCCAGCAGGTGATGCGTTTAATCAATACTTAATAAGTAATGGCTACACTGCGGATCAATTACCTTTAAAAACATGGGGGGTTGATGAACTCGTTTACTGCGCCCTCTTCTTTCATCCAGACTTAGATGTGGCTCGCGCACAGTGGCGAGCGGCGGAATCTGCAGAATTAGGTGCTGCTTTCAGACCTGTTCCAAATTTGAATACGAACATTGCGCACAGCAATCAAGCTAACGAAGATATTAAACCGTTCGCATTTGGCTTGAGTATCGACATCCCTCTAGAAACCGCTAACAAACGCGAGATTCGCATTGAAAATGCACGGCATTTATCACAGGCTGCTAAGCTGGAGATCGCACAAACCGCATGGAAATTGCGAAATCAAGTAGTGCAGTCGTTTAATGAATATCAATTCAATCAACAGCAAATTAAATTGATTAGCGAAGAACAAGCGCGTCGCCAGGAAATTGTCGCTATCTATCAAAAGCGCCTAAGTTTGGGAGCAGCTTCTAATGTTGAGCTAAGCACAGTAAAACTGCAGTTGCAGGCAACTACTTTAGAATTGAACACAGCAAATCAAAATAAACTGGTTTTACAATCAAAATTAGCGAGCAATCTAGGTTTGCCACTTGTTAGAGTGAGAGAAATTAACTTAATTAACGATAGTGTTAATCATCCCGCACAACCGAATCAACTAACAACTGCAGATTTAGAAACCAGCGCATTATTAAATCGTTTGGATATTCGTATCGGACTTGAAAGATATGCAGCAGCAGAAGCTAAACTAAAGCTTGAAATTGCCAAGCAATATCCAGACCTTGTGATCAGCCCAGGCTACGCTTATGAGTTTGGAGATAGAATATGGTCGTTAGGTTTATCAGGCTTACTGACACTGCTCAATAAAAATAAAGTGGCAATTGCTGAAGCCACGCAATTACGCGAAGTGGAAGCGGCACAATTTAATGCATTGCAGGAAAAAGTAATTTCAGAGGCAAATATTAATAACGCCCAATTGATACAGGCGAGTTCAGCACTAGAAAATCAACAACAGCTGTTAATGGCGCAACAAACCAATACACAACGCATGTTAAGTAGATTTTCAGCCGGAGAAATCGATAGACTGGAATTAACCTATGCTAAATTAGAAAATAATATCGCTGAAAAAAATCTTGCACTCGCCTACTTTCAATATAAAACTACGCTCAATCAATTAGAAAATACGCTGCAAAAACCACTATCTGCCAATATAGACGTACAAAAATTGAAAGGCATGGAAAAAAATGAACCGTAAATTAGCCATTATTATCGGCTTACAAGCATTTTTAATTGTCATGCTATTCTGGGTATTGGTTTTTTATGGCAAAGACGAATACGAAGCGCTCACTCAAGAATCTGAAGAGCAGATTGAAACGCCGAATCGCGTCACCAGTAAGCAAGGCATGACGGTCATCACTGTAGATGTTGCCACGCAAACGCAAAGTGAAATTAAAACCAGTCCAGTAAAAGCCAGCTCTCATCAATCTACAGTAACGAGTTACGGCAATGTAGTAAATATTGATAGCTTGATGGAATTGCGTGCACGTTATATTGCGGCAAAAGCTGAGGCGCAGTTGATAAGCACAAGCGCTGCCCGTAATAAAAGTGAATATACACGTTTACACGCGTTAAATTTAGACGATAAAAACGTTTCAGACAAAGTTGTAGCGGCAGCATTAGCCGATGTAAAAGCTGATGAGGCAAAATTATTTGCCGCAAGCGCTAGCGCCAAAAATATTGCTGATACGATGCGGCAAACATGGGGACCAGTGCTCACGCAATTGGCCACGAATAATAATTCGAGCGGGTTATTTGAGAATTTAATCAATTACAATGAAGCACTGATTCAAATAACCTTGCCGTTTAACTTCCCAGAACCTGCCACTAACAGCGAGATAACGATATCGCCCTCTGCTTCGCCAACTAGCAGTATTAGTGCTCAATATCTGTCACGTGCACCGCAGAATAATGGCGCCATTCAAGGTAAAACTTATTTTTATCATGCTAAAAATGCAGATTTACGCGCAGGCATGCAAGTGACTGCCACGTCTTTAAGCACCTCATCAAATATTAGAAATAAATCGAATGGCATCATTATTCCGAATGAAGCCGTGATTTGGTACGGTGGAAAACCGTGGGTATATCGCAAAATCGGTGATGATCAATTTAGCAGGTTGCCGATTAACACTGATGTAGAAACTGAAAATGGCTGGTTTCAACCAGGTGATTCTAAAACCCGCCTTAAACCTAGCGATGAAGTTGTCACTAGTGGTGCGCAATTATTGCTCTCTGAAGAATTTAAATCACAAATCACTAATGAGAATGAGGACTAAACCGTCATGATGTCGGCGTTAGTCCGTTTTTCCATACGCTTTAGTGGCGTTATTATTGGCTTGGCTACCTTAGTGGTTCTGTATGGCATCCATAGCCTTACCACTAGCAATCTAGATGTATTCCCAGAGTTTTCACCGACACAGATCGTTATTCAAACTGAATCGCCAGGGTTATCTGCAGAGTTGGTAGAGAGTCTGGTTTCACAGCCGATTGAAACCAGTATTGCGGGTACGGTAGGCATAGAAAGTATGCGTTCGCAGTCTATCCCGGGCTTATCTATCGTCACGATTATATTCGATGAAGATACCGATATCTATCGTAACCGCCAAGTGATCGCAGAGCGTTTAGCTACGCTTAACAATCAATTACCGCAAGGCATTACACCTAACATCACGCCTCTCACCTCGTCTGCCAGTACGGTATTAGGGGTTGGGCTTACTTCTAAAACACGCAGTCTGACAGATTTACGTACGATCGTAGATTGGACGATTGTGCCACATTTGCTCGCCATTCCGGGTGTGGCTGACGTGAATGTGTTTGGCGGTAAAGTGCGGCAGTTTCAGGTACAGGTTGACCCTGAAAAAATGATACGTTATGGCATATCGCTGATTCAAATTGAAGAAGCCGTTAAAAAAGCCACGGGTGTACGGGGCAATGGCTTTATTGAAAACAAGAACCAACGCATTGTCATTAATACCGAAGGTCAATCAACCACCCCAGAGAAATTAGCACTTGCTACGCTCCTTCGCAAGAATGGCCAAACAATCAGGCTAGGCGACATTGGCAAAGTAGTGGAAGGCGTAGCACCTTCTATCAGCGCTGCATCGATTAACGAAGAAACCGGCGTATATCTATCTATACAAGGTCAACTTGGTGCCAACACCCATGCCGTAACCAAAGCGATTGAAAGTGCATTACAGGAACTAAAACCGACTCTCGCGGCTGAGCATGTCGTGCTGCATGAGGGTCTATTCAGGCCCGATAACTTTATTGATGTGGCGATTAAAGGCGTACGAGCCGACATTATCATCGGCTCCATCTTGGTCATTACGGTATTATTTTTGTTTTTGTTTAACGCCCGTACCGCCTTTATTTCAGCTACGGCAATTCCGCTTTCATTGCTATCAGCAATCGTAGTAATGAGTTATTTTAATATCGGACTCAATATCATGGTATTGGGCGGCCTAGCTATTGCATTAGGAGAAGTGGTTGATGACGCGATTATTGATACTGAAAATATTTTCAGGCGCCTGCGTGAAAATAGACTTTTAGTCCATCCCTTACCTACGCATCGCGTGGTATTTGATGCGTCGATGGAAGTACGTAGCTCCGTTGTTTATGCCACTATTATTGTAGCGCTGGTATTTATGCCATTGCTAACTTTAGGTGGTGTTGCAGGCAAACTATTTGCCCCACTGGGGTTTGCATATATCTCCGCCATTATGGCCTCGCTTATAGTTGCGCTCACACTTACACCTGCGCTCTGCTACTTACTGCTGGGCAATGCAAAACTAGATGCTGAAGATCCGCCGATTATACGTATCATTAAAAAATGGTACGTTAACATGCTATATAAAATAGAAAAACAATACAAAATAGTGATTGCAGTAAGCTTTATTCTGATTGCATTAGGTTTAGGTCTGCTTCCATTATTTAAAAGCCAGTTCATTCCAGCCCTGCATGAAGGCCACTATATTATGCACATGACAGCAGTGCCTGGTACTTCAGAGCAAGAGTCGCTACGCATCGGTAAAAGAGTATCGGCCGTTATTCGTAGCATCAAAGGTGTTAAGTCTGTCACTCAATGGGTAGGCCGCGCACCGAACGGTGCAGATACATTTGGCACACATTACAGTGAGTTTGAAATCGAGATCGGTGCAATTTCAGGTGAAGAACAGCGACGCATTTTAAATAATATTCGCGAGGAATTAGCAGGTGAAGCAGCAGACAATGATGGCGATGGCAAAGTGGAAGCTGGATTTGTAGGTGTGAACTTTGCTATTAATACCTTTTTAACCGAACGCATCGAAGAAACCATTTCCGGTTACGCCGCTTCTACGGTGATTAATATTTATGGCAACGACTTGGACGCATTAGACCGCGATGCCCAATCAATTGCGGGTGTGACTAGCAGTATTAAAGGCGCCGCTGATGTATCAGTGCAATCGCCGCCGGGTACACCGCAACTAGCGATACGCTTACGTCCAGAAAAATTAGCCTTATGGGGTTTACAACCGACGGATGTGTTAGACAATATTCGCATTGCTTATGAAAGCGTGCCGATTACGCAGGTGTACCAAGGCAGCCGTGTCATTGGCGTCAGCGTGGTGCTAGATTTGGAAGACCGCGACGATGTGCAGGAAGCCGGCAATTTACCGTTATTTAATCCCGAAGGTAAGTTATTGCGATTACGCGATGTGGCGGATATCGTGCAAGAAAACGGTCGCTCAAAAATTCTCCACGCGGGGGCAAAACGCATTCAAACGGTGACAGCCAATGTCGTTGACCGGGATATAGATTCATTTACCAAAGAACTTAAAAGTAAAATTCAAAATGACGTAGTGCTATCCAATGGCGCATATTTAGAATTTACAGGCGCGGCTGAAGCTAATGCAAAATCTCGTCAAGCACTGGTTTTACAATCATTTTTAGCCGCAGTTGCCGTCTTTTTGATGCTGTATATCGCGTTTGGTCGTTTACGTAATCTACTGCTTACTTTTGCTAACCTGCCATTTGCCCTGATTGGCGGTGTGCTGGCAGTGTTATTTACCGGCGGCTGGATATCATTAGGTTCACTGGTAGGCTTTGTCACGCTATTTGGTATTACCCTGCGCAATTCCATCATGATGGTATCCCACTACCAGCACTTAATCGACACAGAAAATTGCGTTTGGGGTTTAGAAACCTGCATTCGCGGCGCGTCAGAACGTCTACCATCTATATTGATGACGGCCTTGGTGACCGCGCTAGGGTTACTACCGCTGGCAGCAGGTAGCGGCCAGCCAGGCCGTGAGATTGAAGGCCCGATGGCAACGATCATCGTGGGAGGCTTGGTGACGTCAACCATACTAAACTTGTTGATCTTGCCAACTATCATGTTACATTTTGGGCGGTTTGAAAAAGAACAACGCACTTTTGAAAAGACACGTCATTGATTAGACCTCGCAAAGAACCCCCTATTGAAAAATTGGGGTTGCACCCGAGAAACAAACATCGCGGTCGATACGATTTCGAACAACTCATACTGGCTAATTCAGCATTAGCTAGCTTCGTGAAGCTCAACGCTTACAATGATGCCTCAATTGATTTTGCCAATCCCCAGGCAGTTAAGGCACTCAATCAAGCCCTGTTAAAACAATTTTATGACATTGCAAACTGGGATATTCCTGCACAATATCTATGTCCACCAATCCCTGGTCGGGCAGATTATTTACACTACATCGCCGATTTACTGGGGAGCGCTAATGGCGGCGTTATTCCACATGGTGAAAGTGTTCGTCTACTTGATATAGGCGTAGGCGCTAACGCAATTTATCCGCTAATCGGCTACCGTGAGTATGGCTGGCATTTTGTTGGCGCGGATATCGACCCAATTGCCATCGCCAATGCACAACGCATCCTGGATGCTAATATTGGGCTGTCTGATGTCATTAAGTTATGCTTGCAAACTACGCCCACAAACATATTCAAGGGAATTGTGCAGCAAAACGAAACCTTCGACATTACCCTGTGTAATCCACCGTTTCATGCTTCACTCAATGATGCACTTGCGGGCACG
>DASQFK010000136.1:0-5709 GCA_035633175.1 Methylotenera sp.
TTTGTGGATGGCTTTGTTGCACGTGCTGATGTTGTATACAAGCAAAATTGATGAACAAAATGAATACTAATGCATCTGAAATTATTGTAGAGGTTGCTTATGCATTAACTGATCAACAATTGATCATCCCCATCAAAGTCAATGTTGGTATTACTGCAGAACAGGCCATCAAAGCGTCCGGTATCTTAGGCAAGTTTCCTGATATTGATTTGAGCATCAATAAAATCGGCATCTTTGGCAAACTAACGAAGCTAGATACACCGCTACGCCATCTAGACCGCGTAGAAATCTATCGACCCTTAATTGCAGACCCAAAAGAAGTGCGTAGACAACGTGCGGCTGCGGGAAAAACCATGAAATAGCTTTACGCAGGCAATGCGCGATTGTCGCATGCTCGCAAAAAAGGCGGTGGAGATTCACCGCCCGAAATTTAAAAATATAACTTATAAATCAATGTTTTAATAAAATATCCCACAATTTACTGATCACAATATTTATCGACATCGGCTTGTGCAGTAGCTATACCATTTTTGATATCAGCATCACTCATATACTCACGTTCACCTTTTTCATTTGTTTTTAGGAGCCTGCCACCAACCATGTGAGTTTTTAAGTTTGCTTTAGCAGCTTTACAATTTTCTTCCTTAACTTTTTTTGCTTCATCTTCTGCTTTTGCAGCATCAGCTTCTTTAGCGCGCTTTGCAGCTGCCTCTTCCTTGCTCATAGCTGGATTTACGCCTGGGTTCTCAATCGCTGCTTTTTCTTTATCTTTCTGTTTTTGTATATTCGCTATCGACGCTGCATCTTTTTCAACCACTCTTAATGGCGCTTGCGTTGTAGGTTTAGGTATTTTTTTACCATACAAAGATTCTTGCTTGATATTTGATGGTGGCGGCACATCGGTGTAACGAACTTTGCCCTCTTTATCTTTCCATTTGTAAATCTCTGCATTTGCCAAGGTAGGCAAAATAATTGCACATAACAATAAGATACGTAAATTCATTATTCGTCCTTCAGTAATTAGCTAATCATAAAATCTAGCTTTAAATCATTATCAAATAGTATTGCTAGTTAAATCTTCGAGCAAGCAATATTTATAATGAATACTTTGACACAAAATTTAAGATGAAGCATTCTCAAGTTTTGACAACAATCAATGCTAAAACAGATGTAAGCCATTATAAAGTTTAAACTTCAATATTTTTTGTATCAATGACTCTCGCGTCTTAACCTTAAAATCTGTATAATCTCGTTTTGGAAATTAAGGATTTCACATGCGTTTGTTGCAACAAGCTCTCACTTTTGACGATGTCTTACTAGTTCCCGCATACTCAAATGTGCTACCGCGCGAGGTTTCCCTCGCCACTCAACTCACTCGTAACATTCATTTAAACATCCCGCTGTTATCAGCCGCGATGGACACAGTGACTGAAGCCCCCCTTGCTATTGCCCTTGCACAAGAAGGTGGTCTCGGCTTTATTCACAAAAACATGACAGCCATGAAACAGGCTGCACATGTAGCTCGCGTTAAGCGTTTTGAGTCTGGCGTTGTCAATGACCCGATTACCATTCAAAGCCACATGAGGGTACGCGACGTACTTGAACTTACCCATATGCACAAAATTTCTGGTATTCCGGTAGTGGATAACGGCAAAATTGTTGGCATTGTGACCAATAGAGATTTACGTTTTGAAACGAATTTAGATCAACCGATAAAAAATATCATGACACCGCGTGACAGACTAGTCACCGTTCATGAAGGCGCTGCAAAAGAAGAAGTGATTCGTTTACTGCATCAACATCGTTTAGAGCGTTTATTGGTAATTGATAACGAAGACACACTTAAAGGCCTTATCACAGTTAAGGATATCCAGAAATCAACGGATCATCCTTACGCATGTAAAGATGCCCAAGGCAGATTACGCGTTGGGGCAGCTGTTGGTGTCGGCCAAGGTACTGAAGAACGCGTTGCCGCGCTTGCAGAAGCGGGGGTTGATGTGATTGTAGTAGATACTGCACATGGACATTCTCAGGGTGTATTAGATCGTGTGACTTGGGTGAAAAAACACTTCCCGCATATTGAAGTCATTGGTGGCAATATTGCGACTGCCGGTGCTGCGTTAGCTTTGGTAGATGCTGGTGCTGATGGCGTTAAGGTAGGTATAGGCCCGGGTTCAATTTGTACAACTCGTATTGTGGCCGGTGTTGGTGTACCGCAAATTTCAGCAATCGCAAACGTTGAAAAAGCGTTAGCCGGTACAGGCGTACCATTTATTGCCGATGGCGGTATTCGATTCTCTGGTGATATTTCAAAAGCCATCGCTGCAGGCGCTTATAGCGTAATGTTAGGTGGCATGTTTGATGGTACTGAAGAAGCCCCTGGTGAAATTGAACTCTACCAAGGCCGCTCATATAAGTCATATCGTGGCATGGGTTCTATTGGGGCAATGCAAAAAGGCTCTAGCGATCGCTATTTCCAAGATACAAATAGCGGCGCTGATAAATTAGTGCCTGAAGGTATTGAAGGCCGCGTACCGTATAAAGGTAGCGTACTGGCAGTGATACATCAACTAATGGGTGGATTACGTGCTTCTATGGGTTACGTGGGTGCAAGCACCATTACTGAAATGCGGGAACGTGCTGAGTTTGTACAGATCACAAGCGCTGGTATGCGTGAATCGCATGTACATGATGTACAGATTACTAAGGAAGCGCCTAATTATCGTATTGATTCATAATCACATCTGACATTTAAGTTTCTAAAAACAACATTTACTAAGTACAGCATTTAAAAGTGAGATAAGAAACGAGGGAAGAAGTCTTAATCTCGTTTTCTGATTTCACTTTTTTGTTTTTTCTGTAACTTTATTTACAGTCCTTAATTTTATCGATATTAAATTACCGTTACCAACTAACAGTTATCCAAAATTTATGCAAAAAATCCTAATTCTTGATTTCGGCTCTCAATATACCCAACTCATCGCCCGACGTGTGCGTGAAGCCAATGTGTATTGTGAACTACACACTTGGGATGTCAGCAACGAATTCATTCAAGAATTCAATCCTGCAGGTGTGATTCTTTCAGGTGGCCCAAATTCTGTTTACGACGACGAGACGCCAAGGGCGCCGCAAGCTGTTTTTGAATTAGGTGTGCCAGTATTGGGTATATGTTATGGGATGCAAACCATGGCGTCGCAACTAGGCGGTAAGGTTGAGAATGCGGCAAAGCATGAGTTTGGTTATGCTGAAATTCGCGCACGTGGTCACTCTGCCCTGTTCAAAGACATTCAAGATACTGTCAATGAGCAAGGACATGGCTTGCTGGACGTGTGGATGAGTCATGGCGATAAAGTAACTGAGTTGCCTGCCGGCTTCAGCATTATTGCCAGCAATGAATCAACGCCGATTGCAGCTATGGCAGATGAATCCCGCAAATTCTATGCCGTACAATTTCACCCGGAAGTCACCCATACCATTCAAGGTAAGGTTATCTTAAGCCGTTTTGTACACGACATTTGTGGCTGTGACCGTAGCTGGAACATGCCTGATTATGTAGAAACCGCTATCAATCAAATTCGTGCAGAAGTAGGCAGTGACCAAGTGATTTTAGGTTTATCTGGCGGTGTAGACTCTTCAGTGGCGGCCGCATTGATTCATCGTGCGATTGGCGATCAATTGACCTGTGTATTTGTAGATAACGGCTTGTTACGCTTGAATGAAGCTGAGCAAGTGATGAATACTTTTGCTAAAAACTTAGGCGTTAAAGTAATTCATGTGGATGCAAGTGAAAAATTCTTAGGTGATTTGGTTGGGGTATCTGACCCGGAAGCGAAACGTAAAATCATTGGTCGTGAATTTGTTGAAGTATTCCAGCAAGAATCGGCAAAACTACCGCAAGCCAAATGGTTGGCACAGGGTACTATTTACCCGGATGTGATTGAATCAGCTGGTGCTAAAACCAAAAATGCCCACAATATTAAAAGCCATCACAATGTGGGCGGCTTGCCAGATACATTGAAATTAAAGCTGCTAGAACCACTGCGAGAGTTATTTAAAGACGAAGTGCGTGAATTAGGTGTAGCGCTCGGTTTGCCACACGGCATGGTATATCGCCACCCTTTCCCAGGACCTGGCTTAGGCGTGCGCATTTTAGGCGAAGTTAAAAAAGAATATGCAGATTTACTACGCCGTGCAGATGCGATTTTTATTGAAGAGCTACATGCAAGCGGCTGGTACGAAAAAACTTCACAGGCCTTTACTGTGTTCTTACCAGTAAAATCAGTAGGCGTAATGGGCGATGGTCGTACCTACGATTACGTAGTGGCATTGCGCGCTGTGGTCACAAGTGACTTTATGACTGCGCATTGGGCAGAACTACCTTACGATTTGTTAGGCAAAGTTTCCAACAGAATCATTAACGAGGTACGTGGCATTAATCGCGTGGTGTATGACATTTCTGGCAAACCACCTGCCACCATAGAATGGGAATAGTAATTAAAGGGTTCTAATGAAATGAGCCGCGGGTTTGTAAAAGAGGATGACTTAGAGCACGCAGGGACTGATCTACCTGAACGCCCTGTGAGTGAACACCCAAACTATGTTACGCCCACTGGTTTAGAACAACTGCAAGCCCAATCAAATGAGCTTGATCAAGAACGGCAGCGATTAACACCGAGCAAAGAAGATGCAGTGATTCAACAGCGCTTGGAAATGATTGATAGAGACTTACGCTACTTGCAGGCGCGTTTAGAACATGCGATTTTAGTTGAGCCAGCCAGTCAACCTAAAGATCTAGTGCTTTTTGGGGCTACTGTGGAAGTTGAATATGATGATGGCGAACATTCTATGTTTAGCATTGTTGGTGAGGATGAAGCCGATATTGCCTTACAAAAAGTAAGTTGGGTGTCTCCTTTAGCAAAAGCATTGATTGGTCATAAAGTAGGCGATAACGTTGTTTGGAAGCGCCCTGCTGGTGACCTCAATATAGAGATTATTAAAATAAGCTATTAATGAATGTTAATAGCTTATTAAATAAAATATTTTAAAAAACAGAAATGAACGTAACTTATGAACGTAATTAGCGCGATAGAAACCCGTCGCTCAGTTAAACATTTTGATATGCATCATAAAATGACACAGGCTGAAATTGATCACTTAATGTCATTGGCGATGATGACGCCTACTGCGTTTAACATTCAACACTGGCGATTTGTATTGGTGACGGACCCTGTGTTACGTCAACAAATTCGTGCTGTCAGTTGGAATCAGGCACAGGTGGAAGAAGCTTCGTTATTGATCGTGATTACCGCAGATTTAAAAGCTTGGGAAAAGCAGCCTGAGCGTTATTGGCAACATGCGCCGCAAGCAGTTTCAGATGTTTTAATCCCTGCTATCAGAAATTATTACATGGATAATGAGCAAGCCCAGCGTGATGAAGCTATGCGTTCATGCGGCATGGCAGCAATGACTATCATGCTAGCTGCTAAAGAAATGGGCTATGACACTTGTCCGATGGATGGCTTTGATTTTGATGCAGTTGCAAAACTTATTAAGTTGCCTGCAGACCATACGCCTGTCATGTTTGTAACGGTGGGTAAGGCAATAAAGGCTCCGTCACCGCGCAGTGGTCAACTTGAAATGAGTGAAGTAGTCATTAAAAATACATTTTAGTGATGAAGCTCCCAAGTACTCTCGTGCAATAAATTAATT
>DASQFK010000137.1:0-7942 GCA_035633175.1 Methylotenera sp.
CATTCTGAGACCAACTCAACACTCTCGACAATAAATCCTATCAACAACAAGCAATCGCAGGTGCTGTCAGGTCTTAAACCTAATCCACTGCTTTAGCCAGTCTAAGGCATTCGCTTTTCTGCAAGTCATCAGGAATGAAAATTCTTGGTCCCTCCTTTTTCTTTCAATTCACTCAATTCAAATAATTCCACACGTATTTATAAATTCTCTAAATGTGACTTGTAATAATCACACATGTGTTTATAAAAAACGTTATAAAACAGCATCTTACGTAAATTTATATCACAATTTTATTGTAAAAAATGGTACGATTATAGGATTAATATTTTGAATTGATATGAGTCCTTTTGCACCACTAATAAGATTATTTAGGGAAAAGCGCAATCTGCGTTCAAAAGACGCAGCAGAGCTGCTTGGCTGTGAACCGAGCTTTCTATCAGCAGTGGAAAATGGCTTGAAAATTCCTTCTCAGTCATCTGATTTCATCGGTTTGCTTATTAAACGATATGAACTTGATGAAGATGAAATCAAAAAGCTAAAAGAAGTACATAAGCGTTCGCAAAGAAAATATCTGTTACCGCTATCAGCTACGATTGAAGAGTACGAACTGTTTTATATATTGAATACTAGGCTAGGAAATTTATTGCCTAATGATATTGCTATGATGCGGATAATATTAGATTCGGATAAAAGTAATCAACAATAGACTTAACAAAACAAATTAATTTTGAAAGGAATTATTATAACTTTTACTTGAAAGTAAAAAGGGCGAACCTAGTGGCTCACCCTATTTAAATGATGCTTGAAACTCAAGTACTAACACCTAGAAATGTCAGTATCTCTCCGTTTCTCCCCAGCGTCAAGCCACCTTCACAAAACACCAAGCTAAATAACGAGCTTGTGAGCATCTTTTTGCTCAAAAAAAATGTGTTTTTAGCAATGTCTTTAAAAATGTACGCGTCAGCGTAGGGACTTTTTTCGCCCAAAAACCTTGCACTTAAACTAAGGAGAAATCATGAAGGTACGCAAAGTCGTGACAAGAGGTGGTCGTAAATTCAGGGTTTTATTTCCTTCAAAAAAGTTACGAAGATATGTGGAGTGTGAATCCTTGTTAGAACGAGACGGCATGCTAATAGTGGAGTTTTCTCCTGGAGTTGTTAGATATCAGGAGCAACCAGTCTTAATTGAATATGAGGAGGATGGTGAAATGCGGCGGTATTACCCGGATTTAGAGGTTGTTTTGATAAGTGGTGAAATCATCCATATAGAAATTAAACCGGCATCGAAACTGATATCAGTTGAGATTAAGAATAAATTTAATGCAATTAAAGCTTACTACGATCGCATAGGTCGGCGTTTTATCATTTTGCTTGATAGTCATATCAGAGTAGAGCCAAGATTAAGTAATTTAAAACGAATTGCAACTGGATATTGTCGTCCCGAACACTATGCATCGCTAGTAGAAACAGCTACTCGATTGGTAAAAGACGACTTAAGTTTTACTGTTCCAAGACTTGCTCAAATTCTAAAGCTTTCACATGTTTTAGCTTTAATAGGTGATGGAACCCTATGCTGCGAACTGAATAAAGATTTGTTCGCTGCTGATAATTATCTACGTTTATCAAATGGAGAAGATGATGATTCGCTTCTCTTTTAGATTAAACCAAGTTTTCATAGAAGGTCTTGAACGATGGATGCTCAGACGGCGTTTAGTAACAGGGATGCTTCAATTTGAAAATGAAAAAGGCGAAATCAAAGTACTGAGCAATGCTGAAGTATTGTCATTGTGGAATAGAGGCGAGTGGGTTGTCGATGAAAACTCACTAGGTTCTAGGACCGATGCAATATACATTGCGACACCTAGGGACTTAAGTACCTTCCCAGAAAAGTGGCAAACCCGTGTAGGGAGATATATGCACTATCTCAATGCCGTCAAACCAGATCAGATTCAATATAACCCAGTTGTGTGGGGCAAAATCATTCAATCTGCTGCATTGGAGATAAACGATCCTAAACCACCTAGTACTGGGACTGTTCATGAGTGGTGGCGTAAGTATCGTCGTACTAAAAGTCCTATTTCACTGATTCCTAAAAATATTGTTGGATCACAACACCCTAGAGATTATCGCTATAGTATTTTCGAGGACATAGTTGCAGAGGTTTATTTAACACTCCAAAAACGTAAAAAGTCGGAAGTTGTTAAAGGGGTCAATGATCGAATTCGGCAGGTGAATGTTGGAAAACAGCCTGCAGATCAAATACCTATTCTTTGCAAGTCCACCATCTATCGATGGTTAGAGCAACTACAACAGGATGTTGTAGATGCAGCTAGGTTAGGCTCAGAAAAAGCACGGGTTAAGTATCGGATGTCGATGTCAGGTTTAAAAGTTTCGTCTATTCTAGAACGAGTAGAAATCGATCACACCCCCATGGATCTGATCGTCATTGAGAAACAAACGATGTTGCCATTGGGGCGTCCATGGCTCACTTTGGCAATTGATAAACATAGCAGAATGGTTGTGGGGTTTTATATCTGTTTCAATGCACCATCTAGCTATTCGGTACTGCAATGTTTGAAGCAGATGATTCTACCTAAAGATGACTGGTTGGCTAGATTTCCAGATATCCAAGGCAAATGGCCCGCGTTTGGGATCCCACAGCTAATCGCCACGGACAATGGCATGGATTTACATTCAGAAGCATTTCAGACTTCCTGTTTGGAAATGGGTATTCAAATTTTATATTGTCCAGCTGCACGGCCAGAAACTAAGGGTACTGTAGAGCGAATGTTTAGGTCGTTCAATCAAGGATTTATTCACTCTTTGCCTGGCACCGTGTTTTCAGGTATTGATGAACGTGGCGATTATCCCTCGGAAGAACTGGCGTGCATTGATTTGGAAACGCTGGTGCATTTAACCACTAAGTGGATCGTGGATGAATACAACGTCAGCTACCATCGAGGAATAGCCACCACTCCATTATTGAAATGGATGGAGTCAGCAGAAAAGTGCATGATTGAATTGCCAGTTTATCCTCAGTCACTGGACGTAATCACGGGCATTCCAGCAAAACGCACCATATTTCATTACGGTATTGAGCTTGACAGCCTTCATTACAATTCAAAAATTCTTCAAGAGATTCGACGCCGAGCTGGGGAGAATATCCAAGTTCAGCTTAAGTTTTATGAAGATGATATTGGTTATATTCATGTGTATGACCCACACGCCAAAGAATACATAAAAGTTGATGCTACAGATCAGGACTACTCTTCAGGAGTGAACCGAGAAATTCATCGCTTAACAAAGGCCCATGCTAGAAAAGTGTTCGGTGAAAGTTTTTCTCATGTTCAATTGAGTGAGGCCAGGTTAGCGATTCAAAAGATTATTCAAGATGCCATCACATATAAGAAGATGAGCACACGCAAAAATAGTGCAAAAGTTTTTAAACATGATTCTGAAGCAGTTCGAAAATCTGAAAATCCAATTGCAGATGCATTGAAACCAGTCAAATCTGCCAAACTTAATCCACCAGAAAATCTACCAGACGGTTTGGACGATGACCTTCCTAACCTGCTCAATCCACCACCACAAAAGAAAAACGATGATGACCCAGAGGAGGAGTTATGTCCCCTCTAGAAATTATCAATAAATACAGCACCCCAGGGGAAAAGTCTGAAGAGGGTTCCGTGCGAATGGAGATGGCTACCAGTTTTAGTTTACGTAAAACTTTGTTGACACATCAGCGGTTTATAAAAGTAATTACTCATATTGCAGAATTGCATTTGCACAGTCAGTCCAACGCTGTGGGAGGTGGACTCTTGGTTACAGGACCATCAGGTGTGGGCAAGACGACTATCCTACAACACTATCTTGAGCAATTTCCCAGAGCAAGAGAGCAACAGAAAACACGCATTCCAGTATTGCATGTTGTCACCCCAAGCTCTCCAACTGTTAAAAGTTTTACAGAGGCTATGCTGTTGGCATTAGGTGACCCCATGGCAAGGCGTGGTTCAGCTGAAGAAAAAACTTTCCGAATCTTTCAGCTACTTAAAGCTTGTGAAGTGGAAATCTTACTCATAGATGAAAGCCAGCATTTTTACTATGCCCATACGATAGTTGAGTTTAGACGGGTAACAGATTGGCTAAAGAATATGATCAGCATCTCGGAGTTAGCTGTTGTGATGTTCGGCTTGGAAGAGTCGGAAATGGTGGTATTCAGTAATGAGCAACTGGCTCGACGCTTTTCTTCACGTCTGCATATTTCACCTTTTACTTTGAGTGATGAAGAGGATTTTAAAGAGTTCAGGGCAGCACTCAAAGGATTGCAGGAGGTACTGCCTATTCCTGTAGAAGAACCCTTATATGGTGCCAATCTAGCTAGGCGATTTTTGGTGGCAAGTAATGGTTTACTGGATTATGTTAGAAAAATATTAGAAGGCGCAGTGGTTGTAGCGGGTCGGGCTGGTCTAAAGCATCTTGATTTGATGTGTTATGCCGCAGGATTTAGAAATAATGTCTGGCCAGAGATATCCGATCGACAAAATCCATTTCACCCGGAGTCGTCATTGCGGCATCTCAATCGGCCAGGCGAGCCGTTTTATGCCGGAGAAAAGCGCAATGCAATTGGTAGCCCATTAGCCAGACGAAATATCCAGAAACCGAGTGGAAAGGAGTAAGTTGTGGCTAATTATACGAATCTAGATTCACACCAGAGCACTTTGTTAATAAGACCTTATCCTTATCGCAATGAAGGCCCAAAAGGCTATTTGATGCGACTGGCAGAAGCTAACTGGATGCCTCTTAAACAGCTTCAAAATATAGGTTTGATGTACGAGTATCAAACTCTACAGATTGAGGCCCTGATGCCACCCAAAGAGGTCGATCCGGACCTGCATCATAGTGTTGAATACTATTCAGCACTGCTATACCGCAAAGAACGCGTTTGGAATCATAAAATACCAAGGTATTGTCCTCAGTGTTTGGGTGAGGATGCATTTTGGCGTGCAGAGTGGGAATTGTTTTTTCATGATGCATGTTCTATTCATGGTACGTGGTTAATAGACCAGTGCTCATCGTGTGGGAATCAATTGTCATGGGACCGAGATTCAATTCTGCGCTGCAAGTGCGGAGCAGACCTTAGAGTTGAAGTTGCTAATTCGTGTCCAGATAGTGTGAGAGTCCTGTCAAAAATTCTCAGTTTAAAAATCAATCGGAGAAATATAGATCAACAAATTATGGCCCCGCTTACTAAAACCGATGTTGAGCAAACACAGAGACTTATCCGATATCTCGGTACTTACATGAGTGAATCCGCAGATAAAAATCCCCTGAAAGTTAAGCAAGTGGCTCACATGAGTCGTTCTTGGACAATTACTTCCCTGGCAGCTGAGATACTCACAAGTTGGCCAAATGCTTTTCATAGCTCGTTGACCAAGATACAAAGTAGATCGGTAGCAGAAGACAAACCAACATTTAATAAAGTGTTCGGACATGCTTATCACTATTTATACCGTGGTTTAACAGGTTCAGCTTTTGAAGAAATACGAAATGCATTTGAGATCTGGCTGAGTCACTCTTGGCGAGGAGGCCTGGCCAAGCGCAATAAGCGTTTAACTGCATTAGTAGTGGATCGTGCTACTTGGATTCCAGGGAATTTAGCTTGCGATATCCTTGGTATATCAAGCCAAAGGCTTAAGTTTTTGATTCGTGAAGGAGCTATTGAAGGGGAATGTTACATCACTGAAAAAGAGCGCGAGCACATCATGGTCAGACGAGAAAGCCTTGAAATCGTAAAGCAGAATTTATCTGGTGAAATTGACATGACAACTGCACGTACCCTGTTAGGGCTTGGTAAAAAGCGAACACAGCAGTTATTAAGGCTGATTTTTCCAGAGGCACGTAAATCGGGAACATCTTCTTCATCACCATGGACTGTTTCACGGTTTGATGTAAATAAGCTTTTAGAGATCAATGCAAAAACTCCCAAAGTCTGCATTCCAGATGAGGACTGTGTGTCGCTTGGCCATATTTTGCGTTATTGGGCATGGACTGCCAAGGATATTGCCAATTTAGTAAACGCAATAAGAACTGAAGAACTAATACCAGTTAACGTTCTGGAAGGCGTAGCAGGAATCGGCGCCTGGGTTTTTCCAGAAAAGGTCTTGAAAGCATGGAGGGAAGCTTCGTTACAGGGTTTTGGTACTTGGCTAACGATCACGCAAGCAGCAAAAATGATCGGTATGCATGAGCAATCTGCTTATGACGCTGTAAAACTCAATTTACTAAATTCTGAATTGCTACATAGGCAACCACGTGGCGGTAAAAGGATTCGTAGAACTGAAGTAGATCGGTTTAAAAGCACCTATATTTTAGCAAGTGAGCTAGCACATAGGCTTGGTGTATCGCCGAGAAAAGCAATCCATATATTAGCTGAGCAATCTATTACACCAGTATCCGGACCGCTCATTGATCAAGGACGCCAAGTGATATTCCTTAGGACATCTGCAATCGAGCAATTGATTCTTGAGGCTAAAAATCAAGAGAGCTTACCAATGCAACTTAGAAGTCGTCCATAAGGTTCTTATTAATTTTTGAATTCACACAAAATATGTCTAATGCCAATATAGAAAGTCAGTTACCCATTTCAATAAAGACCGAAGAAGAGTATCAGCATTTTCTTAATGAATTGAAACTACATTTTTCAAAAGGTACATCAATTTCAGATCTGGAAGACTCTGAAATTGAAAGGTTGAAAGCAATAGTAAATTCACTAGAAACTTTTGCTAGCCAATCATTATTTATTATTCACTATACAAATAATACTTGGGAGATTAAAAGCTTCCAAAACTCTGAGGAGGCACTTGATGAATCATATTCAGATCATCTATTAGAAATTTCGCAGATCATCAAAAAGCTAGAATAGCTATGAAACTAAAAGTCCAAAAATTGGGAAGTAGCGCAATCATTAGATTGCCAACAAAAGTACTTAAAAAATTGAACATCAAGATTGGTGATGTTTTACTCGTAAATTTAAACGATCACAAACTAAAACTCCATGTACAAAAACCTAAATATAAACTTGCAGATTTGGTTCTAGAAATGGATAAAAGTTTTCCGATTATTGAAGAATGGGAATCTATGCCATCAGTTGGAAAAGAAATTATTTAGTTTAATATTATTGAGCAACTGGAATTATGAAAATATTAATCCTGAGCGACTTACACTTGGAGTTCGCAAGCTTTACACCCTCTTCTGATGAGGTGGATGTTGTAATTTTGGCAGGTGATATCTGGCAAAAAGATATGGGCATCTATTGGGCAAGAGATACTTGGCCAAATGCTGAAATTATCTATATTGCAGGCAATCACGAGTTTTATGGAAGTGATAGAAATGCTGTCTTGAGCTTACTTAGATCGGCTGCAGAAGATACCGATGTACATTTTCTGGATGATAATGAAGTCGTAATTAATGGTGTACGCTTTCTAGGCGCAACGCTTTGGACAGACTTCTTACTATTTGGACTTACACGGCAAGAATTATGTATGAATGCCGGTAGAGAGGGTATTAACGATTTCAGTGTAATTATTGAAAACGGAATATTGTTTACACCCGGTGATGCTGTCAGGATTTGTAATACTTCAATACGATGGCTTAAAAGTAAGTTGATTGATACTTCTTACGAAGGTAAAACTGTCGTTATTACACATCACCTTCCTTCTATGCTGTCAGTAGCAGACCGATATAAAAATGATATTTTGAGTGCCTGTTTTGCCAGTAATTTAGACGAGTTGTTTGGTCATAGTGAGCTTTGGGTTCATGGACATACGCACGATAGTTTCGATTACATCGAAAACGGAACAAGGGTTATTTGCAATCCTCGTGGCTATATTTTTCGAGATACTCAAGAGAACTTAAAGTTTAACCCAGGGTTAATTGTGGAAATT
>DASQFK010000138.1:0-10718 GCA_035633175.1 Methylotenera sp.
CGGTGCAGCAGTATTATGTAACCGATTATACAAACTCAACAACTAAGCAAAACGATCACGCTCTTCCGCAATTTCTGCCGACTCAATTTCCTGGTCCAGACCTTCTAACTCAGCTTCTATCCAACAAGTAACTTCATATTGGAATTCGGCAGAAAGCCAAGTTCGGAACTTATCTCGTCGGCGCTTTAGATAAAGGCTTCTAGGCCCGCTATAACCACCACTGTGAAAGATAGAGCTAATACCACTATTTACTCCATCTACCGAAGGATAACGTGTTAACAATTCACGTGTCAGTTGCCCACCACCCTTATCATCAAGTGTGCGTGGCGTGGCATGGGCGATCAGTGCGGCGCGGTTTTCGATATCTTGCTCTATCCATAGAAAAATTTCTTCAATTGATAAATCAGCGATGGGGCTATGAGCCTCTTCCTCATCAAATCTGGTCAGACCTCCCTTTAACCAATTTAAGAGATCACTACGCCACTTTGGCAAGGTCACCTCAAAGTGCTTAGTCAGCAAGCTCCAAGCTCCGACTATATCCATTTTCAATAGCTCGTTAGCCAACCCACCAACATCGTCATCATAGCTAAGGCGATACTCTTTACCCATTTCAGTGAATAGCACATTAAGTAAAGGCATTGCATATGTCTGATCCCAGTTGACTAGCTTGTTACATACTTTTTTCCATACATATCCGCCCATGCTGTCCCAGCCTTCATCACTGGGAATTACCTTGATGACAGCCTCAAAAACCAATGCTGTCTCAAAAGGAGATGTCTCATCAAAAGGCAAATCCTCCAGTAAATACAAAAGAAGATCGTTAGTACCCTTATGAGAACTAGTTCGCAGAAATTGAATCAGACGCCTCATCTGAGCACTGGGTAAGGCCTGTGATGCGCGGCCATATCGAAGCTGTAAAAACTCAGCCATGTCTAAATTGCCAATTTCGAGGGCGTGTAAACACTGCTCAAATAATTTGGGGTCGTAGACTGCTGGCATTAATGTAATTACCAGTCTGGCGCCAAGCCATGCTTCTGTAGTAGTTGCCAAAAAATTACTAACGGTTTCTGAGTACAAACCATATGCCTGCACACGAACAATATTTAAATATCCAGCTAAGCAAATGTGATGTTTTGAAGCTATTGCCAACTCAATCAGTTGCGGTAACAAAACATGTTGCGGATCACTTTCTGCCAATTGCTCGCCGAAATACCAAAGCGCTCCTGTGATGTTTTTGTTTGGAGTGATTAAATGCTTAATATCATTGAGCAGATGAGGGTTTTTACTGATGCGCCTTGCAAGTCCTGCCACAAGGGGTTTCGTGCGACTCTGAGACTTCCCTCGGCGCTCACGAAAACCCCCATCCCACTCACCCCAGTCCAGATCTATCACATACCTTTGAAAACGGATTTTCAAGTCACGTCTGCTGTACGCAAGACTAATCTTGGTTAATCGCTGATTGATATCAGCATGCTTTTCATCGTCGCGATACTCAAGCCAATGATAGAAGAATTTATTAAGTTTGCTCGCTTCCATTAATGGGTCATAGACAAGGGTTTCCAATACCTGGAATGCTATTTCTGTACACTGAGGTATCAGTATCTGTTGCTCAACTGCATCTAGTAACGCTCCACAAACCTCTCCTCGTAAATGCTGTGGCCAACCCTGAGTTTCGTCGATGAGTGTCTGAAAGTACAAGCGACTGGCATCCCACCACTCATCATATATTTTGGGTTTCCAGAGATTTGCTCGCTCCTTCAAACCCTGGTACTCAGGCCCTACCGTCCGAAAACCCATACCTCGCGTATCAAGTGCAGCTTCCATCGCTTTAAGTGCGAGTTGGCGCTCTGTATCAACGTGGGACCTTAATAGTTGCAACATTGCAGGCAAGCGTTCTGTCGGGCTGGACTCGGTAGCAGCCCATTCGTAACCAATTTTGAAGAGCCCCAGCAAAGTGCCTGTGGCATTATTGCTATTTTTAGCATTCTCATTTACTGCCAACCGGGCAAGTAATTTCATAGCCCGTACCGTATACGGTTTCCAAACAGCAATTTTTTCTAACGTCCAAACCATATTTTGACGACTATTCTCAAAAGCATATAATTCCTCATCAGACCACAGCCCAATCGTTGCTTCGAGTAGCCTTAATACTGCGACTGGATTAGCCTCTGCCAAATTTGATAAGAAGCGTGCTCCTTTATCTGATGTCAGCACGTTCTTGTCAGCATATATTCCATCGATTTTCAAAATATCATTGATAACACTACTAGTAGCCCCTTCACCGGCAAATTTGAACATACTCATGAACCATACATGCAGTGACTCCGGCATCGAATCAAAAACTTCGGTGAATCGAAATCCATGACCGTAGGATTCCCAGAACTGTTTCCAAAGGTGAATGTGTAGTGCTCTCGGTACAAAAAATAGCGTTCTTGATCCTTGGAGTACGCGGCGTGCACGAAGACCCCGAATAATCTCTTGAAAACGTGCCCATGTAATCGAAGGGTCTGCTTTCTCAATCAAACCTGCAATATAGCGAGCCTCTTCACTCACCGGGTCTTGATAGCCAAAACGGCTGAATAGCGCCAAGTGACGCGTAACACAATCGACCTGACGCGCCTGTTGTTGGTCTCGCCGTTCATAGCCATGTAGAAATCTTTCCCATAGAGATATCGTCGCAGGGGACCGCAAAATATCATCTGGATTGGCACAGAGATTTTCTGCCACAGCCTGAGCAACACGCGGTGACCCCTCACAAATTTCCACCCACCGATTTAATTCGTTAGAGTCACCGACATGTCTTGCTATGATTCCTCTTATTGTTGCGTCATCCAGTTTAGGTGCTTGTAGCCTCTGAATTTCTGTGTCATGCGTTTCATCGCGACCATGATCCAGTGTTATCAGCTTCAGTGCACCACATCTACCTTTGAGGTGCTTCCAAAGCTCCACCATTTCATGTTCCGGCAGCTCATCGATGATCAATACCAGAGGATACTCCGTCTTGCTCTTAAGGATATATAGAAAAATCTTCGACTGTCCGAACTGTGAACCATGTTCAAAATAAAGCACAATTGGAGCAATCTCTGCATGGCGAACCGCCTCAAGAACAATGCGTGACTTACCTAAACCTGGTTCGCCTAAAACACGAATATGCTTCGCACTTCCAAGTAAACCATCGCGTATTTGCTCAATGATTTCGGACTGCTCTTTGGAAGGTTCAAACGTATTCGACATATGAACATCTTTCTGCCACTCATCAATCAGCAGTGCATCTTCAACTGAATTTTGAACTATCGTAAAAGCGACGGCAGGGTGACGTTCAATAAACTCAGCTAATTGGCCTGCTCCGAGTACCTCAATCAGGTTTTCGCGGCTTGGGTAGCCTTGGCTTTCAAATATCTTGGCAATTACTTTTTTGGAATCATTACGTTGCTGAGCTGTTAAATCGTGACCAGTACATATCACGACATAGCGACCATCTAGTTTTACCAACCGCTCAACTTCACTGAACAACTCGCCTTTACTGTCGATTAGCTCGTCTTTAATAGAACTTTCTGTCCAGGGCTTGAATGAGGTACCGGATTTAAATTGAAAGCCTGTTAGTCCTTTTTGAAAGATGCAATCGCTAGGTATGTCTTGTTCGATGACTATCTGAGCATCAATCCCTCCGTCGGCGACGGTAAGCCTTTCGGATAGTGTGAGGACTGATGGACTTAATTTGCCATATCGACATTCGGCGCGAAAAATACTACGCAACAAGTTTATTGTGCTCTCTGCACTAAGCGGAGTAATTGCTCTAATGGGAACACTGATAAGACCACTCATACATGCATCTTCTTTCTAATGTTGATAGCGGCAAACGAAATGTAACTTCCGAATAATAGATGATTTTTTGTTTGATGAGGAATACCAGTACCCAGACTTGGCTAATTTACTAATGTGAATCCATAGTAATTATAGTTATATGTTTATAAAGTTATATTCTTTTACATTATTTAAATCGTTGCGTAAAGTACGTCTATTCAAATTCACTTGGCAAAGATAATTATATGTTCAAAAAAATATTGTTAGCAGGCGTATTCATTTCAACAACAACGCTTTTAACTTCAAATGCATTTGCAGACGGCAGCTTGCTCAACGTTTCATACGATGTAACGCGTGAATTTTATAAGGACTTTAATCCTGCCTTTGTAAAATTCTGGAAACAAAAGTCTGGTGAGACCGTTACTATTAATCAATCCCACGGCGGTTCTAGCAAGCAAGCGCGTTCTGTAGTAGACGGCTTGGAAGCAGATATTATCAGCATGAACCAAGCGCCTGATATTGATATTCTTTACGAGCGCGGCAAGTTAATCCCTAAAGACTGGCAAAAACGTTTACCCAATGCAAGCTCACCAACCTCATCGACCATCGTATTTTTGGTTCGCCAAGGCAACCCAAAACACATTAAAGATTGGGATGACCTTGTAAAACCTGGGACTGCTGTCGTGATTCCAAACCCTAAAACTTCAGGTAATGGTAAATACAGCTATTTAGCTGCTTGGGGCTATGTACTTAAAAAAGGAGGAGATCAATCTCAAGCTAAAGATTTTGTAAACAAACTCTTTAAAAACGTACCAGTTTTAGATACCGGCGGACGTGGTGCAACCACTACTTTTGCACAGCGAGACATTGGTGACGTGTTATTGACGTTTGAAAATGAAGTGAACTTAATCAACAAGGAACTAGGCGACAAATTTGATGTGGTGTACCCATCATCTAGCATTCTGGCCGAGAACCCAATTGCAGTGGTTGATAAATTCGTGGATAAGCATCACACAAGAGCACTTGCCCAAGCCTACGCTGACTTTCACTATTCAGAAACAGGTCAAGAGATTGCAACTAAACATTATTTAAGACCTAGCTTAGCCAGTGTTGCAGCAAAGCATAAAGCAGATTTCAAACAGATAGATTTATTTAGTGTGGAAGATGTATTTGGTGGATGGGCAAAAGCGCAAAAAACGCACTTTGCAGATGGCGGAACTTTTGATTCAATTTACACCAAGTAAATATAAAGCATATCAATAAAAAGGATACAAAAATGGCAGAACCTAAATTTACAAACTTAAAAATTGCTGCTGCCCATGTAGAGCAGCTCAGGTTACAACTAAAAGAATCATTATTTTTAGATTTAGATGATTATGGTTTAGCAGAACAATCTACCGGTGAATTTAATAGCACTTTCCTAGGCGTACAACTTAACAGTGCTTTTCAGCCGATTTATGACAGTGTAGCTGGAGATTTATTCGGCCACGAAGCACTACTAAGGCCATCACTAGGCGGCGAACTGCCTAGCACTTCTGAGTTTGCTTACAGCTACGCTGAACAGTCAGGCAAATTAGTGCAATTCGACCGTGTCAGCCGTGCATTGCACGTACTTAATTTTCGACAAATTTATGCAGAAAATGGCTTATTATTTTTAGCCGTGCATCCTAACCTCTTGATTTCAGTCAATGCGCATGGCAAGGTATTTGAGCGTATTTTGCATGCTAACTCAGTGCCTACTGAACGTGTGGTAATTCAGATTGAAGAAGGTTTAGTCACCCAAGATAAGCAATTAATTGAAGCGATTGATAACTACCGGGATCGCGGCTATAAAATTGCCATTGACCGCTTTGGCAATACACATTCACATATTGATCGCCTATGGAAACTGGCGCCCGATTTTGTCAAACTGGATACGACTTTAATTCAAAAGGCTGAAACGAATGAACGTTTGCATAAAGTATTACCTGGCCTGCTTAAGCTGATTAAAGACCTCGGTGCGCAAGCTGTAGTTACAGGGATTGAAACGCAATCACAACTGGATATCGCGATTGAAAGTGGTGGCACCTTGTTACAGGGATCTTTTCTTGGCAAGGCTGTAGCCGCAAAAGAATTGCAGCAGTCCCAGCTATTTAAAACCCCTGTAAGTAAACGCAATATCAAGAAAGCCGCCTAGCCAATCCATACCTAATTTGCTCGCCTTTTTCATTAGTCCATTCTGTTATATCAATATAGGAAAATATTATTTTTTAATTATAAAAAGCTCTGTTAAATTAGCGGTCATTCATTAAAATGCACTATTTATTGGCTTTATATGGCAAAACAAAACAACGTATTACCCGGCTTTAATCTATCTCTCGGCTACACCATATTTTATCTTAGCTTGATTGTACTCATCCCACTTTCAGCTGCATTCATTAAAACCACAGAGTTAAGTTTTAATGAGTTTTGGTCTGTGGTAACTGCGCCTAGAGTATTGGCCTCCTATAAATTAACATTCGGGGCTTCATTAATAGGGGCATTGATTAACGCAGTATTTGGCTTGCTCACGGCCTGGGTATTGGTGCGCTACACATTTCCCGGTAAAAAAATTATCGATGCATTAGTAGATTTGCCATTTGCATTACCTACGGCTGTAGCCGGCATTGCCTTGACTGCTGTCTATGCTGGAAATGGCTGGATTGGTCAGTGGCTGGAGCCAAATGGCATTAAAGTCGCATTTACACCATTGGGCGTGATTGTTGCACTTACTTTTATTGGTTTGCCTTTTGTAGTGCGTACAGTACAACCAGTGCTAGAGGATTTGGAAGCTGAAACAGAAGAAGCTGCAGCCAGTTTGGGTGCTAACCGCTGGCAAACATTTTCAAAAATTATTTTTCCTGCCATCTGGCCCGCGTTGTTAACAGGCTTTGCATTAGCCTTTGCAAGGGCGATTGGCGAATATGGATCAGTTATCTTTATTGCAGGTAACGTACCTTTTGTCTCTGAGATTACACCACTCATTATCATTACCAAGCTTGAGCAATATGAATATGCAAGTGCTACAGCAGTCGCTGTAGTCATGCTGGTTATTTCATTTTTACTGCTTTTTGCAATTAACGGTTTGCAGTGGTGGGTTAGCCGCCGTGCGGGTTCATCTCGTTAAAGCTGGCACATCATAAGAATATATTAGGAATAAACCATGTCGATTTCAACCTCATTGCTGACTACCCAGACATCCCAGTACAGCAATTACCAAACCAAAGTCGCGCGTAGTCGTGCAACATCCGAACCTGTCTGGGTACGATGGCTATTGATTTCCACGGTGCTGATATTTTTAAGTTTATTTTTAATTGTGCCGTTAGCTGCAGTATTTACTGAAGCATTACGCAAAGGCTTTGACACCTATATTACGGCTTTAATTGATCCTGATGCACTGTCTTCAATCAAGCTAACTTTGATTGCAGCAGCGATTGCTGTGCCGCTTAACTTAGTATTTGGTGTCGCTGCAGCCTGGGCAATCGCTAAATTTGAATTTCGAGGAAAAAGCATATTGATCACATTAATCGATCTGCCATTTGCTGTGTCGCCAGTTATTGCAGGTTTAATCTATGTGTTGATTTTCGGCTTACAAGGCTGGGTAGGCTCCACATTGCTTGATCACGACATCAAAGTGATATTTGCCATACCGGGCATTGTATTAGCCACTATTTTTGTTACCTTCCCGTTTGTTGCCCGGGAGTTAATCCCGCTGATGCAAGCACAAGGTAAAGAAGAGGAAGAAGCAGGTTTAGTGCTCGGCGCATCAGGCTGGCAAATCTTGTGGCGCATTACTTTACCGAATGTGAAGTGGGGGTTGTTATACGGCGTGATTCTAACCAACGCACGTGCCATGGGTGAGTTTGGCGCGGTATCTGTGGTGTCAGGTCATATTCGCGGCATGACCAACACCCTACCATTACACGTAGAAATTTTATACAACGAATATAACTATGCTGCAGCTTTTGCGGTGGCATCGTTGCTCGCCATATTGGCGCTAGTTACCCTTGTGCTTAAGAGTTTTGTGGAATGGAAAGTAGCGCGTAATGCACAGATTGATGAAAAATCTTAATGAAAAGTAGTCAGTTAACGCATGGTTAGTTTGAATAAAACAAATTATTATTAAATTGGAATTCCGGTATGAGTATTGAAATTAGAAATATTAGAAAAAACTTTGGCAGCTTTAGTGCGCTTAATGATGTGAGCCTTGATGTGCCAAGTGGCGAATTAGTAGCGTTACTTGGCCCATCCGGTTGCGGCAAGACTACGCTGTTAAGAATTATTGCTGGCTTAGAAACACCAGATTCCGGCAGCATTCATTTTCATGGTGAGGATGCCACCACCCAGCAAGTGCGAGATCGCGAAGTGGGTTTTGTATTCCAACATTATGCGTTATTCCGCCACATGACTGTATTTGAAAACGTCGCATTTGGTTTAAGAGTAAGACCTAAACAAACACGTCCATCTGATGCAGAAATCAAAAGACGCGTGCACGAATTACTAGAACTCGTACAACTTGATTGGCTGGCGGACCGTTATCCACCACAACTTTCCGGCGGACAGCGCCAACGTATTGCCCTGGCGCGTGCATTGGCAGTAGAGCCTAAAGTGCTATTGCTGGATGAGCCATTTGGCGCATTAGATGCCAAAGTGCGTAAAGAATTACGTCGTTGGCTGCGCAGGTTACATGATGAGTTACACATTACCAGTATTTTTGTGACGCATGATCAAGAAGAAGCGCTCGAGGTATCTGACCGCGTAGTGGTCATTAACAAAGGTCAAATCGAGCAAATTGGTTCGCCGCAAGAAGTCTATGACCACCCTGTTTCACCTTTTGTGTATCAATTCTTAGGTAATGTAAATCAGTTTCATAGCCAAATTCATAAAGGTGAAGCGAATATTGGCGGCGTAGGTTTAAAAATTGACTCACATCACGATACGCAGCATAGCTCAGCGTTAGCCTATGTACGTCCGCACGATATTGAAATTCATAAGGAACGTAATGGTGCTAGCCCTGCCTTTGAAGCTGTCGTTAGCTATATCCACGCAATTGGTCCGTTGGTCAGATTAGAGCTACAACGTGCTGGTCAAACTGAACTCATTGAAGCAGAGCTTACCCAAGAACGTTTTCGTGAATTAAGCTTGAAGCAAGGTGAGCATGTTTTTGTATCTCCAAGGAATGTACGCGTATTTTTAAATGATCAAGCATAAATATAACGTGATTGTATGTGGGCGATAAAAGCTTGAATAATTAAGTAGAAGACTTTCTACAACCGTACATCTGAAAATTCCAGGCAAAGCTAGTGTAATATAAGATAGTAATTTGCGTATTCATTAAAAATCTAAGGATTTAACAATGAGATGGATATTATTATCGGTTTTTATTGGGTCAGCCACTTACGTCCATTTTCATGGCAAAGTAAGACTCGCTTATTGGCGGCAACTCATCAATCATACCGCCCTTATGGCGCCGATCAATGTATTTATGTACGCCTTCTCGAGAGTCCCTTTAACCCCTTTTTTACCTGAAAAACTATTTCCAGAGTTAGCGCCACTTATTGATAACTGGCATATTATCCGGGATGAGGCGATCAACCTCAAAGACAATCAACATATTCAGGCAGCCGAGAAAAACAACGACGCAGGCTTCAATTCTTTTTTTAAATCCGGCTGGAAGCGCTTTTATCTTAAGTGGTATGACGCAAGCCATCCCTCTGCACCTGCCTTATGCCCAAAAACTGTGGCATTGCTTCAAAGTATTCCATCAATCAAAGCAGCAATGTTTGCCGAACTACCCTCGGGCGCTACCTTAAACCCACATCGCGATCCCTACGCAGGTTCAGTTCGCTATCATCTCGGATTAGTTACCCCTAACAATGACGACTGTTACATTGATGTCGATGGCGAACGCTATAGCTGGCGCGATGGCCAGTGTGTATTATTTGACGAAACCTATATTCATGAAGCACACAACACCTCCGATTCAAACCGCATCATTTTGTTTTGTGACATAGAACGTCCGATGCGCTATCGCTGGGCTCAATCAATCAATCATTTTTTAGGAAGCACCTTAATTACAGCCGCAAGCTCGCCAAACAAACATGGTGACCAAACCGGCATCATTAATAGGTTATATCAATACGTTTGGTTGGTTGGTCAATATCGCAGAAAATTTAAGCGCTGGAACCGTCCAGTTTATACAATCACTAAAATTGTTCTGGCAATAACCGTAGTAGCGCTCATCGTTTTATTATGAACTAATTAAAGCCTGAACCTAATCGTATTGTTTTCAGGGCGTACAAAGTAAAAAAGCCTCCACGAGGGAGGCTTTTTAATATAAATAGCTTGGCAGTGACCTACTTTCGCATGCAAAAAGCATACTATCATTGGCGCTGGTTCGTTTCACGGCCCTGTTCGAGATGGGAAGGGGTGGGTCCAAACCGCTATGGCCGCCAAGCATAACTGGTAGCTCTTGTGCGCTGTTGAGTTTTCACCCAATTGCCTATCACAAGCAGAAATGCTGTGCGCTCAGCTCTATTTGCATAGAACTAGCGTCTTAAACTTACATCTTGCACTTATCGCTAAGCACTTGAATGCAGTTTTTAACAAACAGAAGAAGTAAAGTGTCACGCATTTTTCAGGCGCGAATGTTATGGGGTTCACTGATTACAGTGTCTTTAAACCATACCGTCGTTAAACGATATCAGTGCTTTAAAACCAACCATCAATCTTGCCTCTTCACGAACTTAATCGCAATCAGGTTCAAGTATTAAGGTTATAGGATCAAGCCTCACGAGCAATTAGTAACGGTCAGCTTAACGCATTACTGCGCTTCCACATCCGTCCTATCAACGTCCTGGTCTCGAACGACTCTTTAGGGGGGTTAAACCCCCAGG
>DASQFK010000139.1:0-2184 GCA_035633175.1 Methylotenera sp.
ACCAAGCACCACGGTACATATCATCGGCTGTTGCAGAAAATGCTGCGAACCCTAGTGTTGCTGCTACTGCTAAATTTACAAGATTTTTTTTCATTCGTATTTGCTCCTGGTTAAAGTACTTCTTTATACTTCGATTTGATAATACGCACTCTAAGTAGCATGCGCAATGATTAACGTCAACAAGATTGTGTTTCTGTATATCTTTTGTTGCTTTTATACAACAATCTTACAATGCTTTACGTATTGCTTTAATTTTCTGTGAATCTAATCCAGATTCACGCTTATTGCTATCACATACCCCACCTCTAAAACCAATATAGGTAGGGTTTAATTCTCTCGCAGCCACAATATGTTGCAATTGTAAGGAACCAGCGAGTCCAAATGACATACCTATTTCTAAGACTCTTTTTGCAAATTCTTTACAATTTACTGCGGAGCGATAATACATGAACGTATTTCCATCCTTCTGTGCGGTATCCCACATAACACCATGAAAACCTGCTTGTTGTATAGACTTAATCAAGGCATCTGAATACTCATACTCAGCAAACAGTACCGCAATCAATTTCACTCCATTTGCTGTGATGGTTCTCAATTTATCTAAAGTAGGTTGATAATTACCAGCCGGAAAAAAGCCAATTTTAATAAAATCCACTTTAGTATTCCTCAATTTTGCAACACTATCGAAAATTAGCTCTGGTTGCATAGGCATATCACCTATGGTTGCACTGACCAGTTTTCGTCTATCTACAAAATCTACAATCACCTCTATTTGGCTGAGTGGCAATGCACCCAAGGCACCTGTTAAAGGATCTTTTAGATCAATAATATCTACACCGTTTTCTAGCACGATTTGTGCCTCGGCAATACTAGTAACGCTAATGAGTAGCTGTGTCATGCCAAAACCATACTATGCAAAATTTTCACCCGACTGTTCCGCATAAAAGTTATCTATTTTTTTTATCAGCCAGTTCCACGCTTCTAACTCTCGCTCTCCTGCGGTCTTATCGACAGCAATTTGTAAATATTGCATCTCTGATATGACTTTCTCTTTCGGCAACATCGATAAACGACTCACCAATACCGCTAACTCAATCACTGCTGCCTGCGCACGGTTAAAGCCTTGAAATGCCTGATGTTGTTCCTCGTGTACAACTTCCAAAAACAACTTTGGCCGTAATGCATGATCTTCAACTTTGACGAGCCTCAATTCTTTGTGTGCTAAAGTATCTGCCAATCGAAAGCCTGCGATATGATTAACTGGCAGGATCTCCCATGCTTGACGTTTAGTCAATGCAGCAGCGAAAACACGCACATCATCCGTTAAGTTCATGACTGCGCATTTAGTAGCTAAAATATTATTTAACGTAGCAGAAGGTTTATAGGGGGAAATGATCACTAATTCATTTTCAATGTGAATGCCAAAAGGCGTTACATGCACATTGCTTTGCGCATCAACACTCGTAATAATCGTCTCATGTATCATGTTAACCCTTATTCTTTAGTACTTTTGGCTGCTTCGCGCCGTTCTTTGATCGACGCTTCACGATGTGCGGTTTTGTTAGCTTGAGCCTGCGTTTGGCTCGCTACACCCCAATCGATTTCCTGATCTTGTACATAGCGCTTTTTAAGTTGCCAGGCAATTTGCGCACGGGCTAATTCAACACCTAAATAAAATGCATGCGAGGCATCATTTTCAACTTTGAGGTGCTGATATAAAGCGAATGGATCTACGCTGTCGTGTATGCCATCTCGATTATAAATATGCATGCCTGCCTCGCTCACTTGTATACGAAAACTAGGGTCTTTAATTTGTGCCGCGATTTCTTTTATCTCATCTACAGAATAAGTAAAAGGACGTCTATCGTGAAGTCCCAGCAAACCATTGCTATAGCCTCGAGGCAGTCTATCATCAAGTTTTGCGGCATGCATAATACGCCTGGCAATATCAGCTTCACCAATTGCATTAATTGCATGTGGGCTTACTGAAGTGGCCAATACTGCATTGATATTCAGCTCACTAATAATGCCAAATAACAATGCATTAATACCCGTAGTATCAGCATCCGTAAGCTCCGTTAAGTTACCTATACCCATCATGATTTCAATATCAGGATATTTTTTGCGTAATTTTTGATAACGCACGATTGAATTAGTTAACCCAAAATGAATGGGGTCTAAAAT
>DASQFK010000140.1:0-4890 GCA_035633175.1 Methylotenera sp.
TTGCTAATTGCGTGCCATATCGCACAAACATCTAGCCATGTTAAACTTAAGTTTATTTCTAGAATTAAAAAGTACTTTTAACAATACAAAATTTACCATGCATCCTTTAGAAAGCAAACATTTAGTTTTGGGTATCACAGGCGGCATTGCTGCTTACAAAGCGGCGGAGTTAGTGCGCATATTGGTAAAGGCTGGCGTTGATGTACAAGTAGTCATGACTACGGCTGCCTGCCAATTTATTACCCCTGTCACTATGCAAGCACTTTCTGGCAAACCAGTGTTTATTGATATGTGGGATAGCAGTATCAGTAATGGTATGCCACACATTGAGTTATCGCGTGTAGCAGATGCTATTTTAATCGCACCAGCCAGTGCAGACTTCATTGCTAAATTAGCACAAGGCCGTGCAGATGACTTACTCTCAACATTATGTTTAGCTAGAGGCTCTGATACAAAACCATGTCCACTATTGGTTGCACCAGCCATGAATAAGCAAATGTGGGAGAATCCCGCAACCCAACGCAACATTGCGCAGTTAAAAGCTGACCAAATCAGTATATTAGGCCCTGATAGCGGAGAGCAAGCTTGCGGTGAAGTTGGCCTAGGCCGCATGCTTGAAGCAGAAGATTTACTAGCGTTAGTAAATGCTCACTTTACACCCAAGCTATTGGCTGGGAAACTTGTGTTAATTACCGCTGGCGCTACATTAGAAATGATAGACCCCGTACGAGCCATTACTAATTTGAGTAGCGGGAAAATGGGTTATGCCATCGCACAAGTAGCACGAGATATGGGCGCAGAGGTCACTCTAGTGAGTGGCGCAAGCGCGATTGAACCTCCACAGAACATTAAAAATATCAAGGCATTAAGTGCAGACGCAATGTATAAAGTGGTTATGAGTAACATCCATCAACAAGATATTTTTATCGCAGTGGCTGCAGTAGCAGATTACTCACCTGCCGAAGTAAGTACGCACAAAATCAAAAAGACATCGGCTTCACTAAGTTTGGGACTTAGGCGCAATCAGGATATTCTCAGTGATGTCGCTAGCCTACCAAATGCTCCATTTTGTGTAGGTTTTGCTGCAGAAAGTGAACACTTGATTGAGCATGCTACCAAAAAACGATTAGCCAAAAAATTACCGTTAATTGTGGCTAATTTAGTGAGTGAGAGCATGGGTAAAGATGATGCAAATATCACATTGATATACGATGCCGGTACACATCAGCTACCTAAAGCAGATAAAACTACATTAGCTCATGAAATTTTAAAGCACATTAGCACCATGTTAAACCCGTAATATGCTTGCAAACTTAGTAACGCATACTAGGCATGCATACTGACAAAAACACTTAATAAGAAAGCCATCAAATGAGTTTAATTGTAGATCTTAAAATTATAGATAATCGCTTAAATGAACAAATGCCGGCCTATGCTACGCCGGGCTCTGCGGGATTGGATTTAAGGGCATGTATTGACAGCAGTATCACTCTGCAGCCTGGCGAAACCATGCTGATCCCTACCGGCATGGCAATACATTTAGACAACACTTACTATGCAGCGCTCATCTTGCCACGTTCGGGTCTTGGCCATAAGCACGGCATTGTGTTGGGAAATCTAGTCGGCTTAATAGATTCCGATTATCAAGGCCAGCTTATGGTGTCATGCTGGAATCGTAGCAGCACAGCATTTGAGCTTAACCCGATGGAGCGCATTGCACAGCTGGTAATAGTACCCGTCATGCAAGCTGAGTTTCATGTGGTGGATGATTTTGATGCCAGTGATCGTGGGGAAAACGGCTTTGGCAGCACGGGTAAGCATTAAATTACGTGTATTTAGTACTCAAATGTATTAAGTGCTTTATTTAGTGCATAAAACGTGAATATTATTGAGATATCTCTTGAGAATAAATCAGTTTTCGTACTATAATTGCGGTCTTTAGAAAAAAGTGAATGTTTGGAGAATAACCATGGCACGTGTATGTATGGTAACAGGCAAAAAGCCAATGGTGGGTAACAATGTTTCTCACGCTAACAACAGAACAAAACGCCGTTTTTTACCTAATTTGCAAAACCGCAAATTTTGGGTTGAAAGCGAAAACCGCTGGGTAAGCATGCGCATCACTAACAATGCGCTACGTACTATCGACAAAAACGGTATTGATGCCGTGCTTGCTGGTATGCGTGCTGCTGGCCAGAAAATTTAAAAGGCTGAAATATCATGCGCGAAAAAATTAAATTAGAATCAAGTGCTGGTACAGGTCATTTTTATACCACTACTAAAAACAAACGTACTATGCCAGGAAAAATGGAAATCAAGAAATTTGATCCAGTGGTTCGTAAGCATGTATTGTATAAAGAAACTAAACTTAAATAGACTTCTATAAGTCTGGTTTAAGTAATAAAAAAGCCCGCATTGCGGGCTTTTTTATTAGCTGTGACCCGTCCTGAAATAAGTTGACACTTTTTGAATTGAATCAAGGAGCGTCAAATGGGTATTGGGATTAAGAGAACACAACGAGATTACACACTGGCTTTTAAATTGGCAGTGGTTGAGCAAGTTGAATATGGCGAGCTGACTTATAAAGAGGCTCAATCTCGTTATGGTATTCAAGGCAGATCGACTGTATTAAGCTGGTTACGCAAGCACGGGCGCCTAGATTGGTATAATCTTTCATCATCAGATTTAATGAGCACTGAGATGACCAAGAAACCTGTCTTGCCACAAACCCCTGAGCAGCGTATCAAAGCGCTAGAGGTTGAATTGAAGGACGCCAACCTCAAAGCACAACTGTTTGAAGCCATGCTTGATGTGATCAAGACTGAATATGGAGTAAAACTCCCAAAAAAGCCTTTAAGCGCCCCTTGAAGAAGGGAAAGTTGTTCGACTAAGCATCCGCAAAGCCTGTCGCTTTGTCGGCATCAGCCGTCAAGCCTATTATCAGGGAGTCATTGCTGAAGCCCATCAGGTCAATATCAACCATACAGTGGTGCAGCTTGTGCGTGAGCAGCGGATGGTGCAGCCGAGGATCGGCACTCGCAAGCTACAGCATATGCTGAAAGCCCCGCTATCTGAGCGCCAGATTAAGATGGGGCGTGATGCACTGTTTAACTTACTTCGGCAGACTCGATTACTCGTGCGACCCAGTCGGTCTTATCACAAGACTACACACAGCCATCATCGCTTTTATAAGCACCCGAACTTACTTAAGCCCGGGCTGCATCAAGTCACGCCCAGCAGGCCAGAGGAAGTATGGGTCGCTGATATCACCTATCTACCCACGCAAACACAAAACACCTATTTGAGTTTGGTGACCGACGCCTACTCCAGAAAGATCGTGGGCTATCATGTGGATGCGCATATGCAGACCAGCGCGGTTGGCAAAGCACTGAAGATGGCAGTTAGTACGAGACGCGATGCGTCTCCATTGATTCATCATTCCGATCGGGGGATTCAATATTGCTCGGCAGAATATCAAACCATTCATCAGCGCCACCAGATCACCTGCTCGATGACCGATGGTTATGACTGTTATCAGAATGCGTTGGCTGAGCGCGTCAATGGGATCTTAAAGAACGAGTTTCTCTTAAACAAACCCAAGGACTTGGAGGAGGCGAGAAAAATGGTCAAACAGTCGATACAGATTTACAATGAAGTCAGGCCGCATCTGAGCCTGAAATACAAAACGCCCGATGCAGTGCATCAGGCGTTTTTAAATCAACCTAAAACAGGTGAATAACTGTCAACCTATTTTAGGACGGGACACTGTTAAGTACTTAAACTAAATTGATTCTGGCACAGAAGTAGGCGTTGGTGCATTTCCTAATATGCGCACCTCACGTTGTGGGAATGGTATGGATATATTATTAGCTTGAAAAGCACGCCATATTTCTAAAAAGATTTCAGACTGCAATACTGCTGATCCCTCTTCAGGATCAGGTATCCATATTGACAGTGTTAAGTCGATTCCACTATCGCCAAAACCTTTAACAAGCACGACCGGCGCAGGCGTGACTAAGATACGGGGATGCTTAGTAGCCGCATCTGAAATCAACTGCATAGCCAACTCTAGCGGGCTATCATAGCTTACTTGCACAGGCATTTGTACTCTTGCTTTATGTTCTGTGAAAGAATGGTTAATCACTGGGTTAATGATTAACATCTCATTAGGAATAATCACTTCTGTGCCGTCTAACTTGCGCAACACCAAATAACGCGTACGCAAATCACTCACCACGCCGTAATGCGTTTCAACAGTAATTATGTCCCCTATCTGCATAGACCTATCAAGCAGAATAATAAAACCACTGACATAGTTACTGGCAATACGCTGCAAACCAAAACCCAAGCCAACACCTAGTGCACCGCCGAAAACGGACAGCAAGGTAATATCTAAGCCTACTGCAGAGAGTGCGATCAAGATGGCGATAAACAATAAAATGATGCGTAGCAATTTGCTCATCACAACACGCATGTTCAGATTGACATGCTCAGCGCGCATTAATTTATTTTCAAGAAGACGACTTATCCAAAGCGCTACAAAGATAGTGACGATAATCGTAAGCAGTGCTTGCGACACCAACAACAGATCCATCTTGTTTTTACCGATGTTAAATTTAACATCTTCAAGAATCTGCAATAATTGTGGCAATAAGCCACTCAAATGCAGTGCTAGCATCAGCCAAATTAAGCCGGATATACCATTTTCTAGCGTTTTGAGTACACCACCAGGTGCAACGATGTAGCGCACAGCATAAACAGCCAAGCGTATGATCGCCATCGCGAATAGCAGTGTGCTTGCTAAGTGCAACAAACTAGTATGTTGCCAATACCCTAATATTACTTTGCAAATCTGCACAATAATCAGCGTGGATAAAGGAAATAACACGC
>DASQFK010000141.1:0-4786 GCA_035633175.1 Methylotenera sp.
CAATAAAGGCGTATTCATGCTCGCTCTATACACTTCAATTTTCGGGATGGAAGCTGACTTAAAACCTTCTACCAAAATCAAATCAGCATAATCAGGGTTAAATTGCTTTAGCAGCGTTTCCAGATCAGCTTCATTTGAAGCATTAGGCGTTCGGTTCATTTCTGTCATCAACGCCCAGCGCTTACCGGAGGCAATTAGCGTTTGCACGGCGCCCGATTCACGAATCTGGTAGCTGTCTTTACCAGGGTGATCAATATCAAATTGATGGTGTGCGTGCTTAATCACCGAGACTCTGATATTGCGTTTCGCAAGTTCAGGAATTAACTGTGTAATTAAGGTGGTTTTGCCTGCGTTGCTACCCGCAGCGCAAATACCTAATATCGGTAAATTATGCATGGCTTAACTTTAATTCCAGTGCCGCTAAATCTTCAAAGGTATTCAGGTTAATAAAGGCTTCCGCTTTGTCGCTAAAATCCACTTCAACATACTTCAAGCTTTTTTGCCAGGCACTTACCTTGCGGCCACCTTGTTGCAAATAATGCGTTAAGCTAGACAACACACTTTTGTTGCATAAACAAAATACAGGGTGTGCGTCACCCTCGCTCGTAGCTACAGCGATATCTGCATCTTGTTTGAGTAAACCAGAGTATAAACGCTGCGCTAAATCTGACGGCAGTAAGGGCGAATCACAAGGCGCAACGAGAAGGTAATCATATTTTGCGTGCTTTAAGCCTAAACTGATTCCTGCCAACGGACCTATAAAATCTGCGGTTTCGTCTTGTAACACGGTATAGCCTACGGCTTGATAGCTGATAATTTCGCGATTAGCGTTGATGATAATTTCATCTACTTGAGATTTTAAACATTCAGTGACATATTGAATGAGAGGCTTTCCTTGTAATGCAATCAAGCCTTTGTCTATGCCGCCCATGCGTGTAGCACGTCCACCTGAGAGAATGATACTTGAAATCGCCATCAATCAATTAGCCGCCAGTATGCGACATAAATCTAATGACGGCGGGTTCTGCACGACGTAAATCAAAGTCATGGCCTTTTGGTTTAATTGCCATGCTGCCTAAAATTGCTTCGATCAATGGTTGGTCATCATTCGGGTAATCTCTTAACAGCGGCATTAAATCTACTTTATCTTCCTGGCCCAAACATAAGTACAACTCACCTTTGCAGGTAATGCGTACACGGTTACATGATTCACAAAAATTGTGAGAATGCGGTGAAATAAAGCCTATCTTAGTTTTTGTATTCGCCACGCGCCAGTACCGTGCTGGGCCACCAGTGGTCTCTGTGCTTGCAATGAGCGGATACTCATTTTGTAGTATTTTCAGTGTATCCAAGTTGCTGCAAAATGTAGATTCGCGTAAATGGTCTACTTCTCCCAAAGGCATCTCTTCAATGAATGAAATATCAATTGCTTGTTTAATCGCGAAATCGACTAATGAAACTGCTTCGTCATCATTCACGCCACGCATCAATACCGTATTGAGCTTGATATTTTCAAAGCCAGCTTGCTTGGCCGCTTGTATGCCACGCAGCACTTTATCTAGCTCACCAGTGCGAGTGATTTTTTTGAAACGCGTTGCATCTAAGCTATCCACGCTGATGTTGATGCGCTTAACACCTGCGTTGCGTAAATCTTGCGCTTGCTTCTCCAGTTGGCTGCCATTGGTAGTAAGCACTAACTCATTGAGCCCGTCTAGCTTGCCAACTTCTTCAAATAGCCACAGTGCGTTCTTACGCACCAAAGGCTCACCGCCTGTGATACGTACTTTGTTCACACCTAAAGATACAAAAACTCTTACTAAACGCGCGCACTCTTCAAGGCTCAATACCTCTTCTCGCGGCAAAAAAGTCATATCCTCGCTCATGCAATACACGCAGCGAAAATCGCATCTGTCTGTGATGGATAGGCGAATGTAATCTACTCTGCGACCAAATTGGTCGGTTAATATCTGTGAGGTTTTTGGCACTTTCAACATCATGAATTGTCGTATTCAATAATACATTTAATCAGTGTAATATACCATTTTGTATATCACCTGAATATGAGTTGTTTTGGAGAGATTAGTTTGCAAGAGTTATCTATACAAGAAATAAATACAAAGCTTGATGCATTAATCGCAGAACATAAACAAATGCCAGGTGCACTGTTGCCATTGCTTCATGCCATTCAGGACAACATGGGGTATATCGCAGAATCTTTTTATACGCCGATATCCAAAGCCTTAAACTTATCAGTGGCTGAAGTGCATGGTGTGGTGACTTTTTACCACCATTTTCGTACCCACAAGCCAGGCCGCCATATCTTGCAAATCTGCCGAGCAGAATCCTGCCAATCTATGGGTTCTGAAGCCTTGGAAGCACATGCGAAAAAATGCCTGAATATCGATTATCACCAAACCACACCTGACCAAACAATCACCTTAGAGCCAGTTTACTGTTTAGGTAATTGCGCGCTCTCACCGGCGGTGATGATGGATGAGGAAGTGTATGGCCGTATGACGCCAGCTGATTTAGACACGCTTGTGTCAGAGGCTAGACTAGTTGAGGCAACCGCATAATGACGACTAAAGTATATATTCCCCGTGATTCAAGTGCGCTTTCTGTGGGTGCTGAAAAAGTAGCGCTTGGTATAGCGCTTGAGGCGAAAAAACGTGGCTTAGAAATTGACATTGTCCGGAATGGCTCCCGCGGTTTGTATTGGCTGGAAACCATGGTGGAAGTGGCGACTGACAAAGGCCGTACGGCTTACGGGCCAGTAAAAGTTAAAGATGTAGCTTCTCTTTTCGATGCGGATTTTCTACATGGTCATGCGCATGCTTTATCGCTGGGCCTAACCGAAGAGCTTGATTGGCTCAAAAAGCAGCAACGCTTGACCTTTGCAAGGGTGGGGATCACAGACCCGATTTCTTTAGATGATTATATTGCCCATGATGGATACAAAGGCCTTAAAAACGCATTGACAATGTCAGGTGCAGATATCGTGCAGGTTGTGGCTGATTCTGGATTGCGAGGCCGTGGCGGTGCGGCTTTTCCGACCGGTATTAAATGGAAAACGGTACTTGAAGCGGGAGCGAAAAGTAATATAGGGCTAGGTTGCGAGTCAGACATAAAATACATCGTATGTAATGCGGATGAAGGCGATTCAGGTACGTTTTCAGATCGCATGATTATGGAAGACGATCCATTCGTGCTGATTGAAGGCATGACGATTGCTGGTATCGCTGTCGGCGCGACACAAGGTTATATTTATCTGCGTTCAGAATATCCTCATGCCCTAGTAACTTTGAACAGTGCGATTGAAGCTGCTAATCAGGCTGGTTATCTTGGTAATGATATTTTCGGAAGTGGAAAAGTTTTTCACCTGGAAGTGCGCCGTGCAGCGGGTGCTTATGTGTGCGGTGAAGAAACTTCCATGTTAGAAAGCTTGGAAGGTAAACGTGGCTTGGTGCGTTTTAAACCGCCACTGCCAGCGATAGAAGGTTTGTTCGGCAAGCCCACAGTGGTTAATAATGTGATTTCATTGGCTACAGTGCCTGTCATTTTAGACAAAGGCGCAAAATATTATGCCGACTACGGCATGGGTCGTTCGCGCGGCACTTTGCCCATTCAACTGGCTGGCAATATCAAACGTGGCGGTTTGGTGGAATTGGCGTTTGGTGTAACACTACGTGAATTGTTATATGATTTTGGCGGAGGCTCAGCCTCAGGCAAGCCGATTCGTGCAGTACAAGTGGGCGGACCTTTAGGTGCATTCTTGCCGGAATCGCAGTTCGATACACCGCTGGATTACGAAGAATTCAGCAAAATATGGGCTGTGTTAGGTCACGGTGGTATCGTAGCGTTTGACGATACGGTGGATATGGCAAAAATGGCACGCTATGCGTTTGAATTTTGTGCGATTGAGTCATGCGGAAAATGTACGCCTTGTCGCATAGGTTCTGTACGCGGTGCTGAAGTGATGGATAAAATCATCGCCAATAAAGATAAAAAAACGCCTGATACGGCTAAGAATATAAAACTGGTGCGCGATTTAAGTGACACCATGTTAAATGGCTCACTATGCGCGCTGGGTGGCATGACGCCATATCCAGTACTGAGCGCAATGAACCATTTTGCGGAAGATTTTTCTCCTAGAGATTTCGAATTGAAACAGTCTAAAGCCGTAGCCTAGGCGCGGCGTAAGAGAGCATACGATGGATGACATTAAATACAGCAATACGCATCATCAACATGAGCATAGCCGTACCAACTATGATGATCAGCTGGACTACGGTACGCCAGCGAGTCAATCTGATACTCAAATTACGCTCACGATTGATGACAGGGAAATCACCGTACCCGAAGGTACTTCTATCATGCGCGCTTCAATCATGGCGGGCATCAGTGTACCAAAGTTATGTGCCACTGATAGCCTAGAGCCATTTGGTTCATGTCGTTTGTGTGTGGTAGAAATCGAAGGGCGTCGTGGCTACCCGGCTTCATGCACTACACCCGTTGCAGAAGGTTTGGTCGTACATACGCAGACTTCGAAATTGGCGGATATCCGTCGTGGCACGATGGAGCTTTATATTTCAGATCACCCCTTAGATTGCCTGACTTGTGCAGCTAACGGTGATTGTGAGCTGCAAGATATGGCCGGCGCAGTTGGTTTGCGTGAAGTGCGTTACGGATATGAAGGAGAGAACCACCTTAAAGCCGAGAAAGACGAATCAAATCCCTATTTCACCTTTGACCCTAGTAAATGTATCGTCTGTTCACGTTGCGTGCG
>DASQFK010000142.1:0-2137 GCA_035633175.1 Methylotenera sp.
TAACTTTTGGCTATGATGCACTTAAAAAAAATCATGGCATTCAATGGGTACAGGATGAGGTGACTGGCATTGACGTCACTGCAAAAAAAATCAGTATGCTGCGCGGAGAGCTTAGCTACGATAGATTGATCATCGCGCCGGGCATTGATTTTATTTACGATGAATTACCCATGTTACAAAGTGCCGAGGCGCAACAGAAAGTCCCTCATGCCTGGAAAGCGGGTTGGCAAACCGTTAACCTGCGAATGCAATTGGAAGCGATGCCCGACGGCGGTCTTTTTGTGATGAATGTACCTAAAGCACCTTACCGCTGCCCGCCTGGGCCGTATGAGCGCGCAGCACAAGTGGCATATTACTTGGCAAAAAATAAACCAAAGTCCAAAGTCATCGTGTTGGATGCAAATGCCGAAATCGTATCTAAAAAAGGGCTTTTCACTAAAGTCTTTAATGAAATGTATGCAGGAATCATTGATTATCGGCCGAACAATGAATTGGTCGATGTTGATGTGACGACCAAAACAGTAAAAACTGAGTTTGATACAGTGAAGGCAGACGTATTAAACATTATTCCACCTCAGCGTGCAGGTAAGCCTGTACAAATGGTTAAGTTGAACAATCAACTGGTGAGCCTTAGCAATATAGACAAGCGCTGGTGTGAAGTTGACTTTTTAACTTATGAATCTAAATTAGCATCTAGTGTCCATGTGATTGGAGATGCAATTTCAGCGGCGTTACCAAAATCTGCACATATGGCTAACAACCAAGCCAAAATCTGCGCCAATGCAATCGTGCAGTTAATGGCTGGCCTTGCCCCTGATCCATCGCCAGTATTTGCAAATACTTGCTATAGCTATGTGACAGATCAGTCTGCCATGCATGTGGCCAATGTTTATCGTTACGATAGGACTAAGAAAATCATGGTATCTGCTGAAGGCGGTGGCGTATCAGCCAGCCCTAGTGAGCAAGAAGGTGCTTACGCCGTAGCTTGGGCACAGAATATTTGGGCGGACACTTTAACTTAATTGACTAAGCTAATAGGTGATAAATATGCATCAATATCTTAGATTAACTGTTTTTGCTTTATTTACAAGCTCTGTTCCATTAATTGCCTATTCGGCTAACGACATACAAAAAATAAAACTTCCTAGCGGTTTTAAAATGGAAATCTATGCAGACCGCAATACCAAGCATGGAGAGTATCTACAAGACGCTAGATTCATGACATTTGACTCAAATGGAAATCTTTATCTTTCTTCAGCTAAAGGTAACCGCATTGTAATGTTGCCCGATGCCAATAAAGATGGCATTGCTGATGCTGTCATTACCGTAGCGGATAATCTTAATGCGCCGCAAGGCTTGGTTTTTCTAGGCGAAACACTTTTAGTCGCAAATCAGGATGGCGTAGTTAAACTCGAAAAGAATGCAGGGAATTGGCCCGCTAAAGTATCACCTTTCATCAATAATTTACCTTCGGGCGGCCATGCACTTAAAAACATCAAGCTTAGTCCTGACGGTTATTTATTTGTGAATGTTGGATCAAGCTGTAACGTGTGTGTTGAAAATGATTCAATGCGCGCCACCATATTGCGCTATACAAAAGAAGGTAAGCCTGCCGGCGCATTAACCACATTAGGACGACATCAGCAATCAGCAATTTGGGCGCGCGGCTTACGTAATTCACAAGGGTTTGCCTGGCACCCAAAAACTGGCGAGATGTATGCAACCAATAATGGCTCTGATATGCGTGCCAGTAGTAAAGGCGGCGCTGTAAATGATGAGTTGCCTCCAGAACATCTTAATAAAATTGAAGGGGGTAAGCATTATGGTTGGCCACATTGCTGGGGAGATCCTGCAAGTCTGAAAGGCCAGGCCGTGGATCCTAATTTCCCTGGAGAAGCCGGATTCTGTAAAGCTGCACAAGCCCCTGCAATTACGCTGACTTCACACTCCACACCTATCGGCATTACTTTTCTAGATAAAACAAATTTTCCAGCTGACTATAAGCAGGATGCTATTTTGGCATTGCATGGTTCGTGGAATCGTAAGCAACTATCAGGCTACAAGCTGGTACGCGTAAAATTTAAAACTAATGCAAATGGCGTTGCGGCAAGTGAGGTAGAGGATTTTGCCACTGGCT
>DASQFK010000143.1:0-9213 GCA_035633175.1 Methylotenera sp.
TGCCGTACAGAATCTAAAATTGAAAAGGATCTCGACTTCGCCTGGCACTACGTTAGTCGCGCCAGTTCCGCCATTCATATTGGATATTTGCCATGAAGTAGGCGGGAAGTATTCGTTTCCCGTATCCCAAACGGTTTCTACCATGTCTTTGATGGCAGGCGCGACCATATGAATCGGGTTCTTAACTAAATGTGGGTAAGCAATATGGCCTTGCAGCCCTTTAACCACCAACTTGCCAGAGAGCGAGCCACGGCGACCATTTTTAATCATGTCGCCGACTACTTTATTACTGGTCGGTTCGCCAACGATGCAATAATCAATCAATTCACCACGCGCTTTCAGGACTTCAACCACTTTGATGGTGCCGTCAACTGCAACACCTTCTTCATCAGAAGTGATGAGCAAGCCAATCGAACCGGTATGGTTTGGGTTTTCGGCGATGAATTCTTCAATACTCGTAATAAATGCCGCTAGCGATGTTTTCATATCAGCCGCGCCGCGCGCATACAGCATGCCATCTTTGATGGTTGGCTCGAATGGCGGCGTATGCCATTTTTCTAATGGGCCGGTTGGTACCACATCAGTATGACCGGCAAATACGAGTAATGGGCCAGTGGTGCCGCGTCTAGCGTATAAATTATCCACATTGCCAAAACGCATGCGCTCAATTTTGAATCCTAAAGGCTCAAGACGAGAAATCATCAATTCTTGGCAACCAGCGTCTTCAGGCGTGTTTGAGCGGCGAGAGAGGAGGTCAATCGCCAGTAATAGAGTCTTGCTGTGTGGTGTTTGATTCATATTGATTATTCTTTGCTAATAACTATTTGCCAGTTATTTATTTGAGACCTTTGCACGAAGCAATTTTAACCATAAAAACTCACAACTCCGTCATCCTCGCGAAGGCGGGGATCCAGTAAGTGTTTAATTAAAATGGATTCCCGCTTTCGCGGGAATGACGGAATTTATATATTTTATACAAAATAAGCTATTTTTTGCTTCGTGCAAAGGTCTCTATTTAATAGAAAACAAGTTTTTATAAACTTCTTCAGAAAAGCCTAAGCTGATGATTTCCCCATCTTTTACTAATACCGGACGTTTTATCACAGATGTTTTGTCCAGCATTAAATTGAGTGCGGAAGGTGCATCTATCACTAAAGCTTTTTCAGTATCAGATAAATTTCTCCAAGTCATACCAGCGCGGTTTACCAGTTTTTCCCAAGGTAATTGGGTTAGCCAGTCAGCAAGCAACGCTTGGTTAGCTGCACCTTTTTTGAAATCCTGAAACTCATAGGCGATATGATTAGCTGCTAACCAGTCGCGGGCTTTTTTGACGGTATTGCAATTAGGGATGCCGTACAGCCTCATTTGAACACCATCATTTAAATACTACCTGAATACTAATGCATAAAATCAGCATTTTAACAGTAGCTGCAGTGAATGTCCTGCCGTAAGATGGGTTTGTTAGCTAAATTATTGATTATTCGCGTTTAAATTATTGGATTATTAATTTTAGCTTGCTGATAGTCGTTAATGATAAATTGACCTCTAGATTGAAAGTTAGTATTTAAGTGCTTCATTAAATTAATCAACTTTTCCTCTGGCATGGGGCTTGAGAATAGATACCCTTGCATTTGGTCACAGCCTAATTCCTCTAATATTATGCGTTGCTCTTCAGACTCTACGCCTTCTGCTATCACAATAAAATCTAATGCATGTGCTAGCCTGATAATGGCATCAGCCACTGCGCGGGATTGTAAGTTTGTACTAATATCCACAATGAACTCTTTATCCAATTTTAGCTCATCTACCTTCAAATTTTGTAGATAGGCCAAGCTGGATGGGTTTGTGCCGAAATCATCGATAGCCGTATTGATGCCAGCCTCACTAAATTTTGTTAATAGGACATTAAATAGCTCCTGATTTTTAATCGCTGCAGCTTCTGTAATTTCAAACGTTAAAGTGTGATGCGGCAAGTTATACAATTGAAGTGTTGCTTTTACTTCATCAACCAGACTGGGGTTGCGAAATTGTTGTGAAGTAAGGTTAATTGAAATATTCAAACATAAGCCATGATTTTGCAGTCTACAAATAGTCCGGCAAGCTTCCTCAATGACCCAATCGTTGATTTGCTTTAATAAACCAAATTTTTCAGCTGCAGAGATAAACACTTTGGGCATGATGAGCCCTTTAGTGGGGTGGTTCCAACGGATAAGGGCCTCAGCACCAACGGGTGCTTTTGTGCCAGTATCTACTTTAGGTTGAAAATATAGTCTGAATTCATCGTTGGCGATGGCTTTACGTAAATCTTTTTGCATTTCAAGCATTTGATCTGAAGCGAGTTCGATCTCTGCATCAAAAAATCTAAATTGGTTTTTGCCATCGCTCTTGGCGCGATACATCGCAGCATCCGCACATATCAGTAGCTTGTCGATATCTCCATCTCTTGGATAAACGGCGATACCTACCGAGGCCGATAGGTTGATTTGATGGTAATTTATAATGAGGGTTTCTCTAACTGCTTTCACGATGCGCTCTGCAATCGGCACAATATCTTTTTCAGATTTAATTTCTTCAATGAGCGCAACGAACTCATCGCCACCGATACGTGCGATTACATCGCAGCCACGTACCGCGGCATTAAGACGTCTAGCCATGGTTAACAGCACTTCATCGCCCACATGATGACCATAGGTATCGTTGATCGGTTTGAAGTTATCTAAGTCAATAAAAGCCACTGCGAGCGTATCTTTACCGCGAGCACTGCGCTTGATTGCCGATTCTAAATGTTGCTGAAATGCACGGCGATTCGGTAGCTGGGTTAATGTATCCAGCATGGCTAAATTCGTCAGTTCCTGTTCATTTTCTTTTTTGAACCGGCTAAATTTAAAAGTGTTGTAGCCAAACTTATCATAAAAAATAGCCACGACAAAAGTGATTAACAATAGACAAATAAATCCTAAAGCGATGGTTAAGCCTAATAAGTTATTATCAAAACGGACTACCGTGTTACTAACAGCATTAAGCGGAATTTCAATGGCTGCGTTGTACGTTAAATGCACACCATTAATCGTTATGGAAATAATAATTGCAAACAGAGATTTAGTTAACGCTGGAAATTCACCTGAATAATTTTTAAGCCAAAATATGATCATAATGCCGAGCATGGCCACTGCAATAGAAACAATAATTGCGATTAAGCTGATTGAGAGAGAAAATGTGACCGCTGGTTGAATTTGCATTGAGCAGATGCTGAAATAAAACATGATAAAGCCACCGATACCAGCTAAAAATCCACCAGCAACTTATGATTCTAAGGGCAGTGTCTTTTTACTTGAAACATCGAGTATTGTTAATGCGACGACTAGGGCAGAAAGCCATGACAGCAAGATGTCACTTAAAATAAAGCCAGTAGATTGTAGTAATGGGAAAGCAAGTACATCAAGAAAGTGGATAGCCCAAAAGCTACTACCCACTATTATGGTGCTGAAAATTAGTAAAGATTTTTTACCTCTAGCCTCAGATTTATATAGCTTACTCACTAGGCTGAACGTGAGCTGTACTGCAAAGTAGCCTACCAGCATAGAGAGGGCGATTAAATTTAGGTTGTAATTACTCATATTCAGTTATAGTCCAATGCCTTTTGAGCTTAGAGAATATCTTTTTAAGTTTAGGTAATTACGTTAGTGCAAAGTCTATGCCATTGAATGTAATAGACGTAAAAAAAGCTGCATACCCTATAGATAGCGGGTTGCAGCTTTTTTAGAAAAAGAGGTTGATTAAATCATTTTTACTGATAAAAATGCATAACTGTCGTAATTTCGACAGCTATGCATTTAAATGCCACGTAATAATTCGTTAATTCCTACTTTACCTAATGTCTTTTCATCTACTTTTTTCACGATGACTGCACAGTAAAGGCTATAACTGCCATCTTTAGCAGGTAAATTACCCGAAACTACTACTGAACCAGCTGGTACGCGGCCATAAGTGAAAGTGCCAGTTTCACGATCATAAATTTTGGTGGATTGGCCGATATAAACACCCATCGAAATCACACAGTTGTCTTCTACAATCACACCTTCTACTACTTCAGAGCGCGCACCAATAAAGCAATTATCGCCAATAATGGTTGGGCCAGCCTGTACTGGTTCCAGTACGCCGCCAATACCTACGCCGCCGCTTAAATGTACGTTCTTACCGATTTGTGCACATGAGCCTACTGTTGCCCATGTGTCGACCATTGTGCCTTCACCGACGTAAGCACCAATGTTGACATAGGACGGCATTAAAACTGCATTTTTACCAATGAATGAACCGCGACGTACAATTGCATTCGGTACTACACGGAAGCCGCCAGCTTTGAAGTCTTCTTCTGTGTAATCAGCGAATTTTGGTGGTACTTTATCAAAATACTTTGTGCAGCCGCCATCGAGTAATACGTTGTCGTCTAAACGGAATGATAACAATACCGCTTTTTTAAGCCATTGATGTGTTTCCCAGTTTTGCGTGTCGCCAATGCGCGATGCAACACGTAACTTACCTGCATCAAGATCTGCTATTACGCTAGCGACTGCGTCTTTTACTTCACGACTGGCATTCGCCGGGTTGATGTTTGCGCGATCTTCAAAAGCGCCTTCAATGATGTTTTGTAATGGATTCATGATGTTGTAAATTCTATTTCCGAATAAAAAGGGTAAGCAAATTAAAAAAGGGTAAAACAGCAAAAATGCTATTTTACCCTAAAGTGTATTGAATTTAGCGCGCGCGATGTTTTGCGCGTTTATGAATGCATAAATTCTAGACTATAAAAAAGATTTATTTAGATTTAGCGGCTTCATACAATGGGCGTACCTTTGGAATAAGTGCGCGTAATTCTGCGGTACGATTTTCGTTTGATGGGTGGGTGCTAAAAAACTCAGGTGGTTTCGCACCGCCTACTTTACCCATTTTCTCCCATAAGGTGATCGCAGCTTCTGGATTAAAACCGGCGCGGGCGGCAAGCTCTAGTCCAATCTTGTCCGCTTCACGCTCTTGCTCACGCCCATTCGGTAAGGCGAAAAAGAGTTGAGAGCCCATTTGTGCCGCTTGAGCACCAGCTTGAGCGGCAGCACCGCTCCCTGTTGCCATGGCAATTAAACCTTGTACACCTATTTGTTGTACTAGTGCAGTCGACATACGCTCACGGCCATGCTCGCGTAAAGCATGTGCGATCTCGTGGCCGATGACGGCACCGAGTTCGTCATCAGTCGCCTGGAGTTTATCCATCAATCCAGTCAGCACCATGATTTTACCGCCTGGCATACAGTAGGCATTGACTGCGTCGTTTTTCTCTACGTTCACTTCCCATTTCCATTGCGCTGCATCGGGTCTAAATACGCCGACTTGGGCAATGAGTCTATTTGAAATGGCGCGTACACGGGCTAATTGCGCTTTATCAGTATTTAATGTTTTTTTACTAGTCGCTTCTTTTAGCGTTTGCGTATAGGCTTGGCTCGACATGTCGACAATTTGTGATTCAGGCAGCAACATAAATTGTGAGCGTTTTACACCAGATACGCTATCTTGTGTGGTAGTGGCACAGCCGCTAAATTGTGTTGAGCATGCTACGGCTAATATGAATGTTAGTTTTTTTATCGTCATGATGTATTTCCTCAGTTTACTTTTATAAATCCCCGTTTGATTGGTTTGATTTAATATTAAACTACTAATAAGTATTAACGCTTTTTGCACAGATTAGTTGAATGAATTCACCAAATTCTTATATATATTGATAGGTTTATTTATTTAATTTTAACGATTTCAGTTTACCTGTTAGAACGCGACCTGTGAACCAAGTTCTACGACCCGATTAGGTGGTAGTTTAAATTGGTTGGTAATGGTTTCAGCGCTTCTAAACAAACCGATGAATATCTTTTTACGCCAATAAGCCATTTCAGTTTTTTCGCTGGCAATCAATATTTCCTTACCAATGAAAAATGAAGTATCCATAGCTTCTAATGCTAAGCCTCTTTCAGCACATAATTTTAAGTCGCGTGGCAAATCTGGCTCATCTTTAAAACCATAGCGCACTGTCACTTTATAAAAATCATGCGGTAACACTTCAAGTTCTACTCGATCCTCTTCCACCGTATGCGGAAAATCTAAAAACTTAACCGTAAGAATCACTACTTTTTCGTGCAACACTTTATTGTGTTTTAAATTGTGTAGCATGGCGTGCGGTACACCCTCGGGGTTAGGCGTCATGAATATTGCAGTACCGGGCACACGTGCCGGTGGATGGGCACCAATCGCTTCAATAAATGGATCAAGCGCCATTGCTTCATTTTTCATGTGTTGAAATAAGATTGCCCGACCTGTTTTCCAGGTAATCATCAAGGTAAAAATGATCATACCAATCACAAGTGGCGCCCAGCCGCCGTCTGGAATCTTCAACACGTTGGCACTAAAGAATGTCACGTCGACAATTAAAAATAACCCTACCAATAAACCGGTGCGTAATTTACTCCAGCCCCAAATATTATGGAATACGATGCCAGCTAATAATGTAGTAATCACCATGTCACCAGTAACGGCAATACCATAAGCAGCGGCTAAGTTACCAGATGAACCAAAGCCAATCACCAATGCCATGACGCCGACCATCAAACCCCAATTAACGCGTGGCATATACACTTGGCCCACTTGGCTTTCGGAAGTATGCTCAACATGCATACGGGGCAGGAAACCTAATTGCAAAGCCTGGCGGGAAACTGAAAACGCGCCTGTAATCACAGCTTGCGAGGCAATCACAGCAGCCATCGTTGCTAATATAATCAATGGAAACAGCATCCATTCTGGAGCAAGCAGATAAAAAGGATTTTTAACCGTTTCGGGATGTTGTAATATCAATGCGCCTTGGCCAAAATAGTTGAGAATCAAAGCCGGGAATACAAAACCGAACCAAGCTAAACGAATCGGAAAGCGCCCAAAATGGCCCATATCGGCATATAAAGCTTCAGCGCCTGTCACCGCGAGTACCACTGCGCCTAATGCGACAAAGGCTGTCCACGGGCTTATCGTGAAGAAATGAACAGCATAAATGGGATTGAGTGCATTTAGAATATTAGGGTTTTGCATAATCCCCTGTATACCTAACACCGCTAGCGTACCAAACCATAGCACCATGATTGGACCAAAAAAAGCACCGACTAATGCGGTGCCTTTGCTTTGTGCCCAGAATAGAAGGAATAACACTACCAAAGTAATCGGCACGATCAGTGGATGTAAGATCGGCGCTGCAACCTCTAAGCCTTCTACGGCTGATAGTACTGAAATGGCAGGTGTAATCAGGCCGTCGGCGTAGAACATACAGGCCCCTAAAATACCCAGTAGCATAATAGTGCGCTGCTTGCGTATATCAGCGCCTGCATTGCGGCTCGCAAGCGCCAGTAAGGCCATAATGCCACCTTCTCCGCGATTATCTGCCCGCATAACAAACGCGACATATTTAACTGACACCACCATAATTAACGCCCAAACAATGAGCGATAAAATACCAAACATATTCGCTTCAGTCAGTGGAACTGGGTGGTGTCCAACGGAAAAAACTTCTTTCATTGTGTATAAAGGGCTAGTGCCAATATCACCAAACACTACGCCAAGTGCAGCTAGAGTTAGTGCGGAAAGTTTTGTTTTACTGCCGGGAGATGAAGACATTAAAAATTAGAAATTATTTTGATAAGACTAGCATTATCAATCAACTTAAACACTTAACCAACAGATTTTTGATTAAACATTGTGATGAATTTATTAAACGTGGTGAAATCTCAATTCTGCAAGCTGAATGTTGTTTTAATTTTCATACTAACTTTAGATACACATCTCATTGCAGGTGCTTCAATTAAACGATATGTGAGAGTAGCCGCAACGAAAATTAGATTCGGCCAACACCAGGAAAATCATGATGACAACGGTAATATAGCCTGTTAGGGCTATTAACCAGAGAAGATATTGTTGTTATTCTTACTACACTTAATATATTTTATTTGATTTAAATCTTTACTTCTGAAATGAATTTTAAAGCATATGTTTGCACTTTTAATTTCAGAGTGTACTGCCCTAAAGTTACCGCGATTAAAGAGCTTTCATGATATTTAACTTATTATTTTCTAACAATCTTTTTTGGATTACAATTTGTTACAAATAAATATAACTCACTGTAACTAATCGCGTTTCAAATTTAGCACTAAACTTTAATTGCGTGTCAGTAAGCGTGAGATTGAGATGTTGTAATGTTGCTTATAGCTAGCTGGTTTTACATCTAAAATAATTAGTCTATACAAGGATTTATGAAAGTTGATACACGTGAGTTGACTCATGGTCAAATAATAGAGTCTGATGTTTGCGTTATTGGGGCTGGGCCAGCAGGAACAACATTGTCTAGAGAGTTTCTCGGCACAGATATCAGTGTTAACTTGCTGGAAAGTGGCGGAGACAAATATGACCACGATGTGCATCGCTTAAGTGAGGGTACTTTGAGCGGTGAACTTTACGAGCCGCTTGAGTCTACACATTTGCGCCAGATAGGAGGCACGGCTAATAACTGGATTCTGCAGATGACGGATGATCAGTATGGCTATCGTTATACGCCGTTAGACGAAATTGACTTCGAACAACGTGCAGAATTGCCTCACAGCGGATGGCCCATCAAAAAAATTGATCTGGACCCCTACTACGCTCGCGTTCAAGAAGTCTGTGAGATTGGGCCCTATCAGTATTCGTCTGAGTATTGGGCGAAAAATGAGATGATGACGCTCCCACTTCCCAAAGAGAAGGCGTGTAATAGTGCATTTCTTTTTGGCCCGACGCGAAAATTTACAAAAGATTTTCCAGAACAAATCGCCGCTTCAAAAAACGTTAATATTTACGCCTATGCGACTGTAATTGAATTAATTCCCAGTGAGAATGGATCTCAAATTGAAACGGCATTAGTGCGTACATTTGAAGGTAAGGAAATATACTTTAAAGCAAAGCATTTTGTGATTTCCGCGAACGCACTTCAAACCCCTAGACTCTTATTAAATTCAAAACGGCATCATCCCAACGGAATAGGTAACCAGCATGATAATGTAGGACGCTATTATATGGATCACAGCCTGGTACCTAGCGGTAATTTCGTCCCTCATGATCCTAAACTCATCAATAAGATGGGGTTTTATGATATGCAATCGATGG
>DASQFK010000144.1:0-2546 GCA_035633175.1 Methylotenera sp.
AAATTAAGAAACAATTCTCAAGTATCAATTCCATAGGTGCGACTTAAATGAATAAACCACACCAAGTTGTAAGCGATGTCAGCCTGAATAATCCCATAAATAATCATGGCCAGATTAAGTGTTATACCAATAGCGCTATGCTTGGTGAGTGCTGGCCTGGTATTCAGTTATATTATCCGCCCGTCAAGTATTCGCCTGCGCTTGGTATTTATGAAGATGTTGAACAAGCGGCGGCGCGTATGAAAAAGCATGCGCATAATACCAACGCGCACACGCTCATTTTTGACCTTGAAGATGGTTGCCGCCAAAAAGAGATGAGCCGTGATTTGCTGCGTCAAGAACTGCCGTTACTGAAACACAAAAAAGACGTCACGATTGCCATCCGTGCCAACTCATTTCGTACTGAAGAATATGAGTTAGACATGAAACTGGTCAGTGATCTGGGCGATTGTATTGATGTGGTGATGCTTGCTAAAGCAGGTGAAGCTTATGGTGCAGCTGAGGTGCGTGATTTATCTAGTTTCCTATTAGGCATCAATCCAAAAATTACCATACAGCCTATTATCGAACATCCTAAGTCGCTCAAAATCGCGCCGGAGTTGATGCAATACAGCACGGTGCAGCATGTGGTATTCGGTATTCATGACTTTTCAAAAGCGATGGGCATACACATCACCCCAGAAAACTGGATTGAAGAATTGCAGTTTTACATGAGCCAGCTGATGTTTGAGGCGCGTATTGCTGGTAAGGGCGTGATTGGCGGCGTAGAGACCTTGATCGGTGCCAATATCATGCCAGATAAATTTGTAGAGCCGCACGATGTACGCCGCTGGCTAGATTTACATGGCGATAATGAATCCCGCATTGTGTATAAACACGCCTGCCAGGAAGCTGCAATGGGCTTAACAGGTAAGCAAGTGATACACCCAGGGCACATTCATCTATGTAAAACGGCTTACACACCATCGCCTACGGAAGTGAATCAGAAAGTACGCATCCTAAGAGCGGCCATTGAGGCAGATGCTTTGCTTGGCGGGGCGATTAAGTTTGAAGGTGAGATGCTAGATCCGCCAATGTTCGGTAAAGCATTGCAAACATTGTTGCGTGCACATGCCTTGCGTGCACTTAATGCAGAAGATATGGATTTTGCATTGCACGTACTTGAGTTATTGCCTGCGCAAGTGATACGCCAAAACTGGCCATATGGTGTGTTGCTATGATTTTATTCAGGGAATTTATTAATAGTCTTAACAGGTGTTTGCGTCGCATTAATCATTCGATCGCCAGCGTTAAGTTCTATTTGATTTCACATACTATCAATGTTGCGTTTAGGGTGTTACGTACCGTATGCAAACATTTTAACTTTATTAAAGGCTTTAAATAATGTTTGAAAAATTTCCAGATTGGGAATGGAGCATTCCGAAAAATTTCAACATTGGCTCTGCATGTACAGATAAGCATCTTGGCACGCCAGCGGCTCAAAAAATCGCGATGATTGTGGAAAATGACGAACTTGGTACATCGCAAATCACTTTTGAGCAACTGGCAAAACGTACTGATCAATTTTCTCAGCTGCTCAGAAACCTAGAAGTTGAAGTGGATGACAGGGTACTGATTCGCTTGCCCAACTGTTTAGATTACCCCATTGCATTTTTGGGCACCATGAAACGGGGTGGAATTTCAGTACCTACCTCTACATTATTGACTGCGGAAGAAGTGGCTTATTTAGCGCGTGATTCTGGGGCAGCAGTGCTAGTGACAGATAAATCCGCTTGGCCATCACTGCAGGATCATTTATTGGATCTGCCTAATTTAAAACATGTGCTTTTATCAGGTGTGGGTGCAGTGACTGCGCATGATAAACTCAATGTTTGCGATTTAGAAACGGCTTTATCAGAAGTTGGTTATTGTTTGCCTGCACATTTAACTGCCGCCGATGATCCAGCTTATTTGGTGTATACCTCTGGTACTACGGGTTATCCTAAAGGTGTGTTACATGCACACCGTGCTTTAATTGGCCGTGAACCTGCTTCAAAATACTGGTTTGACTTTGACTTTAATAAACCCAGTGATTTTAATAAAACCAGTGACCATCATGTACAAGACCGCATCATGCATTCTGGCAAATTTAACTGGACCTATGTGTTAGGTTCTGGCTTGATGGACCCGCTGTATTTGGGCAAAACGGTCATTGTGCATGAAGGTAAAAATGACGCTGAATTATGGACGCGTTTAATCGCCAAACACTCTGCGACTATCTTCGTGGGCGTACCGACCATCTATCGCCAAATCATACAAAAATCAAAAGCGACTAAAGCAGATGTGCCAAGTTTGCGCCACTGCATGAGCGCGGGTGAGCATTTGTCTGATGAAGTATTACAGCAATGGCGCGAGCGTTTTGGCGTAGATATTTATGAAGCGGTAGGCATGAGCGAATTTTCATATTATCTAAGCCAAAGTAAATTTAGGCCGATTCGTGCAGGTTCAGCTGGCTTCCCGCAACCTGGCCATGATATACAATTGTTAGATCCTGAAACTTTATTACC
>DASQFK010000145.1:0-5308 GCA_035633175.1 Methylotenera sp.
TGAGGAGATTGATTCTCTCGCAACGATGGTAATTCAATCAGAACGCTTTGGCACCAGCATTGGCGATGCATTGCGTGTACATTCAGATAGCGCAAGAACAATCCGTAGGCAAAAAGCAGAAGAAACTGCAGCTAAAATAGCATTAAAATTTTTGTTTCCGCTAATTTTCTGTTTGATGCCAGCATTATTTATAGTGATGTTAGGTCCGGCAATTATGCAACTTAAAGAGGCTTTTTCTTAAATCATATTTTGAGTTTTTAAGAAGCATCCTGCACTAAACGATTAGGAGCTATCATGAAAAAATATTCAAAATTATTTACCTTTATTGTTGCAACTGGTGCAATAGCGAGTTGCGCTACTGATCAAAAAACTACAAAACTAGAAATAGCGCCTATGCCTTATCAGATTAAAGCTTGTTATAACAAACAGGCTTTAACGCCTGAATGCATTAAAACAACCGTTTCTGCTGCTGCTTTAGATGCTGAGCGCGGAGATTTTAAAGAAAGCATTTCACAATTAAAAGGGCTTTTAGCAAAGCAGCCAGATGATGCATATCTTTATAACAATCTAGGCTATGCGTATTATTTAAGTGGCAATTACAATGAGGCGGCTTCAACTTTAGGGAAAGCGATTGTTATTGATCCATCGAATGTTCGTGCGTTGAACAATATGGGCGCTGCACTCAATAAGTTGGGAAAAACAGAGAATGCAAAGAAATATTTTGCGCTTGCTAAAACAATCAAAATTGGAAAAATCCGGCCAGTCGACGAACAATCAATGCCTGCTGCTGATGTGAAACCTGTTTCTGAACAATCTGCCTTGGTAGAAACATCGCAATCGGCGCAACCAACGTTAACATTAGAGCCCAGGGCTACTGAAAATCCAGCATCTGGCGAAATGGTAATAGTAAAAAATTCACCAACAGAAATTAAACAGCTGAGTTCAGGGATTTATGAGATTGTAAAAACGGTAGCGCCAATAGAAACTGTAGTGATGAATGCCCCAGTCAGCCAACCTGTGCCCGAAGTAAAAATATTGGCTCAGTCTGGCGGTATTTCTTTTAAGGTTCACCCATTGGTAAACAATTTGTTTAACGAGGGAGCGCTGGCGATGGCTATTCATAGTGAGCTTAACAACAAGCTGTTTACACTGGAGATTGTCAATGGCAATGGCGTTAAAGGTTTTGCCAAAAAAACAGGGGAAACTTTAGCTGAAATTGGGTTAAATCAACCTTATCAGGTCACTAATAAGAAACGTTATAACCAATATACTACTGTACTTCAATACAAAGTGGGCTACCGTGAAGAGGCAATTCAACTTGCAAAAACGTTAAACAGGATGCCAGTTCTGGTCAAGTTCAATGCCATGGCTAATAACTCTGATATGCGCTTAGTATTAGGCCGGGATGTCATTAATCCCTATTACATGGAGCAATATAGCGCCAGTTAAGTAGTTGGTTTTACTCAGAACCAAGAGTACCAGCGTAATTAACGTTATTTTAATTACGCTGGTGTATTATTTAGTATCAAGCACTTCCCAGCGTGCGAGTAATTTTTCAAGCAAACTCTCAATTTCAGTTAGTCTCGCTTGTAAGTTTTTAACGCGCTCGGCTTTTGTTTTATCTTGCGATTTAAAAAGGTCGCTGTCCGCTAACTGGGTATTAATGTCATTTTGCTCGGCTTCTAATTGCTCAATTTGAGCAGGAATTGCGTCTAGCTCTTGCTGTTCTTTAAAGCTTAATTTAGTTGCTGGTTTAGTTTGCTTGCTATTTGAATTGGCAGTGTTTTGTTTTGCATTCGCCTTCGTTGCTTGTGCTAAATCCGCTTTTTTATCATCTAAGCGTTGTTGGGTGAAACGTTGCCAGTCATCATAACCGCCGCCAAACTCTGTTAGTACACCATCGCCTTCAAAGGCAATGACTTGCGTGACGGTATTTTCTAAAAATGCACGGTCATGGCTCACTAAGAATAATGTGCCGGCAAATTCTTGCAACAGGCTCTCTAAGAGTTCTAGCGTATCAATATCCAAGTCATTGGTAGGCTCATCCAACACCAGTACATTGGCAGGGCGGGCAAATAGTCGCGCGAGTAATAGGCGGTTACGTTCACCGCCTGAAAGGGATTTGACTGGCGAACGTGAGCGTTGCGGCGGGAACAAGAAGTCTTCCAGATAACTAATGACATGTTTGCGCTCGTTGCCGATTTCCACAAAATCTGAGCCTGGGCTAATGGTGTCTGCCAGTGTTGCTTCTTCATCCAACTGCTCGCGCATCTGGTCAAAATAAGCCACGTTGATTTTAGTGCCGCGTTGAATGTCACCGCTGTCTGCTTCAATATCACCCAGAATCAATTTGAGCAGTGTAGTTTTGCCGATACCGTTAGGGCCGAGTAAACCAATCTTATCGCCGCGTAAAATACGGGTGCTAAAGCCGTTAATCAACGTTCTATCGCCATAGGCTTTTACTACATTCTCTAGTTCTGCCACTAACTTACCGCTACGCTCGCCGGCATCCAGGTTCAATTTCACATTGCCTTGACGTTCACGTCGTGCAGCACGGTCCAAGCGCAATGCTTCAAGCCTGCGTACTCGACCCTCGTTACGGGTACGGCGTGCTTTAATGCCTTGGCGTATCCATACTTCTTCTTGCGCTAAGAATTTATCAAATTTAGCTGCGTGAATTTCTTCAACAGCAACCAGCTCTTCTTTCTTAATTTGGTATTGGGTAAAGTTACCCACAAAGTCGGTGAGCTTGCCGCGGTCTAGCTCGGTGATACGGGTGGCTAATTTATCTAAAAAACGTCTGTCATGGGTAATGAACAGTACACTGCCATTAAAACCTAATAACAGATCCTCCAGCCATTCAATCGCGCTTAAATCCAAATGGTTGGTCGGTTCATCCAGCAGCAGCACTTCAGGCTCAGCAACCAATGCTCGGCCCAAGGCGACACGCTTGCGCCAGCCGCCAGAAAGCGTAGAAATCAAGGCGTCGGCATCTAGTTTTAAGCGTGTTAATACTGTTTCAACCCGAGATTGCGCTGCCCAGCCATTTTGCGTATCTAAATCATGCTGCAGGGTTTGCATTTTTGTCATTAGCGCATCGATATCAGCATCTGGCATACCCATGTCATGCGTGACGGCATGGTAGTCGATAATAGTTTGCTGCAATGCACCTAAGCCTTCTGCTACCGCCTCAAATACGGTATGCGTGGCGTCTAGTTCAGGTTCCTGCGGTACATACACTACACGTGCATTAGGGGCACGCCACACAGTGCCATCGTCAAGTTTAATGGTCCCGGCAATTGCCTTAAGCAAGCTGGATTTTCCAGCACCATTACGGCCAATTAAACCGACGCGTTCGCCTGCATCGAGTTGAAATGCAGCGTGGTCAAGGAGGGCGTGATGACCAAAAGCAAGGCTGGCATTATCTAAGGTGATGTATGGCATAGTTTATTTAATCGTATTTGATGAATGGAGGTGTGGTTGTTAATTCAAAGAAAAGCTGAGATATTTACAATCACTACGGCTATTTTATGGAAGAAACTTTTTAGGTATGTGCGATAAATTACTTTTATTAAACTTAATACTTTAATGACTTTAATAAGTGGCATTATAACCGAGGCTGTCTAGATTTCGGTAATCGCTGATGCTTAAGTGCTAATCATTTAGCGAGCATGGCTTTTATACTCGCCATTTTTGATTTGCCAAAGTCCTTACTAGCTTCAGAGTCATTGAATGGATTGCCAAAATGCCGCACATCATCTTTTGGTAGCTCGGCAATAAAACGGCTGGGCTCACACATTTGTATCTCACCTGCACGTTTACGTTTTTTGCACCACGAGATATTCAGTGACTTTTGTGCTCGGGTAATGCCTACGTACATCAGGCGGCGTTCTTCTTCGATCTTGCTGGGGTCAAGAGCCCCCGCATCTATACTTTCGCGATGCGGCAATATGCCTTCTTCACAGCCGATTAAAAACACATGGCCGAACTCCAGCCCTTTGGCCGCATGCAGGGTAGACAATTTGACTGCATCTGGCTCGCCATCCTCGCGACCTTCCAGCATGCTCATCAGCGAAACCATCTGCGTGAGTTCTAGCAAATTTTTGCCATCAGATTCATTGCCAAATTCCGTGCTGGCTTCGCCTTTTTTAGTGAGCCAGCCAATAAAGTCCATTACGTTTGACATCTTCGACTCAGCGGCGCGCGGCTCTTCGCTGTCGTACAAGAATGCTTCATATTGAATGGAGGTGAGCAAGTCATTGAGTACTTCACCCGCCGGATCACGCACGGCACGTACTTGTAGCTTATTGATGTATTGGCAGAAATTGAGCAAGTCTTCTAATTGTTTATTGCCAACCTCACTTTGAAATGCACCTTCGAATGCTGCTGCAAACAATGAAATTTTATGTGCGCTGGCATATTCACCCAATCGTTCAAGCGTGGTATTGCCGATGCCTTTTTTAGGAGTAGTAGCCGCACGGATAAACGCAGGATCATCATCTTCATTGGCAATCAAGCGTAAGTAACTGACCAAATCTTTAATCTCAGCTTTATCGAAGAAAGATTGTCCGCCAGAGATAGTGTAAGGAATTTTATGGTTGCGTAACTGCTGTTCAAACACCCGCGCCTGATGATTGCCTCGGTATAAAATGGCATAGTCTTTATGGTATGTTCGATTTTCAAACTTATGCGCTTGCAGTTTCATGATCACTGATTCTGCCTCTGCTTCTTCGCTCATCGCGGCGGAGACTTGTATCAAATCACCTGTGCCTAAATCACTCCATAATTTCTTTTCAAACAGCTTTGGGTTATTACTGATCACTTGGTTAGCAGCGCGCAGGATACGCACGGTAGAGCGGTAATTTTGCTCTAACTTAATGACTTTTAGCTTGCTAAAATCTTTGGTGAGTTGATGCAAATTCTCAACATCCGCGCCACGCCAGCCGTAGATAGCCTGGTCGTCATCACCTACAGCAGTAAATTGGCCTCGCACGCCTGTCAGCATTTTGATCAGTTTATATTGGCAAGCGTTAGTGTCTTGATATTCATCTACCAATAAGTATTGCAATTTGCGCTGCCATTTATTGAGCGCTTCATCATGCTGTTCAAATAACTCAACAGGCAGTTTGATTAAGTCATCAAAATCTACTGCTTGATAAGCCTTAAGCGTTTGCTGGTATAGCTGATATACCTTAGCCGCCGCATGCGTAAGTTCTTCATCGGCTTGTGCTTTGGCTTGGTCTGCATTGATAAACGCGTTTTTCCAGGCTGAAATCTGCCACTGTGTTTTACGTAACAATTGTTTATC
>DASQFK010000146.1:0-3985 GCA_035633175.1 Methylotenera sp.
AAGTCCCTGGAATGAATCAAATCCAAAAAATCGCATATCAGACGCATTCATTTCTTGGGCGGCTGCTTGGGCATACCAAAATGAAAACCCGCGAAAGAGACCAAACTCAAGGTAATCAGTGCCATCCAATATGCGTAATGAAAGCGCTTTCCTGATGCAGGAATTCAAGGCAATCAATAGGTGAGGTGAAAGTGTATAAAAATTCACTTGAGGGATTAGCGCGGCTTTAATTTTATATTTAAGCCCATACCTAAAAAAATAATACTTTTTTAACCAACCCAAGCGTATCAATAAATTTTTTAAAGTTTCACGCATAATTAATCCATCTTCTTTGCCGTTAATCTTAAAGTCACCGAAAAAGGTTTCACTTATATAACCCATCGCCAGCAATCTTTGGAGGTATGGCTTTCTGAGATCAATTTCCTTTTTTGAAGCATTAATCTCAAGGCTAGGTCTAATTCATTAGGCAATTTCTCCATACTTAGCAATTTACTATCGCTAATAAAAATGTTCAGTGCGATAGCACACGGAGTCTTTCCTTAGATTAAGTGTTGAAAAAAGATACGAATCAATTAAATAAATTTAAATTAAACTACTTTAGATGGCACTAGTAAGAGTCTTGAATAGACTTTAGATATGTAAGCGCCAATTTCCCCACACATTACAATCAACATAAACTTAGTTAATACTGCCTATGATGAAATTTAGTAGGTGGTTATATGCGATTGAAAATAAGAAATGCTAAGTGATGGCTTGATCACGTTGAGGCTTGGCAAAAAAGTGGTATCACTCAGACTGAGTACTGTCGCAGTAATAAATTAAATCTCAAGTCATTTTCAAACTGGATTCCCAGCGACTTTAAAATCGTTAATCATCTAAACCACTAAAACCTAAAGACACTAGATTCCGACTTTCGTCGGAATGACGGCATCGCATAGACGGCGTCACATAATAGTACAATGGTAACTTAACAAAAAATTATTAAATGCTATGTTTACCATCGTTTTATTCGAACCTGAAATCCCACCAAATACCGGCAACATTATTAGGCTATGCGCCAACACCGGCGCAGAACTTCATCTGGTAAAGCCATTAGGCTTTACACTGGAAGACAAGCAACTAAAACGTGCCGGCTTGGATTACCACGAATACTCTACCTTGCAAGTACATGATAACTGGGCGGCCTGCAAAACTGCACTCGCTGGAAAGCGACTATTCGCCATTACCACCAAAGGCAGTACCCGTCATAGCGACATTCAATTTAAAACGGGTGATGTATTTGTATTTGGCCCGGAAACACGTGGGTTACCTGAAGAAATACGCAATGAATTTACCGCAGAACACCGAGTACGGCTACCGATGTTGCCGAATAGTCGCAGCTTAAATCTATCAAACTCTGCGGCTGTTTTGTTGTATGAAGCTTGGCGACAGATTGGGTTTGAGGGGGGTGCATAGGAGCAGTTTTTGACCGCGGAAAATTGCGGCGCATTTATTCAATATTGCTATCGGCACGAGCCGTGCCTCCTACAACTAAAGTCATTCGCGGCTAAAAGCCGCTGCTACCTCACTGGATCACGCAGTAACTGATTTAATCCCCGCCACCACCACATCCTCCGCTACAGCCGCCATCACTTCCTCCATCGCCACTCGCATCACCAAAACCATCGGTACCGCCATCAACGCTGCTGCTGGAAAAATCACCCACACAACAAGTGCTGCCACCCGTTAAGTGACTGTTTTCTTTACAATTCAGTGCATAGGTTCTGCCATGCGCTATGCCCAATTTACTATCAATCGCAAATAACAGCGGCAAGCGGCTCGCGTTTTGGGGATTAATGTTTTCTTCCTTGCAGGTGTGCCACCAAGTACGGCGTAATCCTGCATTATTTTTCTTATCATTTCCCAGTACGACAGCGGGCGTGTGGTGAAAAAAGCGCCCAAATGCTTGTTTACAAAATCGCTCGTAATTGCGTGTGTATAAAATAAACTCATGCCACAAATCATCCACCACTTCGGATGGCATGGAAACATGCTTATACTTGGATTTATGATAGGTTAAAAAGTACTGGCGTAAGGCTTTGGAAACCAGATGCGTATCTTGCGCGTTGAGTTTCGGGTGTTTTTTGATGAGTTTTTGTAGCAGGCCTTGAGGAAATGCAGCCTCACGAATGTACTGTTCACGCCGATTAGTAATGAAAGATTGATAAAATATACCTAAGAAAACCAGTGCGACTACAGTTAAAAAAACTTGCACTGGATTATCTATCAACATAGATTATTCTGACCTTAGCTTCTAATTGCATGCAATTGCAGTGCTTCGGCTTTTTGCTCGCGCCTCAGTAAATCCATCAACGTATCTTGTGCGCTTTTACCATTTGATAGTGCTTGATTCACTTCATAGGTAATAGGCATATCCACCTGCATTGTGTTGGCGCGGCGAATCACTTCAGCAGTAGTGTTCACTCCCTCGGCTACATGCCCTAAGCCTTTTAAAATGTCAGCCAGTGATTTGCCGCTTGCTAATTGCAAGCCAACTTCACGGTTGCGAGAATATTGACCTGTGCAGGTTAAAATCAAATCCCCCGCCCCTGCCAAGCCCATAAAGGTTTCTGGTGATGCGCCTAATGCCATACCGAAACGTGTCATTTCGGCCAGACCACGTGTAATCATTGCTGCGCGCGCATTATTGCCAAAACCCATGCCATCTGAAATACCTGCTGCAATCGCCATCACGTTTTTAACAGCACCCGCAACAGAAACACCAATCACATCCGTCGTGTTATAAACACGTAAATTAGCACCGTGTATCAGCAATGCAGCTTCATTAGAAAAATCTTCATCATTGGCCGCCAAAGTGACAGCAGTAGGTAATCCACGCACTAATTCAGCTGCAAAACTTGGGCCAGATAATGCCCCCCATTTTTGATGGTTACCCAGCTCTTCTAGCGCCACCTCGTATGGCAACTTTGCAGACCCAGGCTCCAAGCCTTTGTGCGCCCAAATAATAGGCAGTTTGCTACCAAGCTGGTTAATATTTTTAAGAATAGTTCTGAAGCCTGCAGTAGGCACAACAGATAAAATAAGATCAGCGCCGTTTAATGCAGCTTGCAAATCATCCTCTACTTGCAATCGGTCATTAAACTTAAAATCACCCAAGTAAAGCGGATTGGCACGCGCCTTGCGCATGCCAGATACGTGACCTGCATTGCGTGCCCACAGCGAAACTTGATGACGCTCGCTAATGTTCATCGCAAGCGCGGTACCCCAAGCCCCTGCGCCTAATACGGCAATTTTCGCCATCTAGTTAAATCCCTGCATAAAATTAAAACCAGCCATTCAATTAAAACCCCAAGTGGACGAAATTAAAATATACCCAGATATGCCATCGCGATGTTTGACCTTGAGCCAACCATTGTTGAGTTTTTCATCAGCCACTTCTAGCACCACATCTTTTTCCAGAGTCGCCAATACACCAGATGCCGCATCTGCAGCTTGTCTGAGTTCTGCTTTGCTTGCGGTGATCATCACCATACGCTTGGTAGAAAGTTGCTTCGCCTCTACCCAGCTGATACCGCCTCGAGAGTCACGCACTTTTAGCCAATCACCCAAATTGACAACAATCTCAACTGGGTAATATTGGCTGAGCAATAAGATTTTCTTGGCAGAGCTAGAAGGTGCATCATAAAGCACCGCTTTGGGCACAGCTACAGACCTAAACTCTAGAGCTGATACCGAGACTGGCATCAGCGCTAGAAAGCATGCGGCGATAAAAAGTTTTTTGCTTTTTTGTAGCATCAAAAAACTAGTGTTTTGCTGCATTATCCGCAGCCGTTTTTTCAGCCATCTCTGCCTGTTGCTGTTTTTGTTGCGCAAACAGTGCTTCAAAATTAATTGGATTGAGCAGAACTGGCGGGAAACCAGCACGCACCACTAAATCTGAAACTGTTTCACGTGCATAAGGGAATAAAATGTTTGGGCAAGTGAT
>DASQFK010000147.1:0-3853 GCA_035633175.1 Methylotenera sp.
GGAAGATCATGGGCGGCGGACGTGGCGTCACCCGATAAAAGGCGAGCCGACGTTTAAGCGGGAATTCAACAACCTGCAATTCCTCGATCAGCATGCATTTGCCGCGCCGCGCTTGGTTTATTACGGACAAGAAGACACTTCAGAACATCAGCGCGCCGTGTTAGCCACGCTGGCTTTAGACCAGCATCAAAGCTTGGAAGAATGGGTGAATCCCAATTATGCACAGTTAAACGAGAGCGAAAAAACACAATTTTTGTTAACGCTGGCAGAAAAAATCAGTCAGTTGCATTCATTAGGCATGGTGCATCGCGCCCTTTACCCAAAACATATATTTATTAATCCCAAGCTCGCATCCAACGTAACAAACGTGCTAAAAAAAATCACGCAGAAAATAATACTGGTTTTAATAATACTAGTTTCCTAGATAAACTTAAAAAATTGTTTGATTCAAATTGAATATAACCACTGATTCTGAATTGCAGGCTGATGTTTCACCTGTATTAAATGCTATCGTATTGGCGAATGGCGGTGAGCTAAAGTTACTTAGCCTAGTACGAAAAGTACCTGGTAAACGCTTGGTTTATCAAGCTGTCTGGCAAGATAAAGCAGTGTATGCAAAAGTATTCACGGGTGCAAATGCTCGAAAGTATGTAAACCGTGACCAGCAGGGCATTCAAAGATTATTAGATGCCAATATACTCACGCCAAAAATATTGCATAGCGATGTTACGGCTGACGGCGCAAGTTATGTATTGATTCTTGAAGAGATTAGCCCAGCAATGAATGTTGAGGCTGTTTGGAATGGATTGTCTTTATGCGCTAATCAACGTTTGCAAATAGCCTTAGATTTAGTGGCAGAAGTTGCTAAACATCATAATGCGGGTTTGCAGCAAACTGATTTGTATTTGAAAAACTTCCTTCTACAGGAAAATCGGATTTTTACATTGGATGGCGATGGAATAAAACCGCTGCCGAAATTCAACGATGGGCAAGCTTGTTTAAGAAATTTAAGTGCTTTGCTTTCAAAATTTGATGTGCTTGAAATTGAAGGCTGGTTGCCAGCGTTACTAAAAATTTATGGAAAAACTAGGGGCTGGCAAACTTTACCTAGGCTTGAGCTGATGCAGCATCTTATTCATGTGCATCGTACTAGAGTGACTAATGATTATGCGGACAAAAAAGTATTCAGGACTTGTACCGATGTTCAAGTGAATGCTAATTCAAATCAATATTTTGCGGTGGTGAGCAGTTATATAGGTAATGAGGTTTTGAGTGATGTCAAAGCGCTAGATCATTTTTTGTTAAAGCCAGCTTTTAAAAGTGGTAATACATGTACCGTAGGCCTGTTAAATTCGATTGATGCGCAAAAAGTAGTCATCAAGCGGTACAATGTTAAAAGTACATGGCATGGTGTTATGCGAAGTTTTAGAAAAACACGTGCCGCCGCTTCATGGGCCAATGCGCATCGTTTGAATTTGCTTGGTTTGCCGACCATTCAGCCTGTGAGTTTGCTGGAAGAGCGCTTCTTTTTTGGGAAGTTGTGTGGAAAAAGTTATTTTTTAAGCACATTCATCAATGCGCCTGATGTGGATGTTTTTTTTGCAGCAGAGCGTGAAATAGCCAAGCGTACCGATGCGGTGAAGCAAATCGTAGAATTGTTTTACCGTTTGTATTTGCTCAATATTTCGCATGGTGACATGAAAGCAAGCAACATCAAAATCGTTGATAATCAGCCTGTGTTGATTGATTTAGATAGCATGGCACAGCATCGTTTTGTCTGGTTTGCCACCCGTAGCCATGCGCGAGATTTGCGGCGTTTTATGCGTAACTGGCAGGCTGATGCTGATTTAACGACAGAATTTAAAAGCATGTTTAATCAGGTTTATAAAGACCATCAACCATTAAAGCTTGCACAAATTTAGTTAATACCGTTTTTTAGATATAGATTTTTTTAGAGACTTTTACATGATAGTTTTAGGTTTATCTGGTGCTTTAGGTCACGATGCTTCAGCGGCTATTTTAGTCGATGGGAAAATTATTGCGGCGGCAGAAGAAGAGCGTTTTATTCGTGATAAACACGCTAAAAATTTATTTCCGTATGAGGCAGCAAAGTTCTGCTTAAAACAGGCAGGCATTAAAGCGAAAGATGTCGATATCGTTGCTTTTCCTTATGGTGAAATCCCGCTCAGTACTAACGCGCGTTGGCATTATGCAAAGCGTCATTGGTATGCGCCAGATCGCGCGTTGGATGCACTATTTAACGGCAATCGCCGTTTCCGTCGCAACCGTGATAAATCACTAAAGCTTATGGCTGATCTAGGGTTAACAAACGCTAAATTTGTGCCTGTGGAGCATCACCTTGCCCACGCTTCAAGTGCTTATCATTTAAGTGGTTTCAAAGAAAAAACCGCTATTGTCGGTATTGATGGTAAGGGTGAGTACGCGACCACATTTTTTGGCTACGGTGAAAATGGTGTTATTCATAAAATTAAAGAGTTTTATGATCCAGACTCATTAGGCGGTATGTATGGCGCCATTACCGAATATCTCGGTTTTGAAATGCTAGATGGTGAATTCAAAGTGATGGGCATGGCGCCTTATGGTGACGCGACTAAATATGATCTGTCGAAATTAGTCACGTTTGAAAATGGTGATTTACGGATCAATACAGAATTAGTCAATGTGGTTGGTTTACGTCGCTATAAAGAAAATGGCCGTGGGCATTATTTTTCCCCAAAACTGATCGAGTGGCTTGGCCCTAAGCGTCATGGTGACGAGATTGATGACCCATACATTCATTACGCCGCTTCAGTGCAAGCCCTGCTCGAAGATATTGCGATTAAAATGATAGATTATTATTTGGGCGATATTATTCGCGAAACTGGACGTATTGCGATGGCTGGCGGCGTTGCGCTGAACGTGAAATTGAACCAACGCATTATTGCCATGCCTCATGTTAAAGAGTTGTTTGTACAGCCTGCTTCTGGTGATAACGGTACGTCACTTGGGGCTGCGACTTATGCAGCGCATGCGGCAGGAGATGTCATTGCACCTATGGAGCATGCATACTTAGGCCCAGCATATACCACTGAAGAATGTATTACTGCTTGTGAAACGCACCCTAACAAACCAATATTTACCCGCGTTGAAAATGCTGCGCAAAAAGGTGCTGAGCTATTAGCTAGTGGTAATCCCCTCGCTTGGTTGCAAGGCCGTATGGAGTTTGGTCCACGCTCATTGGGTTGTCGTAGTATTTTGGGTGACCCAAGTTATCCTGGTGTGGCAGATCGCATTAATGCGCAGATTAAATACCGCGAACGCTGGCGCCCGTTTTGCCCAAGTATGTTAGATACCTTTGCAAAAGATATTCTGCAAACTGAGCATCCTGCACCTTATATGACGTTTACGTTTGACGTGGCTGAACATTGGAAATCGCGCATTCCAGAAGTTGTGCACGAGGATGGTACAGCCCGTGCGCAAGTCGTCACGCATGAGACTAATCCGCGTTATTATGAGTTGATTGAGCATTTAGAAAAATTACGTGGTGTGCCGGTAGTGCTAAATACTTCGCTTAACCGTAGGGGCGAGCCAATGATCTGCTCACCTACCGATGCACTTAATATGTTTTTCGGCTGCGATTTAGAGTACCTGATGATGGAAGACATACTTGTAACTAAAGCTTAACTCACCTTTAATTCGGTGTGTAGCCTGTAAGTGTGTTTGACGATATGCCCCGCTTTGGGGATAATTGAATAAGTTTATTAATTTTTTGCACTGTCTTGAATCATGAAACAATCTCACATAGAAGTTACCGAACGCATCCGCGAACGTAGTAGGCCAACTCGTACTGCTT
>DASQFK010000148.1:0-4757 GCA_035633175.1 Methylotenera sp.
ATTGGTCTAAATCTATAAACATGACGGCGAGCAATTTTTTCTCGCGTTTGGCATAGGCTAAAGCCAGTTTAAGCCTATCATTCAGCAATGTACGATTAGGCAAGTTAGATAAACTATCGAAATGTGCCAGATTTTCTAGCTTACTTTCAAGCAGTTTTCGCCCAGTAATGTCCGCATGCGTGCCGACCATGCGCACTGGCTTTCCATGGCCATCACGCTTTACTATCATGCCGCGAGACAGCACCCATTTAATGCTTTTATCTTTGCAGATGATTCTATGCTCATGTATGTATTTTTGAGATTTCCCCGTTAAATAGTTATTAACGGCTTCATTCATTGAAACTACATCATTTGGATGAATGCGGTTATTCCAAGCGAGTGAACTGGTTTTGATGTCATCGTCACTAAAGCCGAACATTTCTTTATAACGACCAGATAAGTGCGCTATGTCGTTTTCAATATCCCAATCCCAAACACCGTCGCCAGCCCCCTCTAACGCAAATTTCCATAGCTGTTCACTGGCTTTTAATTTTGTTGCATGTCTTATTCCACCTACAATTAAGCTCACTAGTAAGGCTAGGACAATAGCAATTTCAATTATATGTAAGGTGTTATCGGCCATCTTTAAAGTGATTAACTCATATAGATTGAATAACTTTTAAGTCGTCGATGATTTGCTGTGAATGGTTAGAGGTATCTACATTGGTATAGATCTTAGCTATCTTGCCCGCAGGGTTAATTAAAAACGTATAGCGTTTGGCAATTTTTACCACATAAAGATTGGTTAACGCATGGTAACTATCAGCCACGCTACCGCTAGTATCTGAAAGCAAGGGAAAGGGCAGATGATACTTTTTAGCAAATTCAGCATGTGAAGCGCTGTTATCCACGCTAATGCCCACTACTTTAGCCCCTAGTTTTTCTAATTGCGCCATGTCATCTCTAAAATGACACGCTTCTTTGGTACAGCCTGGCGTGTCATCTTTTGGGTAAAAATACAAAACTAAATATTTACCCGCATAATCAGATAAATAATGCGTTTGGCCTTGTGCGTCATTCAGGGTAAAGCTGGGAGCATCGTCGCCAATTTGCAAGGTTTGACCGCTGGAAGCGTAGCTGCGATAACCAAAAAAAGCTAACAATAAAACCGTGAAATAAAATAATAGTTTGAGCGTCATATAAGTTAGCCTTTTGTTTTTATAAGTTATATATCTATTGGTGTATAAAAATGACAATAAGTTTATGTTAACACTATTGGGGGGTTTGAATTTTGCACAAATCGAGCAAAAATGTACAAAATGCATTGGTTCATATCGTGGGTTCATATCATGGGTTAATGACTTAGTTTGTTTAGATATTTTTTTCCGTTTGAGTGATGATTTGACGATTATTTGTTTGGGAGTATTGAGATGAAAAACAAAGTTAAGTATCAGCATTTACAGTTATCAATCGCATTACCTTGGATGATGTTTTTTCTAGCTTGCACGTCTCTAAAGGCCGCGACAATAAAACTCCCTGATGATGGTGTATATATGCCACAAAAGCCCAATAAGCTCATACAAGCCACACAAGAGGTTAAGCAAACTGATAATCACAGTAAAGTTAATTATGCAGAAGCGTTAATGCCAAGTGTGCAACCTGAAGTTACTCGAGCCGTTGAGCCAGCGCCAATGGAAATGAGTAACATGCCGCATCCAAATCTTGATTTAGTACCTCCGCCAGTGGCTGGTTTTGACGAGCTAAGAATTCGTGATTCAGCAGAACCACTTGCGGAAAGTCGCGAAGATAAGGGCGCATTCCGCGTCTCTTGCGATTACTCGCATATGAATAATGATGATGCGATTGTTTACCCAAATCAACAAGGTAAAGCGCATCTTCATGTTTACTTTGGAAATACCAACGTGAATTATCTTTCTACCGCTGAAAGCATCCGCACTACAGGTAATAGTACTTGTAACGGGGGCATTATGAACCGCACCGCTTATTGGGCGCCCGCCATGATAGATACAGAAAGCGGTACGCCACTCAAACCACGTAACGCTCTATTTTATTACAAACACGGTAAGGTTCAGGAAATCCCCCGTGGTCTCAAAATGATTGCCGGCAACATGGAATCAACTTCAGCGCAATCGCACGAATGGTTTGAGTGTAACGAAAAATATGCCTCACGCAGGCCATATTTGGTGAGTTGTAATAAAGGGGGATTAGTCACTGTCTCCGTTACATTCCCTAACTGCTGGAATGGTAAAGACCTAGACAGTGCAGACCATAAATCCCATATGGCGTACTCCACAAACGGCCGATGCCCTGGCTCGCATTCTAAAAAATTACCTACTTTGAGTATACTCATCTATTATCCTGTCACCAGCGACAAAGGTACTGCCAATTGGCGCTTATCCAGTGATAACTACGCAAAAGATAAACGTGCAGGCTACAGCTCTCATTCTGACTTTATCATGGGTTGGGATGAAGAAATCCATAAAGCATGGGTTGACAATTGCATCAATGCAGCTAAAGACTGTCATGCACATTTGATTGGTGACGGCAGAGAGTTTTATTAAAAATAATTCGATTAAATATTTAGTCGCTTTACTAAACCAAATGTGGTGCTGTAAAAGACTAGTAAGTTGGCGGTGAGTTTACTGCTTGAAAAATCTATTAAAGCTACCTGAAAGCATTATAATGCTTGCCATCTAAAGCATTATGCCCCCGTAGCTCAGTGGATAGAGCATCCCCCTCCTAAGGGGAGGGTCACACGTTCGATTCGTGTCGGGGGCACCAATAGATTAATTTACATTTAATTACATCAAATATTTGTAGTTTCTATATGTTTCAGCCAAGTAAATGGTTTGTAAGTAATTGATATTAAAGGATGTGATTTTTTGATAGTTGTGCAGTAATCAGGTGAGTTATGCACACTACCTAAAGCTTTACATTAAGTCGGCTAAAAAATTCTTGTAAATCAAAGGTTGATTTAAGTTGTTGATTTTAATAGTATAAATAGTTGATTACTATTTATACTGTTTTTAAAAAACCCTTATAAAACGGTAGGTTACAATTTAATTTCACAGATAATCACAGAGTTATCCACAGAATTTGTGGAAAGAATTTTTGGTTTCAGTGATCGATGAAATAGTCAATTTTTTAAATTATTTATTCTCTTTGGCAGCACAAGGCGATCTGCCTTGCTGCTGAAATTTCCGTATTCACCTACTAATGTGACCATGTGTTGATTTTTTTCGCTGCAACTATTGCACCGTTTGAATAGAACCGTAAGAAAAATCTGACAAAACTTTACTCATTCATCCTATATCGACATTATTTAAAAACCTTAAAAATATAGTTTCAAGCTGACGTTATAAAAAGCTGTACTTTGTTTAATACTGAGGAGAACTAAGATGTTGAATAATGAAGATACTATTTCAACCCTTAATAATTTGATTGAGATTTCTAAAGATGGTGAAGAGGGTTTTCGTAAAGCAGCAGAGAGTGTTGATGATCCACAACTGAAAACGTTTTTTTTAGATCGTTCAAAAGAAGTAAAAGAAAGCGTGTTTGAACTGCAAGAGCTAGTTCGCGATCTGGGTGGTAAACCTGCAGAATCTACTTCGATAGGCGGTTATTTACATCGCCGTTGGATAGATCTCAAAACTGCTATTTTGAGTAATGACAATTTAGCTGTTTTGAATGAGGTTGAACGTGGCGAAGACGTTGCACTGAATGCGTATGTGGATGCTGCCAATAAAGAATTACCCCCACAGGTAGTACTTGTGGTGTTACGTCAATTAACTGGCGCACGACGTAATCACGATCTAGTGAAACAGTTGCGTGATAATGCTGAGTTACAAGCGCATTAAATTGCTATTTAATTTCATAAGGAATCAAACATGAATGAATTAATTTCTAATTTATTTGCTGCAACGCTTACATTCAGTGCATTCTCTGTTTATGCAGCTACAACTCCTGACAATATTGATGATGGTAGCAATATTGGTACCTCGGAATCTCCACAACATAAACAGCAGAGTAACCGTACAGATAAGGGGCCGACTGAAATGAGTACAGATGCTGTGAAAGATGATGGCAGCAATCTAGGAACTGCCGAGTCCCCACAACACGTTAAGCAGAATAAACGTACTGACAAAGGCGCAGTTCAAAATCCTTCAGAACGCCATGTTGAAAAGAACAAAGTGATGCAAGAAAAAGATAATAATAAAGGGACAACAAAGGGTAACCAAATACAACCTACAGAGCCAGAAAACGCAGCACCAGCAGTAGATTATTAATCGTTAGTATTAAGTTTTGAAAGTTAAGATAATGTACAAAAAAGAGGATTCAGCTTGTTGCTTAGGCTTTAAGCGACTTTTTGATATACTTTAGTTCTGGTGAGAATATCAATGGATTTTTTTACTATTTAGCTGATTGCATCGCAATCCCTGTCACTTTGTAATTAATTATAATTTCCGCTACTCGTTTCCTTCATACCATATTTTTTTGGCAATATTTCCTTTGCTAATACAGATTAGGAATCTTTAATAATGTAGAACTCTCCTTCAATGTTTGGTTTTCCCTTGGCCCACTCGGGCTATTGTATTAAAAAATGGCAAGCGTAGATTAAGCCACAAGGTAGTAACACATTGATTACAAGAGATTTCTGGGTTTTTACTCCAGCGGTATTGCTTAGTAAAAATTTTAAATTCCGATCAGGTGTTACACCCAAAGTTTCATTATTCTATAGGCCCTGAAGGAGAATTTAT
>DASQFK010000149.1:0-6829 GCA_035633175.1 Methylotenera sp.
CTGCGCTTGAAGCGGCTGTCACTGCTGTGCGTGGCAGTGATCATGTCAATGATCAAGAAGGTGAAAGTAATCGCGAGTCACTCAAAAAGTACACGATTGACCTGACTGAGCGCGCAAGCTTAGGCAAATTGGATCCGGTGATTGGCCGTGATGATGAAATCCGTCGTGTAATTCAAGTGTTGATGCGCCGTACAAAAAATAACCCGGTACTGATTGGTGAGCCTGGCGTAGGTAAAACGGCGATTGTGGAAGGTTTGGCGCAGCGTATTATCAACGAAGAAGTGCCCGAATCGCTCAAAGGAAAGAAAGTATTGTCCTTGGATATGGCAGCATTATTGGCCGGTGCGAAATACCGGGGTGAGTTTGAGGAGCGTTTAAAATCCGTGCTCAAAGAGCTGTCACAAGATGAAGGCCAAACGATTGTGTTTATCGATGAGCTGCACACAATGGTCGGCGCAGGTAAGGCTGAAGGCGCCATGGATGCAGGCAATATGCTGAAACCTGCCTTGGCGCGCGGAGAGTTGCACTGCGTTGGTGCGACTACCTTAGATGAATACCGTAAATATATTGAAAAAGATGCTGCGCTTGAAAGACGGTTCCAGAAAGTATTAGTAGATGAGCCAACCGTCGAGGCGACAATCGCGATTCTGCGTGGCTTGCAGGAAAAATATGAATTGCATCATGGTGTTGAGATTACCGATCCTGCGATAGTTGCGGCGGCAGAACTGAGCCACCGCTATATCACGGATCGATTTTTACCGGATAAAGCCATCGATTTAATAGATGAAGCTGCTTCACGTATTAAGATGGAAATTGATTCTAAACCTGAAGTGCTGGATAAACTTGAACGCCGTGTGATTCAGCTCAAAATCGAGCGTGAAGCGGTGGGCCGTGAAAAAGATGAAGGCAGTAAAAAACGCTTTAGCCTAATCGAAGAAGAAATCACCAGGCTGGAAAAAGAATATGCCGATTTAGAAGAGATTTGGAAATCCGAAAAGGCGCAGGTACAAGGTACTAGCCATATTAAAGAAGCCATTGAAAAGATCAAATTTGAGATGGAAGAAGCGACCCGTAGAGGTGAATGGCAAAAAGTCTCTGAGCTGCAATACGGAAAATTGCCAGCTTTGGAAGCGCAATTAAAAGAAGCATCACGTTCTGAAGCCAGCACAACACCTACTAAAAATAGAATGCTGCGTACTGAAGTAGGAGCAGATGAAATCGCTGAAGTGGTCAGTCGCGCTACTGGCATCCCTGTTTCGAAAATGTTGACTGGTGAGCGTGAAAAATTGCTGAGCATGGAAACCAAGCTGCATGAGCGCGTGGTAGGTCAAGATGAGGCCGTGAGATTGGTCTCCGATGCAATTCGCCGCTCCCGTTCTGGCTTAAGTGACCCTAATCGCCCGTATGGTAGCTTTTTGTTTTTAGGGCCAACCGGTGTAGGTAAAACTGAGCTTTGCAAGGCATTAGCCAGCTTTTTGTTTGACTCTGAAGATCACTTGATTCGTATCGACATGAGTGAGTTTATGGAGAAACACTCCGTAGCACGCATGATAGGTGCGCCGCCTGGTTATGTAGGCTATGAAGAGGGCGGCACGCTGACCGAAGCGGTACGGCGTAAACCATACTCAGTGATTCTGCTGGATGAAGTTGAAAAAGCACACCCGGATGTATTTAATGTACTGCTGCAAGTGCTGGATGATGGTCGTTTAACTGATGGTCAAGGCCGCACTGTAGATTTCAAAAATACGGTGATTATCATGACTTCTAACCTTGGCAGCCAGATGATACAAAGCATGGCCGATCAAGATTACCAAGTGGTGAAACTGGCGGTCATGGGCGAGGTCAAAACACATTTCCGTCCGGAATTTGTCAACCGTATCGATGAAGTGGTCGTTTTTCATAGTCTGGAAGAAGCGCAGGTTAAATCAATCGCCCATATTCAAATTCAGTTATTGGCTAAACGTTTAGCAGCGATGGATATGACATTGGATATTAGCGAGTCAGCAATCGCAGAAATCGCCAATGCTGGTTTTGATCCAGTTTACGGGGCAAGGCCATTGAAACGAGCAATTCAAAGCGAGATTGAAAACCCGTTGGCGCGTGATATTTTAGCGGGTCATTTTATAGCTAAAGATACTATTCATATTGATAGCAAGGGGGGTAAACTGGTATTTGTGAAGGCTTAATGGTGTTTTTAGAGCTAAAAAATAACAGATAAATAAACATGGCAAAATTGATACGCATGAGTGTATGGTTATTTTTTGCCATGTTAAGTATCCCTGTACAAGCTTTTACCAATGCTGAACTTGAAACATTTGATAACGAACCGCCAATTGTTAAAGATTTACTTGAGCGTGCCAGCTTATTATTAAATGTGTCGACATCAAGTGAAGAAAAAAATGTGGAAACAGCTTGGAAAGCGGCAAATTTATACTGTGAAGCGTCACGTTATGGCAGTGCAGAAGGTATCTATCGACTAGGAATCTTGTACGCGTTTGGTCGAGGCGTCCCAGAAAATCGAGATTATGCGGCTAATTTATTTGGCATTGCTGCGACCCACGGTCATTTTGAAGCACAAAAAATGCTGGAGACGATAGAAATTAAAACCGCTGATACACCGCAATGTGTGTTGGAAGCAGTTGTGCCGGAAAAGGCGCCAGTTAATCAGTTTGCCAACCATCAAGGTTCACCGGAAATTGATGCTTATATAGCGAAATTGCCAAAAAGTAAGCGTTGGGTGATCGATTTAGTGGGAACGATATCCGACTGGTATAAGGTGGATGAAAAGTTGGTGTTATCGATTATTACTGCTGAATCAGGTTTTAAATTGGCGGCAAAATCCAATAAAGAAGCGCAAGGTCTAATGCAGCTTATTCCAGCGACGGCTGAACGATTTAACGTAAAAAATGCCTATAACGCCAGCCAGAATATTAAAGGCGGGGTTGCCTATCTGCGCTGGCTACTCTCCTATTTTAGAGGGGATGTGACGCTGGCTGTAGCAGCCTACAATGCGGGTGAGGGCGCAGTGGATAAATATAAAGGCGTACCACCTTATAAAGAAACTAAAGAATATGTCAAAAAAGTATTGAATTTATATCAAATAAAACGTCATACCTATGATGAGAGTATTACTTATGCCTCACCAGCTTTAAAGCAGCATAAGTAAAAAGGAGTTTGAAATGAATAAAGTAAATATATTAGTGGTATTAAGTGTTATCAGCGTATTTTCCTTTGCTGGCTGCGCAAGCAATACCACGAAGCCGGCGCAAATAGATCGCATTACACCAGAAGAGCTAGCAAAAATAATGCCGCCGCCTGTTGCGGTTGTCAGCTTAGATGAAATTGTAAATGACACTAAACAAGGCAAAACACCTGATTACATTATTGAGAAAATTAAGACCAGCAACTCGCGTTACGAGTTAACACCGAGTCAGACCTTAATGTTAAGCAAGCAAGGCGTAGATGTTAAAGTGCTAGATTATATCCATCAAAGCAACGAGTTAGCTAAACAAAATGCGGTAGCTGACGAAATTAATAAGCGTGAAAAAAACAAACGTGCGGAGTTGAATAGATTAAAACGGCAGCATTACTATGAGCCATTCGGCGGCTATGGATGGGGCCCGTATGGTTATAGTGGATATTATGGGCCGCGTTACGGTTCACGGTTTGGTTTTGGTGGCGGATTCTATCGACCATGGGGTTATTGGTAAGGTTCAATAGTTATTTTAAATAGAAGCTAGTGAGAATGATGGAACAAAAAACACATCAAATCAGCATTAACACTAACGGGCGTAAGCTCTATGACATTACCCCGCAGGTCATCGCTTGGGCAAATAACAGCAGTTTATATACAGGTTTAATCACCTTGTATATCCAGCATACTTCCGCCAGTCTGCTGATCAACGAAAATTATGATCATGATGTGTTGGTAGATATGGAAGCTTTTTTTAATCGCTTAGTGCCGGATGGCGATCCATTATTTATTCATACAGTTGAAGGGCCGGATGATATGCCTGCCCATGTGCGTACCGCATTGACTCAAACACATTTATCCATTCCTCTTGTAGAAGGTAAAGCAGCTTTGGGTCAATGGCAGGGCGTATTTTTGTATGAACATCGGCATGTGCCTAGTTCGCGCAAGGTGATATTTCATTTAATCGGCGAATAATGCGGTGTTTTAATGTTTGAGCAGGGGCGTCCATTAAGTAATCTTGAACATACTATTTATCAACCTTACTATCTGCCCCGCACCTTATTGAATGTTCGAATTATCGAAGGCCATGTGCCTTTTTGGCTAAGTAAAAATATGTGTGCTGTAGTTCTGGGACATCGAATTTATTTTAGAAAAGGTGTCTACCAGGCAAATACTGCGCGGGGCATAGAATTGCTAGCGCATGAGTTGACACATGTTGAGCAGTATTTAGCTGGAATGAATGTCTTTAAATATGTATGGGCATCGCGCCATGGATACAGGCAAAACCCTTATGAAATTGAGGCTTATGCAAAAGGCGCATATGTAGGTGAACAAATATCCTTAAGTAAACAACTGCATCGCTCAAAAGCTAATGTTGAGTCACCCTGATAAAATTTATCTTAGGTCAAATGTTGCGATTCCAGCTTTAATTATTTTTTAACGACAGAATATTGAACTTAAGCTAGAATACAGATGTAAAGGTTATTTGAACCGTTAAACGATACGAGTTGTTGATGATAATCGTCAATAATTTTAGTGTTTTTAATAACTTTTAACCAAGAATTTGATGGCGACTTTAACTAAGAAAAGGGAAATATAATGTCTAATTTATTACGTGCTATGTTAGTTTTAAGTATTACAGGTTTGATTATGGTTGGTTGTGGTGAAAAAGAAGAAGCTGCACCAGTAGAGGCAGCACCAGTAGAAGCGCCTGCACCAGTAGAAGCTGCTCCAGCGGCTGATGCAACACCAGCGAGCGGTGGCGGTTATGAACCAACTGCAGAAGAACGTGTTCCTGGCATTACCATTGATGCAGCAGCGCCAGCAGCAGAAGCTGCACCAGCAGAAGCAGCTAATTAATAATTTAGCGATTTAATGAAAAAGCACGCCTAGGCGTGCTTTTTTATGCTTCATTAATATGTTTTGTGGAGTTTTTTAAGCTTTAATTCAAACTACTCCAACTCATTGGGTCAAATGGGCGGCTTTGCCGGCGCAGCTCGTAATAAAGACCATTGGTTTCATTGCCGCCACTATTACCTACAGAGGCAATCGCATCACCCGCTCGTACTGTATCGCCGACTTGTTTAAGCGCAGCTTGGTTATTGCCGTACAAGCTCATGTACCCACCACCATGATCCACAATAATCAAATTGCCAAAGCCGCGCATCCAGTCCGCAAACACTACGCGACCATTGGCAACTGATTTCACTTCAGCGCCTTCACTGGCACGAATGAACAAACCTTTCCAAGAGATACCGCTATCTTCTCGGCTCGCACCAAAACGATTAGTTACCTCACCGCGAACGGGTAGCCTGAGTTTGCCTTTAAGTGATGCAAAATTAGCCCCTAAAAACTCGTTAGTGGGCAAGGTGTCATTGCTAGCCACGATTTGCTTTGATGTGCTATTGCTTTGATTAGTATTTTGACTGATTTCAGCAGGCTCTTTAGTCCTAGACGTTTGCGCTGCATTATTTTTGGCAACCTTTTTGGCGGCAGCTTTTTTGCGCGATGCCTCAGCTATTTTAGCCAAGCGTTCTACTAATTGAGAAAGTTGCTTTTCATCTCGCCTTAATTTTTGGATTTCATTTCGCTGCGAGGCAATCTGTTGCGCCAGCGTTTTTACAATTTTAGATTTTTCTAGTTTTTTATTCTGTAAAATGCGCCGCTCATCTATTTGTTTTTGTTTTAGTTCACTCACTTCTTTTAACGCCGAAGCAGTTTTTTCATTGAGCTTGCTGAGTTTTGTCAGGTTACCCTGCATTGTGCTAATCAGTTCGGTGCGCGCTTTAGCAATATATGAAAAATAATGCGCATCACGAGCTATTTCACTGGGGCTATCGCTTTGCAATATCATCTGTATATAACTTTGCTGACCATGAATATATTGCTGGTAAAGCTGATCGCTTAGTAATTTTTGCTGTTCGGCAAGCGCTTGATTAGTGGCTACTGAATCGGCTTGTAACTTTGACAGCGTTTTTTTATTTTGCTGCTGTTTATTATTAATATCGAATAGCTTTTTATTCGCTGCGCTAATCGCGACTTCACTTTCTTTTAAGGCATCTGCCGCGTCTTTATGTGCCTCTTGGGAGTCATCCAGATCTTTTTTTAGTGATTCTAGTCGTTCTTGTACATCGCTCAATTTTTGCTTAGGCTCGGGTTTCTTTGCAGCAAACGCGAATCGGCCGTCAGTGAGCAGTAGTGCGAATGCTACGAATAGCACCAAATGATTGATGCGATGAATACTTAAATACCTTTTATTCAAAATTAACTAAACTTTTCCCAGTCATTTCAATTGGTTGTGCAACCCCCATCATTTTTAGCAGGGTGGGTGCTAAATCAGAGAGTGCGCCGTCTGAAGGTAAAGTGGCATTGCGGCCGATATAAAAGAACGGCACTTTATTCAGCGTATGCTGTGTATGCGGTTGATTGTTTTCTACATCAAACATCACTTCTGCATTGCCGTGGTCTGCAGTGATGATGACTTCGCCGCCGATGCTTTGCATGGCTTTTACCACGCGGCCTACACAGGTGTCCAAGGTTTCAATCGCTTTAATCGCCGCTTTTAAATCACCGGTATGACCTACCATGTCGCCGTTCGCATAGTTGCAGATGATGGCATTGTATTGACGGCTTAGA
>DASQFK010000150.1:0-5737 GCA_035633175.1 Methylotenera sp.
GCAAAAATTTCAGCAAACAGCCGGCGCTCTTGAGTTAGTGCACCAGCTTCAACAAGCATATCTAAAGCAACACCTAGGTGTTGAAAAGGGGTAAGACCAGTTTTACCAGCACTGGCTGGATTTTCAGCATCACTAAGATCATGAGGCACTGAAAATGCCATTCCAAATAATCCGGGCTCTGCTTGAGCAAATCTGAGATACCCAATACCTACAGCTCTCAGTCGCGCGCGAGCAGCCTCAATTAAGTTATTGGTTTTACTTATCTTATTGATTTCCACTTCTATCTCAACAGCTAATGCAGCCTGTGCAGCTAAACTGACTGCCTGCAAAAGTGCATTTCGATCTGAAAAATGCCGGTATGCAGCATTTGGTGCTACACCCGCTTGTCTTGTAACTTCACGTAACACGACTGCATTTGCCCCGCCTTTTCTGGCCATTTGCACAGCGGCCTCTAGCATGGTGCGATACAAATCCCCGTGACGATAGGTAGTACGTTTGGTGTGTGTAATCTTTTTATCTGCAATACTCATACTTGTTGACACTGTCCACAATTGGATGTTAAATGTGTGCAATGTACACTTTAATCATGAATTGATAAAGGAGAATATGAATCATGGCACAACAAGTAAAACCTATACCAGATGGGGTGTCCAGCATCACACCTCATATAGTCTGTGATGGTGCTATATCAGCTATCGAGTTCTACAAGAAAGCATTTAATGCGTCAGAGTTGTTTCGCTTAGATGGGCCTGATGGTAAGTTAATGCATGCATGTATCCAAATTGGTAATTCCAAGGTGATGATGGCAGATGAGTTTCCCGAATGGGGATCATTGGGACCTAAAGCACTCAAAGGCTCCCCTGTCACTCTGCATTTATATGTTGAAGACGCAGATAAGGCATTTGCCCAAGCGATCAATGCGGGCGCCACAGTTAAGATGCCTTTAGCAAATATGTTCTGGGGTGATCGATATGGTATGGTTACTGACCCATTCGGCCATCAGTGGTCAATCGCAACACATATAAAAGATGTGAGTGTTGAAGAAATGCAAGCAAGCGCAGGTGAAGGATGCGTGGAAATTAAAGAACCATAGCGATTAGGATAATGTGATGACCCAAATTTATATCAATTTACCAGTTAAAGACCTTAACCAATCAATTGAATTTTTTACCAAACTGGGTTTTACATTCGAGCCTAAATTCACTGATGAAAATGCAACCTGCATGATTGTTGATGAAAACATTTTTGTCATGTTACTGGTAGAAAGTTTTTTCAAAACATTCACGTCCAAGCAGTTGTGCGATACAAAAACCAGTACAGAAGTTCTGCTCGCATTATCTTATGAGAGCAGAAATAAAGTGAATGATATGGTCAGCAAAGCTGTAAAGGCAGGTGCGAAAACACCACACGCACCTAAAGATTTGGGATTCATGTATCAACATGGGTTTGAAGACCTGGATGGGCACTATTGGGAATTGTTTCACATGGAGAAAACTGAATAAATGACGATACAGACAATATTCAGAAAGGGATAAAGTCAAATAGCGTATAAACAATAGGAGAAAATTATGTCATATGTAGATGGATATGTGCTTGCAGTACCTACAAAGAATAAAGAAGCCTATAAGCAACTGGCTGAAAAAGCAGTGAGTATATTTAAAGAAAATGGTGCATTAAAAATAATGGAGTGCTGGGGAAATGATGTGCCAGATGGCGAAGTCACCTCTTTCCCAATGGCCGTTAAACGTAAGCCTGATGAGACTGTTGTTTTTTCCTGGATTATCTGGCCATCCCAAGAAGTAAGAAATACTGGTATGAAGAAAGTCATGGCTGATCCACGCATGCAGCCTGACAGCACCCCTATGCCATTTGATGGCAAGCGTATGATATACGGTGGATTTGATGTACTTATAGACGAATAAATATTTCAACTTTAATTATCAATCTGATTAAGATATGTTAAGCATTACATAAAGAACATTGCTTAACTCTCCAAAAAAGGAGGATTTCAGCCTAAGGGTAGGAAATCCTCCTTTTTTTGCTTTTATTGACAGAAAGTTTCATAATCTGAACAATAACTAAAAATAATAAGGAAACCTATGTTCGATTGGGAAACCGGTGTTATTCATAGTATTGTAATTCTCATAGAGACTAGCAGGTCGCAATGAGCGTGCGCGATGTGCACAGATTACCTCAAGTTCGGGCGCTACTACCGCCCTTCATTGCTTTCCTTTTGCAATGGACATTTTGGGATGCCTTGCAACCCTTTGCATGGTCACTTTTTTATCCGGCAGTTTTTCTAAGCGCCTGGATTGGCGGATTGCGTGCTGGTTTGCTTTGCACTTTTGTTTCTGTAGTAATGGTTAAATGGTTTTTCATCCCGCCCCAATTTTCGTTCACTCTCGATACCCATAGCACTATCGTTTCTATTAGCGCATTTGCCCTGATGGGCATTGTTATCAGCATTACCCTAGATCGTATGCGAGAAATGATCAAGCAGTTGGATGAAACAAATGCAACACTGCGTGCCAGCGAAGAACGCTATCGCATGTTATTTAATGCAATGGATGAAGGATTTTGTGTCATTGAAATGCTATATGACCAAACTGGCAAAGCTACAGACTATCGCTTTATAGAAATCAATCATGCTTTTGAGAATCAAACAGGCTTAGAACAAGCCGTAGGCAAGACCATACTGGAGATGGTCCCTGATCATGATGCTCACTGGTTTGAAATCTACGGGAAAGTAGCGTTAACAGGTAAGTCCGTTCGCTATGAAAATCAAGCAAAAGCTATGCATCGGCATTACGATGTATTTGCTTCTCGCATTGGAGGTGATGGGAGCCATCAAGTGGGGGTTCTTTTTAAGGACATCACTGAACGCAAGCAAAGCGATCTGGCCCTTGTCAGCGCTAAAGAGCAAGCTGAACTGGCTAATAGAGCCAAAGACTCATTTCTAGCTACCATGAGCCATGAAATACGCACACCGCTTACTGGTATGCTGGGCATGTTGGAAGTGCTTTCCTTAACGTCCCTTGATCGTGAACAGAATGAGACATTACAGGCAGCTTGGGAATCCGGCAGAAGTTTGCTGCGTATCGTGAGCGATATTCTGGATTGGTCCAAGATTGAGGAGGGAAAACTAGAACTTGCCCCTCGCCCTACTTCTATTCCTCATTTACTACAAGAAGTTGTGAATACCTATTCACGGGTGGCCAGTGCTAAAAGTCTAATGATCAGCTATAAAGTTGATTCCCGCCTTAGTCCAAGTCATATCGTCGATCCGCTGCGCCTTTCGCAAGTCCTGAATAACTTTGTTAGCAATGCAATCAAATTTACTTCAAGGGGTGAGATAGAACTTCGAGCCGACCTACTTAACCCACTCGATAGCGGTGAGTGTGTTCGCTTTTCAGTTAGAGATACGGGTATCGGAATGAATAAAGAGGTGCAGAAAAGTCTCTTTCAGCGATATCGACAAGAGAGTGCCGATACTGCTCGTATGTACGGCGGAACGGGACTAGGGCTGGCTATTTGCCGACGACTAGCTGAAATTATGGACGGGAAAATTGAGTTGGAAAGCGAACCAGGGAAGGGATCAACTTTCAGTATTACCTTGGCCTTGCCAGTTTCCAGTGCATATGGTGAGAATATACAAACTTCGCATCTAGAAGTTGAACAAAAAGCGGTTGAACCATTATTTCATTATAGTGAAGATGCCCCATTAGTATTGGCGGTAGACGATCATCCAATCAATCGCGATTTGCTAGCCCATCAGCTCAAACTGCTCGGTCTGCGTGCTGAAACTGCCGAAAATGGACAAGTGGCGCTATCAATGTGGCGAAATAACTTATTTAACTTAGTAATCAGTGACTGCCACATGCCCGAAATGGATGGTTATGCACTATCTCGAGCGATACGCAAAATTGAGGCAAAAGAGAGCAGAACTCGCATCCCTATTATTGCTTGGACAGCTAATGCGCTAGCTGAGGAAAGTGATCGCTGCCACGAGGCTAGCATGGATGACCTGCTGGTTAAGCCAGCGAATTTGGCACAATTAAAGGGAATGCTGACCAAATGGCTACCCATTGCAAAAATGACCAATGACCAACCTTTTGTTTCACAGAGTACAGAGCCGAACACTGATCCGATTGACTTCGACACCCTTAAAAATATAGTCGCAGACAATGCTAAGCAAAATCAAATACTACGGGATTTTCTTACCTATATACGTGCTGACAATCTCAAGCTATTTGAATTTTTAGCGCTGAATGACCATACCAATGCGGAACAAGTGGCGCATCGAATGAAAGGATCTAGTCGAATGGTGGGTGCAAATCATTTAGCAAATATTTATGCAATTATTGAACAAGCAACAAAAGACGTAGATATGTTAAATGCAAAACGTGCTGGAACAAAATTAGATGAAGCTTGCCATCAGCTTGAAGCATGTCTTATTGAAATGGAAAAAACTAACGGTGCCATCTGAAGGGTAAATTGATGCAAACAAAAGAGCTCAGTATTTTGGTTGTGGAGGATGATAACTTTCAGCGCGTCATGGTCATCAACATGTTGTACTCGCTCGGAGTGGCCTCAGTTTACAATGCATGCAATGGCCAGCAAGCGATTGAAATGATTCGGGGGCAGAATGAAAAATTGATAGACATCATTATATGTGACTTGAATATGCCACAAATGGATGGCTTAGAGTTATTGCGTCATTTAGGCAATGATTACTACAACATATCCATTATCCTAGTCAGTGCGCTTGGTGGCCGCTTGCTTAGCACAGCTGCAAAAATGGCAAAAATGTATAATATGAAACTTTTAGGTGCTATTGAGAAGCCATTTTCTTTGAGAGAAATCAAAGGCTTGCTTGCTAGTTATGAGCGGCCGGAGAATAAATGGCTACGCCAGGAAAATATCACTCCACTTTGCACATTGAAAGACATACTACAGGGAATTCAAGCGCAAGAATTTGAGCCTTACTTTCAACCTCAAATAGATTTGAAAACTGATCAACTAGTTGGCGCTGAAGCCTTGGCTCGGTGGATTCATCCCGAACTGGGTGTGATTTCTCCCTACACTTTTATCCCTCTACTTGAGCAGAGTGGCAATATCGACGGCTTGACTTTTCTAATGCTCGAGAAGGCTTCGGTTGCATTACGCGCGTTTCATGCTAAAGGCTATACCTTTAGCATCTCAGTCAATCTTTCTTTGGCTTCTCTTAATGATATTGCACTAGCAGATAAAGTTACTCAAATTGTGCAAAATACTGGGCTTGATCCGCATTATATTATTCTTGAAATCACTGAAACTGCCGCAATGACCGATGCAGCACATGCATTAGAAAATCTGGGCCGTTTATATATGAAAGGGTTTACGCTTTCCATTGATGATTATGGAACAGGTTACTCAAGTATGCAGCAGCTCACACGGATTGCGTTTGCCGAACTGAAGATTGATCAGTCATTTGTAAAGGATTTAGCCGATAATGAGGCAATGCGTATTGTGGTCGAATCTAGCATTGAGATGGCGCATAAACTAAAAGTTAAAAGTGTGGCAGAGGGCGTTGAGACTCAAAAGGACTGGGATATGCTGAAGAATTTGGGGTGCGATACAGCTCAAGGCTACCTTATTGCAAAACCCATGAGCCTTATTGAGTTTACCAATTTTTGTGAAGAGGGTTCAACAACCATAAAATCAAATTCTAAAATCAGGCTTTAAAATTATTTAATCA
>DASQFK010000151.1:0-10167 GCA_035633175.1 Methylotenera sp.
GCAGGTACATTTTTAGGCGGTTTAGTGCATGTAGGTTTGCAAAATTATAGCGCGGGACGTGCGGGTGATCCGCCAGCGATTTCGTTAGCTGCGCGTCTGCGGGAAATTGGTTTGCCAGCAGGCAGATTAAAAACAGGTACGCCACCGCGTATTGATGGCCGCACCATTGATTATTCTGTCATGACTGAACAGCCCGGTGATAATCCCGTGCCAGTGTTTTCATTTTTGGGCAATGTAGCACAGCACCCTGCTCAACTACCCTGCTGGATTACGCATACTAACGCGCAAACTCACGACATTATTCGCAGTGGTTTAGATCGCTCACCTATGTATACAGGCGTAATTGAAGGCGTAGGCCCGCGTTATTGCCCGAGTGTAGAAGATAAGATTCATCGCTTTGCCGATAAGGAAAGCCATCAAATATTTTTAGAGCCTGAAGGCTTGACGACGAATGAAATTTATCCAAATGGTATATCAACCAGCTTGCCATTTGATATACAGCTGGCTTTGGTGCGCTCAGTTAAAGGCTTAGAGAATGCGCATATTCTGCGCCCAGGCTATGCCATTGAGTATGATTACTATGATCCGCGTAGCTTAAAAAGCTCACTGGAAACCAAAACTGTGCAGGGTTTGTTTTTTGCAGGTCAAATTAACGGTACCACTGGCTATGAAGAGGCAGCAGCACAAGGTTTGCTGGCTGGGGCTAACGCTGCGCTTTACACACAAGGCAAAGAACCTTGGTGCCCGGCACGTGATGAAGCTTATTTGGGTGTGCTGGTCGATGATTTAATTACGCGCGGCGTTACTGAACCATACCGCATGTTTACTAGTCGTGCAGAATATCGTCTACAACTGCGTGAAGATAATGCAGATATGCGTCTTACCGAAATTGGCCGTAAATTAGGCCTGGTGGATGATGTACGCTGGGAGGCGTTTAGCCGCAAACAAGAGGCAGTGGTGCGCGAGCAAGAGCGTTTGAAAAAGACTTTTGTACAGCCTGCTAATTTGCCGGTAGAAAAAATGGTGGAAATGTTCGGCAAGCCGTTAGAGCATGAATATAGTTTGTTTGAATTATTGCGTAGGCCAGAAGTAAGCTACGATGCCTTATTAACTTTAGGCGTTGAAGGTTTAGGGGAGCTTGAACCTGCTGTGCGCGAGCAAGTAGAAATCGCCGCAAAATATCAAGGCTATATTGACCGCCAAACCGATGAAGTAGCACGTAGTCGCGGCCAAGAAAATACAAAATTAGCTAGTGATTTAGATTATCGTGAGATTCATGGCTTGCCGATTGAGGCGCAACAAAAACTCAATGCGCAAAAGCCAGAAACGATAGGTCAGGCCAGCCGGATTTCAGGCATTACGCCAGCGGCAATTTCATTGTTGTTGGTATACTTAAAACGTAAATCTCGTAGCAAACAAGTAGAGCAAGCTGCATGACGTTACAAAGCATGCTGCAAGCCAAGCTGGAAGCTGGCTTGCTAGAGATGGGTTTGCAGGTAAGCACGGAAAAGCAAGCTAAGTTGATTGCTTATGTGCTGCTGATTGATAAATGGAACAAAGTGCATAACCTCACGGCGATACGCGATCCATTAGAAATGGTGACGCTACATTTGTTGGACTCACTCAGTGTGTTGCCGCATGTTCAAGCACTATCACCTAAGAGTTTACTGGATGTGGGGGCTGGTGCCGGGTTGCCTAGTATTCCATTGGCGATTTGTTTGCCTGAGTTACAAGTAACTGCAATTGACTCCGTACTAAAAAAAACCAGTTTTATGCGGCAGGTTAAAGGTGAATTAAGCTTAGCCAATTTTCAGGTAGAGGCTGGGCGTGTTGAGGCGTTAAAAAAAGAAAGCTTTAATGAAGGCGCAGGGTTTGATGTGATTATTTCACGCGCATTTTCTGAAATTGATTTGTTTATTAAGCTCACTAAACATTTGCTCGCAGATAATGGGCTATGGTTGGCGATGAAAGGCGTAGTGCCAAATCATGAGTTTGAAAGCCAGGATTTTAAAAAATCTGGCATTCAGCCTGACGAAATTAAAGTATTGAAAGTAGCTGGTTTAAATGCGGAACGACATCTTGTATTTTTGAGGCCGTCTTTTTGAAATCGTTTAGCGAAACCCAGTAATATTGAAACCCAGTAATTTTATAGAATCAAAATCACTAAAAGTAACTATAAATATAAAGACAATATGAAGATACTCGCAATCACCAATCAAAAAGGCGGCGTAGGTAAAACCACTACCTGTGTGAATTTAGCGGCAAGTTTGGCAAGTTTGGGTAGACGCGTGTTGCTGATAGATTTAGATCCACAGGGTAACGCCAGCACCGGAAGCGGCATTGATAAAGCGCATCTAAAACTGAGTATTTATCATGTGTTGATTGGTGAAAAGTCATTAAAAGAAGTGATTGTTACCAGTGAAAAAGGTGGTTTTGATATTGCACCTGCTAATCGGGAGTTGGCGGGCGCAGAAGTCGAGTTGGTAAATGAATTGGCACGTGAAACTCGCTTAAAAGTAGCCATTGCTAAATTGAATGATGCCTATGATGTGGTGCTTTTAGATTGCCCCCCTGCCCTTAACTTAGTGACAGTGAATGCACTTACGGCGGCCAGCGCGGTGATGATTCCTATGCAATGCGAATATTATGCGTTAGAAGGTTTGTCGGATTTGGTGAATACCATTAAAAAAGTGCGTGCGCATTTGAATCCAACTTTAGAGATTGAAGGCTTGCTACGCACCCTGTTTGATACCCGTAATATGCTGGCGCAGCAAGTCTCTGCACAGCTGATTAGTCATTTTGGCGATAAAGTTTATAAAACAGTGATTCCGCGCAATATACGGTTAGCCGAGGCGCCCAGTTATGGCGTGCCTGTGTTGAGTTATGACAGAAGTTCAAAAGGCTCGGTAGCTTATTTAGAATTGGCACAAGAGATCATTGACCGAGAAAAACTGGTTGCAAAAGCTGCTTAAGCATAAGGCAATGAATTTAAATAGCTCACTAAACGCATCTATCAATTAAAAATAGAATTACAGGCAAAATAAAAAATGGCTAAATTAAAAGGTATGAGGGGCTTGGGTCGCGGGTTGGACGCCCTGCTTGCGGGCGATATGGGCAGCGTAGGCGAGGCAGATTCATTGCTCATGCTCAAAGTTTCACAATTACGCCCAGGCAAATATCAGCCACGTAGTTATATGGATGAGGCGGCTTTGCAAACTTTGGCGGCATCAATCAAAACGCAAGGCATTATGCAGCCGATTTTGGTGCGCCATATAGATGAGGAGCATTATGAAATCATCGCAGGTGAGCGCCGCTGGCGAGCGAGTCAAATAGCCGGCTTGGAAGAAGTGCCGGTCTTGGTGCGCGAAATTGCAGATGAATCTGCACTTGCGATGGCGTTGATTGAGAATATTCAGCGTGAAAATCTCAATCCATTAGAAGAAGCGCAAGGTATTAAACGCTTAATTGATGAATTTTCCATGACGCATGAAAAAGCGGCTGAAGCGGTTGGGCGGTCACGTGTTGCGGTATCGAACTTATTGCGTTTGCTTACTTTATGTGTGCCTGTGCAGGAAATGTTGATGCATGGCAAGTTGGATATGGGACATGCACGCGCATTAGTCGGGTTGACTGGCGCACAGCAAGTGATGCTCGCTGAACAAATTGTGCAAAATAATTTATCGGTACGTGATGCTGAAAATTTAGTCAAAAAACATCAAGAGCAAATAGCTCATGCCACACAAAATCCAGCGCAAAAAATAATACAGAAAACCCCTGTTAATCATGATGTTTTAAGGCTGCAAGAAGCATTAAGTGACAAATTAGGTGCATCAGTGAGCATTAAAGCAAGTGCAAATGGCGCTGGCACGATGAAAATTAGTTACGCCAATTTAGACCAATTAGATGAAATTATTGCCAAAATTTCACGTTAATTAGCGATTAATCAGGCAAATATTTGTGCTAAGTGTTTAATTTTGCTTGAACTTAACCCTTGACTAAAAAGTGGTAATAATTCAAAATCGCGGACTTTACTGCAATACAAAAAATCAACGAACGCAAAAAGCACTCATTTAGAGCGTTGAAAACTACTTTAATTTAACTGGATTCTAAGTCATTGTCAGTCACTAATACATCAGATGTTTTTAGTAAAATGCTTAAAATTCAACTGGTTGCTACCTTGGTAGTTGCGGTTGTCGCGATGGTTCTATCAGGTTTAAATGCGAGTATTTCGGCGATGTTAGGTGGCGCATGTGTGCTGCTTGGTGCAAGTGCAGCAGCAATGATTGCAAAACGTAGTGCTAATAACAAAGATGCTTCAGCAATTTTAGTTAATTTGTTAAAAGCAGAAGCGGTCAAGATTTTTGTCATCATCATATTGTTGGTGATTGTATTTAAGTTTTATCAACAATTAGTGCCGTTTGCATTGATTGCAGGTTTGGCAGCGGCAGCCCTGTTTTCAGGTGCGGCGCTAAGTAAGTTAAAAGTGTAAAAATTTTCTTAGAAACGAATTTTAGTTAAAGTAAATAATAGATTATGGCTACAGAACACGCACAACACGCAGAACAAGCTGCGCTTACCCCATCCGAATATATTGCAGGGCATTTAAGTTTTAATACTAAACATGTGGGCGACGGCAGTTTTTGGACATTACATGTGGATACACTCGTCATGTCGGTGGTTTTAGGCATTCTCGTCATGGGTTTAATTTGGTTAGTGGCGCGCGGTGCGACTGCAGGCGTGCCAACAAAGCGTCAAGCCTTCGTTGAACTCGTTTTTGGTTTCGTGGATGACCAAGTAAAAAATATTTTCCACGGTAACCGTCATGCGTTTATTGCTCCAACTGCATTGACGGTTTTTTTATGGGTATTCGCCATGAACGCCATGGACTTTTTACCTGTAGATATTATGCATAAATTCTACGGCCTATTTGGTGCACATCACTGGCGCAGCGTCCCTACTTCAGACATCAATACCACTTTCGCGCTGGCATTGTCGATTTGGTTCTTGATGATTTTCTTTGCAATCAAAGTTAAGGGCTTCGGCGGCTGGATACATGAATTATTCTGTTCACCGTTCGGTACCAAAATTTGGGTGTGGCCAGCTAACTTTCTGTTTAATCTCATCGAATACGTTTCAAAACCACTTTCACACTCCTTGCGTTTGTTCGGCAATATGTACGCTGGCGAAGTGATTTTCTTACTATTGGGCCTATGGGCAATGACAGGCGTGTCAGGCACTATTTTCGGCGCAATCCTAGGTGCTGGCTGGTCAATCTTCCATATCTTGATCGTGGCATTACAAGCATTTATTTTCATGATGTTGACTGTTGTTTACTTAGCAATGGCGCATGAGTCACACTAGTTTTTAAGTAGTTTTTATTTCTTAGTAGTTAAGTTGTTAGTTTAATTTTAGAGAGGGTAACAAAATGGATGCATTAGCAATGATTCAAGCCTACACGGGCATTGGTATTGGTTTAATTATTGGTTTGGGCGCTGCAGGTGCTTGTATCGGTATTGGTATTATGTGTGCAAGTTTCTTGGAAGGCGCTGCTCGTCAACCAGAAATGATTCCACAATTGCAAGGTAAAGTATTCTTGCTATTAGGTCTTATCGATGCTTCTTTCATTATCGGTGTTGGTCTAGCGATGATGTTTGCATTTGCAAACCCATTATTAAGCGTAGTTGCTCAGTAATTAGCCGCTAAATAGATTGTTTGGGTCAATTTCTGGCTCAAACATTATATTTAACGACTGGTCTTTAATGACTTGTCACATTAGTGATCAATGTCAAAGATTTAAGCTTTAATGATATTTAATTTGGATCAAAAATGAACATTAACTTTACACTAATCGCACAAGCCATCGCATTTGCTGTGTTGATTTGGTTCACAGTGAAATTCGTTTGGCCACCGCTATTAACAGCGATTGAAACACGCCAAAAGGAAATTGCTGATGGTTTAGCCGCAGCGCAAGAAGGTAAAAGCGCTTTAGAAGTCGCAGCTAAAAAATCAGAAGTCACTCTGAATGAAGCTAAGCAAAAAGCGAGCGAAATCATTGGTCAAGCTGAAAAACGTAGTTCACAAATCGTTGAAGAAGCTAAAACTACTGCAAAAGTAGAAGGCGATCGTATTTTAGCTGGCGCTAAAGCTGAAATCGACCAAGAAGTGAACCGTGCAAAAGAAGGCTTGCGTTCACAGGTATCAGCACTTGCGATTGCTGGCGCTGAAAAAATCTTGCGTAAAGAGATTGACGGCAAAGCACACAGCGAAATGTTGTCTAAACTCGCGGCGGAGCTATAAGTCATGGCTGAAATATCAACCATCGCAAGGCCTTATGCAGTTGCTGCTTACAAACTAGGTAAAGAATCAAAGTCTCTTGCTAAGTGGTCTGAAATGCTAGGCTTTGCTGCTGCAGTTTCTAGTGATGCGCAGATGCAAGCTTATATTCAAGATCCGAAAGTAGTCAGTAGTGACTTGCTAGCCACTTTTTTAAAAGTGGCTGGTGACAAGCTTAACGAGCATGGACAAAACCTGATTAAAGTGTTGGTTGAATATAATCGCATGTCTATTTTGCCAGCCATTACTAGCGCGTTTGAAGAACTAAAAGCGCAAGATGAAGGCACACTAGATGCACAAATTATTGCCGCGGCTAAACCTAGCGCTGCAGAAATTAAAGATTTAGTAAAACGCTTAGAAGCTAAGTTTGGCAAAAAAATAGAAGCCACTGTATCAGTTGATTCAGAGCTTATTGGCGGCATTAAAATTATTGTTGGCGATACCGTGATAGACGCGTCCGTCAAAGGTCAGTTACAAAATTTAGCGTACACGCTTTCAGCTTAAACTACCTGCAAAGGTAAAAAGCTAAGGTTTAAGTAAGTAATAACTTAGGCAAAGAAAATTTAGGAGCAACAATGCAGTTATCTACATCAGAAATCAGTGAACTGATTAAAAGCAGATTAGAAAATTTTTCTACCTCAGCTGAAGCGCGTACTCAAGGTACGGTAATTTCAGTAACCGACGGTATCGTACGTATTCACGGTCTTTCAAACGTGATGGCCGGCGAGATGATCGAATTCCCTGGCAACACATTTGGTTTGGCGCTTAACTTAGAGCGTGATTCAGTGGGTGCCGTGGTTTTAGGCGATTACGAACACATTACTGAAGGCGACATCTGTAAATGTACAGGTCGTATTTTAGAAGTGCCAGTAGGTCCAGAATTGATTGGTCGCGTAGTGAACGCGTTAGGTCAGCCAATTGATGGTAAAGGCCCAGTTAATGCAAAAATGACTGACAAGATTGAAAAAGTTGCACCAGGTGTTATTGCCCGTAAATCAGTTTCACAACCAGTGCAAACTGGTTTGAAATCAGTTGACTCAATGGTGCCGGTTGGCCGCGGTCAACGTGAACTGATCATTGGTGACCGTCAAACAGGTAAAACTGCGGTAGCGATTGATGCCATCATCAATCAAAAAGGTCAAAACATGACCTGTATCTATGTTGCGATTGGTCAAAAGGCTTCTACCGTAGCTAACGTGGTTCGTAAACTTGAAGAAAACGGCGCGCTTGCATACACCATCGTGGTAGCAGCAACAGCATCAGATTCAGCAGCATTGCAATTCTTGGCACCCTACTCAGGTTGTACCATGGGTGAGTACTTCCGTGATCGCGGTGAAGATGCATTGATCGTATACGATGATTTGACTAAACAAGCCATTGCTTATCGTCAAATTTCATTGCTATTACGCCGTCCACCAGGCCGTGAAGCTTATCCAGGTGACGTGTTTTACATCCACTCACGTTTGTTAGAGCGTGCTGCTCGTGTTAACGAAGAGTATGTAGAAAAATTCACAAATGGTGCTATTAAAGGTAAAACTGGTTCATTGACAGCATTGCCAGTGATTGAAACAGCGGCTGGTGACGTTTCAGCATTCGTTCCAACTAACGTGATTTCTATTACCGATGGTCAGATCTTCTTGGAAACTGACTTGTTCAACGCCGGTATTCGTCCAGCAATCAACGCAGGTATTTCAGTATCTCGCGTGGGTGGTGCTGCTCAAACTAAAGTCATCAAGAAATTAGGTGGTGGTGTACGTTTAGCATTAGCACAATACCGTGAGTTGGCTGCGTTCGCGCAGTTCGCTTCTGATTTGGATGAAGCAACACGTAAACAACTAGACCGCGGTCGTATGTTTACTGAGTTGATGAAACAAGCGCAATACGCACCGTTAAGTATTTCTAACATGGCAATTACTTTGTTAGCAGCCAATAAAGGCTATTTTGATGATGTTCCAACCAATAAAGTATTAGCTTTTGAAACTTCATTACATGGTTTCATGGGTTCTAAATACAAAGCATTGATGGATGGCATTGAATCTAGCAAAGACTTAGCTGGTGATAACGAAAAAGCGGTTGAAGCAGCGATCCAAGACTTTAAAGCAACTAATGCTTACTAATCAATCGACTATCTAGGACACTAAAATGGCTGGTAGTAAAGAGATTAGAACCAAGATCAAGAGTGTAGAAAATACACGCAAGATCACCAAAGCGATGGAGATGGTGGCAGCTTCTAAAATGCGTAAAGCGCAAGATAGAATGCGCGCCTCACGCCCATATGCCGAGAAAATTCGCAATGTAGCGGCGCATCTTTCACTTGCGCATTCAGAATACAAGCACCCTTTTCTTTTAAAGCGTGAGAATGTGAAGAATGTTGGTCTTATCGTTGTCAGTTCTGATAAAGGCCTGTGCGGCGGTTTAAATACCAATATGTTGCGCTTATCTGTTAATCAGATGAAAACATGGGAATCTGAAGGTAAAGCGGTTTCTATCAGTGCAATTGGCAACAAGGGTTATGCCTTTATGAACCGTGTTGGCGCCAATGTTAAGTCGCACATCACTGGTTTAGGCGATGTTCCGCATCTAGACACACTCATTGGTAATATTAAGGTGATGTTAGACGCGTATACAACTGGTGAAATCGATCAGTTATATATTAGTTACACCCGCTTCATTAACACGATGAAGCAGGAACCTGTAATGGAGCAATTATTGCCACTGACAAGTGAACGCTTAGGTACACATGCGGCTCATGAAAAAGCTGAGTCGCTCACGACGAGTGGCGTAATCAAAAGCGCAGTTCAGATTGGTGCGGCTAAAGGTCATTGGGATTACATCTATGAGCCAGAATCGAAACCGGTCATTGACCAGTTGATGGTACGTTATATCGAGTCATTGGTTTATAACGCGGTGTCAGAGAATATGGCCTCAGAGCAATCTTCACGTATGGTGGCTATGAAGTCAGCTTCTGATAATGCGAAAGAAGTCATTGGTGATTTGAAATTGGTTTACAACAAAGCACGTCAAGCGGCCATTACCAAAGAGATCTCCGAGATCGTCGGCGGCGCGGCAGCGGTAGCTTAATTTATATAATGATTTAAAAGGCTTTGCATTACGTTACGAGCGAAGCTTAAGACAAGGCAAAAAATTTAGAAAAACCGCAATGTACATTTAGTACATGAGGATTTTGAGAAAGTTTTTAACGCAGTATTAGCAAGCGCAGTAGTGATAAGAAGGCTTTTCAACAGATTAGTGTGAATAGGATTAATGATGAGTACAGCAGACGTTAGTGTAAAAATTGGTAGAGTAGTGCAATGTATTGGCGCGGTGGTAGACGTTGAGTTTCCACGTGACCAAATGCCAAAAGTATTTGAAGCGTTGATTATTGATGATGCTACAAGTAAAGCTGAAGAAGGCTTAACACTTGAAGTACAACAACAATTAGGTGACGGCATTGTGCGTACGATTGCGATGGGCTCATCAGATGGCCTTTCACGTGGTACGGCATTTAAATCTACCGGCTCACAAATTACTGTGCCAGTTGGTACTGGTACTTTAGGCCGTATTATGGATGTATTGGGTCGTCCAATTGATGAAGCTGGTCCGATTGACTGTGACGAGCGTCGCGCAATCCACCAAAAAGCACCATCTTTTGAAGAGCTATCACCTTCAGTAGACTTGCTAGAAACAGGCATCAAGGTGATTGACTTAGTTTGCCCGTTTGCTAAAGGCGGTAAAGTTGGTTTGTTCGGCGGTGCGGGTGTAGGTAAAACCGTTAACATGCTTGAGTTAATCAACAACATTGCAAAACAACACTCAGGTTTATCAGTGTTTGCA
>DASQFK010000152.1:0-5605 GCA_035633175.1 Methylotenera sp.
ATAAAGCAACAAACTTAACTGCTGCTCTAAATCACGTTTTAATCGATTTACCGTTGCAGGCATTTTAGTTTGCTGTACGGTAAGCAGCTGATACTCAGTTGCCACCGCCTGTACTTGCCTTGCTATGGCTTGGCTTACCGCCGGCAAACGTGTACGCGCTCTTACTTTTAACTTCATAAAGTCCGCATTGGTACGCGGCAAATCATCTTCACCAATAAATGCGCGATCTGCTATCGCAGTAATCATGTCTTCACGCAAATCTTCCGGCGACATTACATTACGTAACGTCATCGCGTATTGGTTAAAATTCGGCAGGCTTTTTTCCAGTTGCTTCATCTGTTCTTTTAACTCAAAGCGCATCAGTCGGCAAACACCTTTACGATGATTTACATGCGCCTCATGTTCGGTATCAAACAATTTTACAGAAATACTATCTTCATCATCTTCTAAGGCGGGATAGCCAGTCACTTTCAAACCATCACGCTCAAAACTGAGTGTTTGCGGCAAATCACCGAAGTCCCACTGCTTTAAGCCTGTTTTTTCAAGCTGTTTAACATTGTCTGGTGAGGTGTTTCTAAAGGTTAATTGTGCAGCTGACCCTAGTTGCTTTTTAAGCGCAATCCAGTCACGGCCCATTGCAAGCTCACGCCCCGCATCATCAACCACACTAAAATTCATCAGCAGATGCGCAGGCACTTCTTCAGTCCAGTCGTCTTTACTGATTTTTAATGTCGTTTTTTGTTGGATATAAGTAGCAAGTGACTCTAGCAAAGGCAAATTGCTATAGCCGTCATTCCGACGAAAGTCGGAATCCAGAGGCGTAACAACCAAGACACTAGATTCCGACTTTCGTCGGAATGACGAGGTTGGGTTTTGTTCCATGAATTGCAAAAACCCGGTTACGAACTCAGGTACTGGCACACAAACTCTACGGAATGTTTTAGGTAAGGCTTTAATAAGATACGTTAATTTTTCGCGCAGCATTCCGGGTACTAACCATTCGGTTTGAGTAGCATCCAGCTGATTCAGTAGGGCCAACGGAATGGTAGCCGTTACGCCGTCTAATACATGACCAGGCTCAAATCTGTATTTCAGGTTAGTTTCAACGCCATCTAATATGATTTTCTCTGGAAACTGTACCGCTGTAATTGCATCTGCGCCGTGACGCATCAGGTCATCCCGAGTCAGATACAACAATCTTGGGGTGTCTTTTTCTGCTGTTTCGCGCCACTTTTCAAAGGTAGCTGCTTGGAAAATATCTGCAGGGATTTTGGCATCATAAAAGGCAAACAATTGATGTTCATCTACCAGCACATCTTGACGACGCGCTTTATGTTCCAGCTCTTCAACTTCTGCAATCAAGCGTTCATTTGCAGTGAAAAATGCCGCCCTTGTATCGAACTCACCATTTGCCAGCGCTTCACGTATGAATATCTCACGGGATTCTACAGGGTTTATTGGCCCATAATGGACACGACGCTTGGGGATAATAGTTAAACCATATAGAGAAACGCGTTCCCACGCGTTCACCATGCCCATTTTTCTATCCCAGCGCGGGTCAGAATATTGGCTTTCAGTTAAACCTCGTGCTAACGGTTCTATCCAATCCGGCTCTATCTTAGCAACACAACGTGCATAGAGCTTGGTGGTATCTACAAGCTCAGCAGCAATCACCCATTTCGGGCGCGTTTTCTTAAGGCACGAGCCTGGCGCCACATGAAAGCGAATCCCTCTCGCACCCGAATATGAATCACTATCACCGTCTTTAAAGCCTATGTTCCCCAGCAGACCCGCTAATAACGCTTTATGAATCTGCTCAAAACTGGCTTCTCGTTGTACTACCTCTCCCCTCGTGGGAGAGGGTTGGGGTGAGGGGGATGTAGGCACCATTTCATCCGTGATTTGCTTGATTTGACCATGCAATTCGCGCCATTCTTTTAAGCGTAAAAATGACAAGAAATTACTATGACATTGGTTAAGCAAATCTTTATTCGACTTCTTTGTTTTCAGTGCATTATCGAAAAAGTCCCAAAGTTTGAGATAACTCATAAAGTCTGAGCCTTCCCCTGCAAACTTAGCATGTGCGTTATCAGCGGCTTCACGTTTATCCATTGGCCGTTCGCGTGGATCTTGTATGCTTAATACACTGGCGATAATTAAAATTTCATTTAAGCAACTCTCGCGTTTAGCAGCCAGAATCATGCGTCCTACACGCGGGTCTAACGGCAGTTTAGCAAGTTGCAAACCAGTTTCAGTTATCTGGCGACGACTATCGACTGCGCCCAGCTCTTGCAGTAGCTGGTAACCATCAGTCACTAAGCGTGATGAAGGCGCTTCAATAAATGGAAACTCAGTCACATCACCTAAGCGCAAAGCCGCCATGCGTAAAATAACGCTGGCTAATGAGCTACGCAGAATTTCTGGTTCAGTAAATTCTGGCCTGCCGTTAAAGTCATCTTCAGAATATAAACGGATGCAGATACCACTTGATACCCGCCCACATCGGCCAGAGCGCTGCTTAGCCGCGGCTTGGCTAATTTTTTCTATCTGCAACTGTTCAACTTTGGCACGCGTACTGTAACGATTCATGCGCGCCAAGCCAGCATCAATTACATATTTGATGCCTGGTACAGTTAATGAAGTCTCTGCTACGTTAGTCGCCAGCACTATACGACGGGAACTATGCGGCCTGAATATCTTTTGCTGGTCTTCAATACTTAATCGAGCAAACAGCGGTAATACTTCAATATGTTTTAATTTGGTTGAACGACCCTGATATTTTCTTAAGTGTTCAGCGGTATCGCGAATCTCACGCTCGCCGGGCAGAAACACTAAAATATCACCGTCACCTTGACGCAACAAATCATCCGCTGCATCTAAAATTGCCTCTTCAATCGCCTCTTCTTCGTCATCTTCTTCTAGCCACCGCGCTTCTGTTTTAGCTTTGCGAGCGATTCCAAAAATGGTTTCATCATCTATATCAAACTGTGCATTTTCAGTTTCTGCCACTTCTTTCGCACGAAAGCCTGCTTTGCCTAACGGTCGATAACGAATTTCAACAGGATAGGTACGGCCTGAAACCTCAATCACTGGTGCACCATTAAAATGTTGTGAGAATCTATCCGCATCAATCGTTGCAGAAGTCACAATCACTTTTAAATCAGGCCTTTTTGGTAATAACTGTTTAAGGTAGCCAAGCAGAAAATCGATATTCAGGCTACGTTCGTGTGCCTCATCAATAATGATCGTGTCATAGGCATTAAGAAATTTATCGCCTTGCGTTTCTGCCAGCAAAATACCATCTGTCATCAGCTTGATATAGCTTGATTCTGATAACTTATCGTTAAAACGTACTTTAAAACCAACTACTTCACCCAATGGACTTTGCAGCTCTTGTGCAATACGTGACGCAACGGAACGTGCTGCAATGCGGCGTGGTTGCGTATGGCCAATTAAGCCAGAAACACCACGACCAAGTTCTAGGCATATTTTTGGAATTTGTGTGGTTTTACCAGAACCAGTTTCGCCACAGATGATGACCACCTGATTTTTAGAAATTGCCGTGGCAATTTCGTCTTTCTTAACACTGACAGGTAACTCTAAAGGATATTCAGGTTTGGGAAGATTCGCTAAGCGCGCAGCGTATTTAACTTGCGATGCACGTACTTTTTGCGCAACTTCACCCAGCAATCGCTGGACTTTTAATACAGACTTCTCATCCGTCTGTTTTTGCAAATCAGCTACATCACGCAGCTTGCGACGCAATGCGTGACGATCTGCCAACATGCAGCTTTGCAGATTGGTTTGTAAGTTTGCAGAGGTATGGGTGGTAGCAGAATTGAGAATTACAGGCTTATTTACGTTCATATAACGTTGATTTTAACATGTGCTTTAAATTGCCGCGAAATTACCATGGCAACAGCAAGTTACTTAATTAATGATGAAGCGTAAATCTTGCAGTAAGTGCCGTTAAATTAAGCGTTTCTAATATCTCCAGCAATCTGGCATTTGCATTTTTACGCGGCTGACCAGTGTATTTAGCAATAATCAGCTCGTTTTTCATGGAATGTTCCCAGCCTACCAACTCTGTCACCGTTACTTGGTAACCTGCGGCCTCTAGCTGCAAGCAACGTAGCACATTGGTAATTTGGCTGCCAAATTCGCGGGTATGGATAGGATGCCGCCAAATTTCACTCAAAGAGGTTTTTCCCAAGCTTTCACTTTTGTGCTGCCGCATAACTTCTGCAACTTCCGCCTGACAACATGGCACTAGCACCATGTATTTCGCTTGTTTTGTTAAACCAAATTGAATCGCATCATCAGTTGCCGTATTGCAAGCATGGAGTGCAGTCACGATATCGACCCTAGTAGGCAAAGTACTTGAAGTAGTCGCTTCTTCTACGCTTAAATGCTGAAAATCCATGCGCTTGAAATTTAAATCACGCGCTAATTGACGCGATTTTTCTACTAACTCAGCCCGCGTTTCAATACCTATCACCTGCCCTGTCGCCTGTTGTTTCATAAATAGATCATACAAAATAAAACCCAGATACGACTTACCTGCGCCATGATCCACTAAAGTTGGATCTGGATTTTGCTGCATGACATCATTAAGCAAAGGCTCAATAAAATTATATAGATGATAAACCTGCTTAAGCTTACGGCGACTATCTTGATTAAGCTTGCCATCGCGCGTGAGTATATGTAAGGCTTTGAGTAGCTCAATAGATTGATTTGGTTTGATTTCAGGTATTTGCATCCTGCTATTTTAAGGCAAAACAATTTAACCACCTACAAATGTGGATGAATGTAGATAAAAACTTGAATTGATGGACTAAATGTTAAAATGTACGACAGCAACAAAGTTTAATGCCTCGAAAAATAAAAAATGTTTACCCGCAATGCGATAAGTAAAACGAGGCGCGAGATGATTTTGAATGCGCCGCATATGCTTTATATGTAGCAGTCAAAATCATTGAGAAACTAGAATATTGCAACAAATTTTGATTTTTAGAGGTATTAAATGGCAATTCAATGGTATCCGGGTCATATGACCCAAGCACGCAAAAAAGCCGAAGAGACAATGGAGTTCACGGATATTGTCATTGAGGTACTGGATGCGCGCGTACCTGAGGCAAGCCATAATCCTGTGATTAATGAAATGCGCCTGTTTCGTCAGCGCCCCAATTTAAAAATATTGAATAAGGCAGATTTAGCGGATCCAGTTGCCACACAAGCTTGGCTTAATTACTTTAATCGCCAACCCAACACCAAGGCTGTAGCACTTTCCTGTAAAAAAGCAGGCGAAGCCAACAAAATACCTAAGCTATGTTTAGCACTTACGCCACATCGCGGAACACACTTAAAGCCATTGCGCATGCTCATTATGGGGATTCCAAACGTAGGTAAATCTACATTGATGAATGCATTGCTGAATCGTCGCGTTGCTAAAGTGGGTGATGAGCCTGCAGTGACAAAAAGCCAACAGCGTTTTGACTTAAGCGAAACCATGAGCATTACCGATACGCCAGGCATGATGTGGCCTAAAATTCAATATGAATCTGATGGTTATATGCTAGCAGCCAGCCATGCTATTGGCCGCAAT
>DASQFK010000153.1:0-9762 GCA_035633175.1 Methylotenera sp.
ATTGCATGATGACGTGGTCGATGAATCGTCAAAACGCCGCGGGCAGAATACAGCCAATGCGTTGTTTGGTAATGCTGCAAGTGTGCTGGTAGGGGATTTTGTCTATTCCCGTGCTTTCCAGATGATGGTAGCCGTGCAAAATATGCGTGTGATGGAGGTGTTAAGCAACGCAACCAACGTGATTGCTGAAGGCGAGGTATTACAACTGCTCAATGTGCACAATGCGGATATTACTGATGAAGCCTACCTACAAGTGATTCATTACAAAACCGCTAAGTTGTTTGAAGCAGCCACGCGCTTGGGTGCAATTATTAGCAATGCTACACCAGAGGATGAAGAAGCTCTGAGCAAATACGGCATGCATATAGGCACGGCATTTCAACTGATTGACGATGTGCTCGACCTAAGCGGCAACGCACTTGAAATTGGTAAAAATCTAGGTGACGACCTCAATGAGGGCAAGCCTACATTACCGTTACTGTATGCAATGCGCCAAGGCACTGCTACCGAAACAGCAACTATCAAGCACGCTATAGAGCATGGTGGTTTGGAAGATTTACCGACAGTATTGCAAGCAGTAAAACGCACTGGCGCACTAGAACATGTACATAAAGTGGCAGAAAGTGAAGCCAACTTAGCTTGTGCAGCAATTGAACACTTTGCCGATTCTAACTATAAGCAAGCCATGCTAACGTTAGCAAAATTTGCTGTTTCTAGAAATTACTAAAAGAGATGAACAGGCTGCATTATTCTGCAACCTGCTCTTTAAGAACTAATTTACCTTGCATTAAACTCTATTTTGCAATTAATTCAGTGTGATTTTTTCACCGCTGTCCGCATGATAATAAGTTAAATGCGCACAATTACTTGTGCCTGAAGTCAGTGATCCATCAAACAGAAAACTTCCTTCTACATCCACTACTGCGTAGCCATTATGATACAAAGTAACCTCGGCCAATCTAGGTGAGAACTCTGCTGAAATCTTAGCATCAGCACCTTGAGAGCCTTGGCGCATCGCAAAACTGATGCAGTTTTCTTCTTCATCTTCTGCATACACTTCCCAATCACGACCACCAGCTAATTGTGACAGCCAAGCGGGTAAGTCAACCTCAACACGGCAAACAATAGGTTCATCCCATTCCGGATGAGAGAATTCTGTGCGGGCAAATTCCGCTTTGTTGGATTGATTGGTAGTTTCTGTCATATATTTCCTTATTGCTTGGTACGATTATAATATTAATGCTCAACATATTTGCGGGCACCTCTTATAAATTTCAAGAGGCTTCTTGCAGCATAATTACCAAGCATTGATTGCCACAAATAATTAACGATGCGATGATGCGTTTAGTTTACAAGCAATAAAGAAAGTGACTGAAGTGCAACGCTCAATAAAAGAAAAAGATAAGGACAGTTATGCCGAATGCATTGATTGAAATCTCTGATGTACTGCAACAAAATAACACTATTTTCATCACCTTATCCGTCATTCTCGGCTTAATGGTTGGCAGCTTTCTCAATGTAGTGATTCACAGATTACCTAAAATGATGGAGCAAGAATGGCATAACAACTGCCTGGAACTGCAAGGACAGGAAGTTCCCGAAACGACTAAGTACACCCTGGCAAACCCCCGCTCTGCTTGTCCATCCTGCGGCCACATGATTTCTGCGTTAGAAAACATTCCAGTCATTAGCTATTTATTTTTAAGAGGAAAATGTCGCGGCTGTAAATCCCCTATCAGTGTGCGTTATCCATTCATTGAAGCACTTACTGGCCTTTTAATTGGCTTAATCAGCTGGAAACTTGGTTATAGCAGCGCCACCCTATTTGCATGGGTATTCATTTTTGCACTGATCGCACTCACATTTATCGACTTTGATACGCAACTATTGCCCGACGATATTACCTTGCCTTTATTATGGCTGGGCTTACTATTTAACCTGAATGCCGGCTTTACTGACTTAAAATCTGCAGTCATTGGTGCAATGGCAGGCTACCTCATTTTATGGTCAATTTACTGGCTCTTTAAATTGGTCACAGGCAAAGAGGGCATGGGCTATGGCGACTTCAAACTACTTGCTGCGATAGGAGCTTGGTTTGGCTGGCAATTACTACCTGCGGTTATATTATTATCGTCTGCATTAGGCGCAGGCATCGGTATCGCTTTAATCGTATTCACTAAACGCGGTCGCGAAACGCCAATGCCATTTGGACCATTTTTAGCGATTGGCGGTATTGCTGCGCTGTTTTTTGGACAACAACTTGCTAGCTACTATCTCACCTAAATATGTTTTCTTTTTTCTATTAAATCCACATGTTCATCATTGCGTTAACAGGCGGCATAGGCTCTGGCAAAAGTGAGGCTGCCAAGCAATTTTCTTTACTAGGCGTGCCTGTAGTGGATACTGATGCCATTGCTCATGCGTTAACTGTAACGGGTGCACCGTTATTGAAAATAATTAACCAAAAATTGGGCGGTAATTTTTTAGCAGCTGACGGCAGTTTGAACAGAGCAAAATTACGAAGCCATATATTTGATAATAAGGAAGACCGCCTAAACTTAGAGGCAATACTCCACCCGGCCATTCATGCACTGGCATTAGAAAAATTGGTTCAGAATGAAATGCAACTACGTCCCAATTATCAAATTTTAGTCGTGCCTCTGCTGTTTGAAAATAACCGTTATGATGCCTTGGTGAACAGAATCTTAGTCATTGACTGTGATGAAAGCGTACAAATTGAACGAGCTATGGCCCGTAGCAACCTCACAGAATCGCAAGTTAAAGCGATGATGGCCGCCCAGGTAAGCAGAAAAACGCGATTAACTGGAGCAGATGAAGTGATCGAAAACAACGGTCAACTTGAAGAACTTGTCGTTAAAGTAGCGAATCTTCATAAAAAGTTCATTAAAACTTGCGTAGTTAACAAATAAATTTCATAATTCAGTTCAACTTTATGATATTAAAGCGTTACTTTGAACTCAAGCCTCATTTCACCTTTATCTACTGCGTTGTTTAAGTTGACAATTTAACTGTACATGGCAAGTTACGACTATCCTTTTAACGAGCGTATTCGCACTTTGCTGCGGGTTGAAAATCTGTTCGAAAAACTTTTGCATAATGTAGAATCTGGTCACGAATATCATCACCACTGCGCACTACTAACGCTGTTACAAATTCTGGATGTGGTAGATCGTTCAGAATTAAAGTTAGATTTGATACACGAGCTTGATCGACAAAAAACAGTAATGATGTTGCTAAAAGGCAACCCTGTGATCGAAGCCAACAAATTAGATGTGATTCTTAATGATCTCAATAATGCATCTGAGAATTTACGTAATGAAACCACTAAGCTAGGTCAAACGTTGCGTGCCAATGAATGGCTGATGAGCATTAAGCAACGTGCGGGCATTCTAGGTGGCGTTTGCGAGTTTGATGTGCCGTCTTACCATTACTGGCTAGGTTTGAATGTAGATAGGCGCAAAGATGACTTTCAAACTTGGCTGAAGCCTCTGATGCCTATGCATACAGCGACTCGAATTATTTTACATATCCTGCGCGGTAGCGGCGCGACAACTAAATTAGTGGCGACCAATGGCGCTTACCAGCAAATGTTGGGGGGTGCTAAACCCGCACAAATGCTAAAAATTGAAGTTGCGAACGACCTGACCAGCTTTCCAGAAGTAAGTGCTAACAAATATGCCATTAACATAAGGTTTAATACCCTTGATTGTTCACAAAAACCGCAAAGATTTGACGGTGATGTTAAATTTGCATTAACGCTGTGTAATTTATAACACTACTCGCTATAATTTTGTTTAATAGCAATTTAATAAGCTTTTACTTATTAGATTAAAACTCAGAGTTTAGTATCGAAAATATTTATGACTATTCCTAAAAAACGCATGGTTGCGTGTCCCAACTGCAGTAACTTAGCTGAGTTTTCCCCTAGCAATCCATTTCGGCCTTTTTGTAGCGAGCGCTGCAAACTGATTGATCTGGGATTATGGGCGAGTGAACAATATGCTATTCCCCAAGCGATTAAGCTTGATGAACTCACCGAGGAACAGCTAGCTGAAGCCTCTGATAAGATGCTCGGCAATCTTCCTAACCATTAAATCTAGAATTATTGAATTTATTATTAACCCAGCAATCACACTCATTCGAGTACTTCCTATTTATTAAAACTTAAATCAGGAGTTTAATTATGCAAACCTTTCCCCAATTTCGCTTTTCTCGTCCATTATTGTTGTTATCGCTTGGATTGGCAGCGACGTGTGCGCATAGTGCCGACGCTATGTCTGCAAAAGAACTAACAGCCAATAAAGAGTTGGTGTCAATTCAAAATGCTTGGGTTCGGTCTACCAATGCAGGGCAATCGGTAGGCGCTGCTTACATGACATTAACCAGTCCGCAAGATGCCACACTCGTAGCTGTTGAAAGCGATGTCACCAAAAATGTAGAGATTCATAGTATGTCTATGCAAAGCGGCGTGATGAAAATGCGCATGCTTGATACATTGCCACTGGCTGCTGGGAAACCTTACACATTAGCACCTGGTGGTTTTCACTTGATGTTATTTGATTTGAAAAAACCACTTAACGTAGGTGAGCCAGTGAATTTCGTACTTCATTTTAAGAAAATTGATAGTAAAACTAAAACTGACATAACGTTCAAACAGAACGTTAAAGCCATGGTGCAATCATCAGAGGATGGCGCCGCTGCTCGCTAGCATCATAGTATTAGCATGCTTCCAAGTTAGCAAAACTATTCATTAAACTACGTCACTTAACCTAAGTCCCAAAGACTTCGCTGCATCGCAACTCCATGTGCACCATGCCGCCTCGCGATGTGCAAGTCTTTTACTTGCATGCCTCCCAACGCATATACTGGGATTGCGTATTCTTTAATTAAATCACTAAAAGCATCCCAACCTAACGGTTTAGCCTCTGCATGGCTCCGCGTTTCTTTTACAGGGGATAGCAATGCATAATCAAGTCCAAGTGCTGCAGCGTGCGCCAACTCTTGTTTATTATGACAAGAAGCACCGCACAGCAGACCTTCAGGTTTTACTTGCAGTTGCATTAAGTCTTGTCCGGAAAAATGGACTCCCGTAGCTTTAAGTTCTTTCGCCAAATCCACATCTGAATGAATAAATACCTTAGCTTCATAAGGATTTGCTATTTCAATGACGTGTTCAGCAAACAATTGCAAATCTTCGGGTGAAAGCTGTTTTTCACGCACTAAAATCATCATCAAGCCATTTTCTAAGGCAATTTTTAATCTTTCAAAAAACATTGCCTCACCCAGTTCGCTCAAATTAGTAATGGCATAGATGGGTGACAAGCTCAGTGCAGTGAATATGGGTACATTTGCAGGTAACATAGGGCTAACCGTCACTTTTTCAGGATTTTGCCAGCTAATGGTTTGTTTTTCCAATCCAAATGGCTCCCCTTCCCATTCTGTCACCATAAAAAAATGTAACTTTACGGTTTTAGCTGGGCTTTCAATATTGCCGGCATCATTGTATTTTGCCTCATAGTCAAACGATCGCGTGATCCATGGATAGAGAGATTTAACCACAATGCCTAGCTCTTCTTTTAACTCACGTTTTAACGCCTGTTCCGGTTTCTCATTTGATTCTATCTTACCGCCTGGAAACTCCCAATAGCCAGCCCATGGCTTGCCAACTGGTCGTTCAGCTAATAATGCCAAACCGTTGGTATGCATAACCACTCCTACAGCTGCATGAGTAATATTTTTTTTACTATTGATTACAGGATTTAAACCAGATGAATTTATGACTGATTGACTCATGAAGATTAACTTTTTATTAATTGTTTTTTTTAAGTATAGCCTTGCTTACAGCGTTTTTACCAGCGTAATCTCGCGCAAACTGATATGCCGCGCGACCACTGCGAGAACCGCGTGTATGAGACCACTGTAATGCCGCACGGCTCGCTTCTGCATCAAACTCTTGCATACCGTAATGACGTAACCACTGCGCTGCAATCGTTAAGTACTCGTCCTGATCAAACGAATAAAACGATAACCACATACCAAAACGGTCTGACAATGAAGTTTTTTCTTCTACGGTATCACCAGGTCGAATCTCACCGCCTAGAAGCTGCGTTTCGAGATTTTCAGCCATGAATTCCGGCAATAAGTGACGGCGATTAGAAGTGGCGTATACCAGAATATTATCTGAAGTAACCGCCATAGAGCCATCCAACACTACTTTAAGCGCCTTGTAGCCACCTTCACCAGTTTCAAAAGATAAGTCATCACAAAACACAATAAAACGCTCGTTGCGACTACGTAACAGTGCAGTAATTTGTGGCAAATCGGTCAAATCCTGTTTATCTACTTCAACGATACGCAAGCCTTCTTGCGCAAATTGGCTTAATAATGCCTTCACTACAGAAGATTTACCTGTGCCGCGCGCTCCTGTGAGTAGCACGTTGTTCGCTGTATAACCTTGGACGAATTGCGCAGTATTACGCACGATTTCCGCTTTTTGCTGATCGATATTATGCAAGTCATCTAATTTGATTAAATGCGGATGAGGAATCACCTCCAAATAGCCGCGGCCCTTGTTATGCTGCCAACGCCAAGCGATTGCAGACCAATCCGGTGAATCGGGTGAAGGCGGCAACAGCCCCTCTAGCTTAATCAGCAATTCTTCGGCACGTTCAATAAGTGGGATAAAATCAGTCATTGGAAGCGTTAGACATTACGATCTATAGTCTGCATTAATTTTGACGTAATCGTATGAAAAATCACAAGTCCATACGGTGCAAGTTGCGTTGCCACGAGACAAATCGACCCGCACTAAAATTTCAGGCTCTTTCATTACAGCAGAGCCTTGTTCCTCTAGATAGGCAACCGCTCTGCCGCCATTTTCTGCAACCAATACATCGCCTAAATAAAGCTTCAGTGCATTCACATCTAACTGCTCAACGCCTGCATACCCAATGGCAGCGAGAATGCGGCCCAAGTTTGGGTCGGATGCAAAAAATGCGGTTTTGATCAACGGTGAATGCGCAATCGCATACGCCACTTTGCGGCACTCCGCTTCATCCCGACCGCCTTCAATTTTCACCGTCATGAATTTTGTTGCACCTTCGCCATCGCGCACAATGGCTTGCGCCAATTCGACTGCAACTTCAGTGATTAGATTTTTAATCGCCAAATAGTCACTAGAACTTGTTTCAATCTCAGCATTTTTCGCTTGACCAGTCGCCATTAAAATCAATGAGTCATTAGTCGAGGTGTCGCCATCCACAGTAATGCAATTAAATGATGCATTCACCACATCTTGAATCATTTCATCAAGTGCACTCTGGCTGATTGCAGCATCAGTCGCAATGTAGCCGAGCATGGTCGCCATATTGGGATGTATCATGCCAGAACCTTTAGAAATTCCAGTCACAGTCACTTGCTGGCCCGACAATATGATTTGTCGCGAAGTACCTTTGGCGACAATATCAGTGGTCATAATCGCTTCGGCTGCATTCAGCCAATTGTCTTCCTTTAGATTAGCGATTGCAGCAGGTAAACCTGCAATCACCTTATCTGCAGGCAACGGCTCTAAAATCACACCGGTTGAAAACGGCAGTACTTGTTGCGGCTGAATTTCCAATGCTGCAGCAAGCGCCTCACAAGTGAATATCGCACGCTGCAGCCCATCTTCACCCGTACCAGCATTGGCACACCCTGTATTCACTAGTAAAGCGCGTATAGGTTGATCGCTCGCTAAATGCTCTTTACATAGCAATACTGGCGCGGCGCAAAATTGGTTCTTAGTAAATACCCCTGAAACACTAGTCCCTTCCGAAACTGTAATGACCAGCACATCCTTACGGTTCGGCTTACGCACATAGGCTTCGGCAAAACCGAGCTTAACTCCTTTGATTGGCAATAATGTATGTGCGGCAGGCGCAGTTAAATTAACAGGCATAGATTAATTTCCTATTTGATATTTATAATTTTTATTAAGCGCGACGCCAAGTTGTACCTTGTGGCAAGTCTTCTAAGATAATACCAGCGTCAGCAAGCTCTTTGCGGATGCGGTCAGCTTCAGCAAAGTTTTTGGCTTTTTTTGCCTCATCTCTTAAAACAATCAGCTCGTCGATTTCAAAGCCTGCAGACCCTGAGGTTAATTTAGCTGGATGGAATGTATGATCATTAACGAAAAGTGCTGGTTCTAATATTTGAGGTGCACCTTGTAAATACTCACTTGGGTTACGCTGCAACAAACCAATAACCTTAGCTAGGCTTTTTAACAAATTAGCTGTTGCTACAGCTTTAGTTTTATTAACCTCATTCGCCAAATCAAACAGTACCGCCATTGCTTCAGGGGTATTGAAGTCATCATCCATAGCAACTTTAAAACGTGCCGCTTGTGGATGCTGCCAGTCTACAGTTGAATCAGTAGTTGAATAGCCTCGTAACGCAGTATATAAGCGAGTAAGTGCTGACTTCGCATCATCTAAATGCTTATCAGAATAATTCAATGGGCTACGATAATGCGCGCGTAAGATAAAAAATCGCACCACTTCCGCATCGTACTTTTCCAATACTGTGCGAATTGTAAAAAAATTGCCTAATGATTTAGACATTTTCTCATCATCCACACGTACAAAACCGTTATGCATCCAGTAATTTACCATTTGACAGGTTTTGCCATCATGGCTGTGTGCCGCTTCAGATTGCGCGATTTCATTTTCGTGATGCGGAAATTGCAAGTCCTGCCCGCCTCCATGAATATCAAAATGCTGACCGAGATGGTGTGCGCTCATGGCTGAACATTCAATATGCCATCCAGGCCTGCCTTTACCCCAAGGTGAATCCCAACTGGGTTCATTCGGCTTTGCAGCTTTCCATAATACAAAATCCATCGCGTCTTTTTTGTGCGTATCGACTTCTACCCGCTCACCGGCCCGTAAGTCTTCAAGCGATTTGCCAGATAACTTGCCATAGCCTTCAAAATTATTAACAGAATAGTACACATCACCATTGGAAGCGGCATAAGCAAACCCTTTGTCAATCAAGGCAGCAATCATGTTAATCATGCCATCAATAAACTCCGTCGCTTTTGGCTCTATATCAGGGCGTATCACGCCTAATTTAGCGGAGTCCTCATCCATCGCATCAATAAACCGTTGAGTTAACTGATGAATCGTTTCATTGTTTTCATGGGCACGTTTGATGATTTTGTCATCAATATCCGTGATATTGCGCACATATGTCACCTCATAACCGGATTTGCGAATCCAGCGACTGACCATATCGAATACGACCATCACACGGGCGTGACCTAAATGGCAGTAGTCATATACGGTCATACCGCAAACATACATACTCACTTTGCCTGCAACAATTGGCGTGAACACCTGCTTTTCGCGGGCAAGGGTATTATAAATTTTTAACATAAAATATTGATTTGAAGTTTAATTCGGAATTTTGAAAATAGTTTAAGCGATAGTTATTATTGAATGTTACTCAAAATTAGACTTAAAGTTGTTAATTATGACGAAATAATTGGCTTAAACTTAAATGAGCTATTGGACGTTAGCTAGGCTATTGATAGAATTGCAATTTGTTTCATTTACCAAAAAAGTATATCACAATGAATAATTTAGGGGCTGTCCCTCACCATGTCTAAAACAAAGTTTGGTTTGATTCTGGGAGGGGCTATATTATCAGCAGGCTTGATGCTCTCTACGGCACATGCGGATGAATTAAAAGATATTTCACAAATGG
>DASQFK010000154.1:0-4822 GCA_035633175.1 Methylotenera sp.
ATTAGAACAAACGCCGCCTGAATTGGGTGCTGACATTGCCGAAAAAGGCATGGTACTTACTGGTGGTGGTGCATTGTTGCGTGATTTAGATAGATTGTTGGTAGAAGAAACTGGTTTACCAGTGATTGTTGCAGAAGATCCACTCACTTGCGTGGCACGTGGCTGTGGCCAGGCTTTAGAAGAAATGGATAAATTAGGCAGTATCTTTGCTTACGAATAAATACTGCTAATTGATATCTAGCAGTTTAATACGTTAATCTATATTTGGTCAACTAAACGGATTTGATATTACTTAATATGCAACTGTTAATATTAGGCCGTTTCATACGGCCTAATTTACATATCAACCTTTAGTTAAAGACTGAATACGTCTGATTACGATTACAATGAATTATCAATTAAGCGGTTCATCATCTAACAGAGCAATATTGAATATAGTTAACTAATGGCACGCGGCTTTAATCATAAACTAGAGCAACAACAAGCCCCAGCATTCTTTGCACGCGGCCCCAGCGCATTTGCGCGCTTAGTGTTTTTTTCGGCTTTATCAATGACGCTGATGGCAACAGACTCCCGACTGCAATACTTGGGCAGCCTGCGACAAAATCTAGTGACTGCATTGCACCCATTGCAGGTGTTAGCCAATACGCCAATACAACTTTATAACGCTACGAGCGAATATTTTTCCACACATCATCATCTACTCAATGAAAACCAACAACTAAAGCAACAAGCACTTAAACGAAATATTGACCTACAAAGACTCAATACCTTAGCACTTGAAAACAAACATCTACGTGAATTACTACAAACCCATCAAGCCTTAGTGGAAAGCAGCGTTTTAGGTGAAATTATGCACGTGGGTCGCGATCCATTTACCAAAAAAGTGATTGTGAATCGCGGTGAAAAACACCATATTTCTGCTGGTGAAGCCGTGGTTGATGCAACAGGCGTAATTGGGCAAGTAACGCGCGTCTATCCATCTAGTAGTGAAGTAACGTTGATTACCGACAAATCACTAGCAATTCCCATACAAATTGAACGTAACGGCTTACGTGCTATTGCTTTTGGCCATGGCCGAGACAGCACGTTAGATTTACCCTATTTACCCGCCAATGTAGACATTCGCCGTGGCGACACTTTGGTCACATCGGGCATAGATGGTATTTACCCAGCTGGCCTTGCTGTAGCAAAAGTTTCACAAATCGAAATCACAGCTGATTCACCTTTTGCACATATTGTTTGCGTACCTACTGGTGGAGTAGAAAACCACAGACAAGTACTTTTGGTCAGTATTCCACGCGTTGAAATATTGCCTAAAGATGCCTTGAATAGTCAACCCAATGCAGATCTAGACACCAAATCACCATCGACTATACCTGAAAAAACAACAGTAAAAACACAGGAAAAGTTAATAGCAAGACCATCAACAACAACCAGCGTAGAAACAAGCACAATAGCAATCCCGCAGACAAATTCAGCAACTACATCATTAATAAAACCAGCAATCAAATTACCAGAAAACCCGCAACCAAATACCACGAGCAAACCGCATGCACCCCAGTAAGCTCAAATCTATTTACTTTTCGTTATTTTTGGCACTGCTTTGCTTGTTGTTGCCATGGTCTGGCCTTGCACTCACGCTACGTCCCGACTTCTTGCTGCTTGTCATCATATTTTGGTTGATACGCGCACCTAATTTATGCAATATCGGCACTGCATGGTTAGTAGGCTTATTGATGGATTTAGCAAGCGGAGGCGTTTTTGGTCAATATGCACTGGCTTATACTGTCACTGCCTTTTTTGCAGCGATCTATCAACGTAGATTAGTCTTGTTTAACGGCACACAGCAAATTTTTTATGTATTTTTACTGCTCCTTACTTCACAAATCATATTACTTATACTCAAAACCTTCTCGGGTGCGGAATGGCTAGGCTGGTCTTATTTTATGCCCAGCATTACTGGCGTTTTAATTTGGATGATTGCGGTCACTTTAGGATTAAATACGGGCGGTCGTTCACGTGGGGCTTAGTCTTGCAGTATTTAAATCTTATCAACGCTGAAATCTAAAATGCGTGAACTAAAAAACTATCAACATGAACAGTATTACTTTAAGCTCAGGTTAGGCTTTGCTGCTGTTGTAGTATTGGGCATGTTTGGCTTACTTGCCTCGCGTTTTTTCTATTTGCAAATCACGCAATATGATCATTATCAAACTCTAGCCGAAAACAACCGTATCTCACTGGTACCTGTTGTCCCTAATCGAGGCTTGATACTTGATAGAAACGGGGTAGTGCTAGCGCATAACTTTTTTGTCTATACTCTAGAAATTACGCCCGCCAAAGTAAAAAACCTTGAAGCAACTATTGCTGAAGTAAGCCAACTGGTTGAAATCAGCTCGTTGGATCGTAAACGCTTTAAGAAATTTCGTGAGCAAAGTCATAGCTTTGAAAGCATACCGATTCGTACTCACCTGAATGAAATTGAAGCTGCAAAATTTGCCGTAAATCATTATCGCTTTCCGGGGGTGGAAATAAAATCCCGGTTATTTAGACACTATCCGCAGGGCAAGCGGGCTGCGCATATGGTGGGTTATATTGGAAGAATTAATGATAAAGATTTAACAAGGCTTGAAACCACTGGCGCGCTTTCTAATTACAAAGGGTCTGATCATATTGGTAAAAGTGGTATAGAACAGTTTTATGAGTCTAATTTGCATGGCGTCACTGGTTTTCAGCAAGTAGAGATTGATGCCGATGGCCACGCGGTACGCGTGCTCACTAGCACCGCACCATCACCAGGCGATAATCTTATATTGTCGATAGATAGTAAATTACAAGAAATTGCTGAAACCGCATTTGGTGCATATCGTGGTGCAATGGTAGCGATTAACCCCAAAACTGGTGAGGTGTTAAGCTATGTGAGCTTACCGTCATTTGATCCTAATCTATTCGTCGATGGCATTGATGTTGAAAACTGGAAATTACTCAACGAGTCTATTGATAAACCGCTTATCAACCGTCCCTTACGCGGCATTTATCCGCCAGGCTCTACTTTCAAACCCTTTGTAGCTTTAGCTGGTCTAGAAGCTGGCAAGCGCACACCTCCTTACTCTATACAAGATCCTGGTTACTTTACCCTGCCTAACAAGTCACACCGGTACAGGGATTGGAAGCCAGGTGGGCACGGTGTGGTTGATATGCAGCGTGCGATTACAATTTCTTGTGATACATTTTTTTATGGTTTAGCAATGGAGCTAGGAATAGAAAACTTAACCTCTTTTGTGCGCCACTTTGGTTTTGGTAGAAAAGCCGACATCGATATTCAAGGTGAAATAGTAGGATTACTGCCAACCCCGGAATGGAAAAAACGCCGATTTAAACAACCTTGGTACCCTGGGGAAACAGTGATTGTTGGTATCGGACAAGGCTATACTTTAGTGACACCGCTTCAGCTAGCGCAAGCGACGTCAATTTTAGCCAACAACGGTGTGGCCATGAAACCGCATTTGGTCAAGCAGATTCAAAAAGCGCTCACCGGGGAAAGCCAGATGGTACCAGCTGTAGTGCAGGATAGAATCACCCTCAATCCGGAAAATGTTGAGATAGTAAAAAACGGTATGATAGGGGTGACGCTACCAGGTGGTACGGCGGCAAGTGTCGGTGCCAATGCAGGTTATAGCATCGCAGCAAAAACAGGCACAGCGCAAGTGATTGGCATAAAACAGAACGAAAAATATAATGCCAGCACCATCAATGAACGCCATCGCGATCATGCGCTATTCGTGGCTTACGCACCTGCAGAAGACCCTACCATTGCATTAGCGATCATCGTTGAAAATGGTGAGCATGGCGGCTCTACTGCCGGCCCGATTGCCAGGAAAGTAATGGACTATTATTTATTAGGCAAAATACCAGCGCCTGCCGTCCTTACACCTGAGGCTGAGAAAAAAGCTGTTAAACCCTCTTCTGATGCTGCTGGACCAACCTTGAAACCTGAAGAAGAATTACATGATTAGCAAATTATTCCAGCATTTGTTTAAGCATATAGACTCATTCTTAATGGCATGCTTGTTTTTTACATTACTGGTTGGTTTATTTGTTCTTTACAGTGCGTCTGGCCAAAGTTTATCGCGTATATATGGTCAGGGTATTAACATTATCGTGGCATTAAGCGTGATGTGGGTGGCGGCAAATATCCCGCCTAATCAGCTTGAGCGTATTGCACTGCCACTTTACACATTTGGTGTATTGTTATTAATTGCTGTTGCATTATTCGGTACGATTAGTCATGGTGCAAGACGCTGGCTAAATATAGGTATTACACAAATCCAACCCTCAGAAATCATGCGTATTGCTATGCCGATGATGCTTGCATGGTACTTTTCTAAACGAGAAGGCCATGCGAAAACGGCTGACTTTATAATCGGCGGATTACTATTATTAGTGCCTGCAGCTTTAATCATTAAACAACCAGATTTAGGTACTGGCTTGTTGATTACTGCATCGGGGTTTTATGTGTTATTTTTGGCGGGCTTGAGCTGGAAACTGCTAGTTGGAGGCGCAATAGCCTTTGCCGCATCTACGCCAATATTATGGTCTATGTTGCATGGTTACCAGCGGCGGCGCATCGAAATCTTGCTGGATCCAACACAAGATCCATTAGGTGCAGGCTACCATACTATACAAGCTATCATTGCCTTAGGTTCTGGAGGAACTGCTGGTAAAGGCTGGCTCCAAGGCACGCAAACGCAACTGGACTTCTTACCTGAGCGTACTACTGACTTCATATTCGCAGTATTTGGTGAGGAATTCGGTTTTT